>DATBFX010000455.1:0-6789 GCA_036558305.1 Thermomicrobiales bacterium | reverse complement strand
TTGGAGCGGCCGGCCACGACGAGGCGCAAAACGTCAAGTTCGCGCTGCGTCAGGCCGAAGGGATGGGACCCGATCCGCGGCTTCGCGGCGAGCCGCGCGGCGAGGGCATCGGCCCGGGCCATTGTCGGGGTCGCACCCAGGGAGGCGCAGATGCCGCGGATCTCGTCCAGGAGCCGCACCGCTTCGCCGGTCTCCCCCTTCGCCGCGCGCACCTCGGCGAGGGCGAGGAGGGTGAGCGCCCGCTCGAACGGGACATCGCAGGCGTCGGCGAGTGCCAGGGCGGTCGTGAGCTGCGTCTCGGCCTCCGAGTAGCGGTCGTCGGCGATCTCGATCTCGCCGAGGAGACGGTACGCGCCGAGGCGCACCAGAGGCTGCTCGGGCATGGCGGCCAGCGCCAGGGCGTCGGCAATGCGCGATCGGGCACGCTCGGCGTCGCCGGCCACTCGGTGGTAGCGTGCCCACGCGAGTTGACCATCGGCCCGTCCGAGGACACTCCCACTCCAGGCCAGCCAGGCATCGTGCGCCGTCAACCAGGCGTGGGTGTTGGGGAGGTCGCCCGTGTCGAGGCAAAGGTCGGCGGCGAGGCGCTGGAGGAACAGCCCTTCCTGGTGGATCAGGTCGCCGGGTTCGGTCGCTGGTCCCGCCGGGAAGAGGGGTCGGATCTGTGCCCAGGCGAGCACCGGCTCACCATGATGGCGTGCGATCGTGGCGCGCGGTCCGCTGACCTCGCGACGCAGGTAGGAGTTGCCGGGTGTTGGCAGGTCCTGCAAGATCTGGAACGCCTCCGCCCAGCGACCATCGAGGACGAAGCAGCTCAGCCACGCGAGCCGGGGGGAGATACCCGGAGGCAGCGCGCCGCTGGCCCGCTCGAGCGCCGCCTCGGCCTCTGCCGCGTACCGTCGCCGGGTGGCAGGGTCGGCGGTGCCGAATGGGTAGACGAGGTCCCACAGTTCGTTGAGGACCGTGAAGGCGACCAGGACGTGATGGCCGAGGTCGCGGAAGATCGTGCGGGCAGTCGTCCATCTTTCCCACGCTGCCTCGGGTCGTCCGAGCGCGGCGTAGGCGATGCCGAGCCCGTGGTGGGCGAACGATGCGGCGTAGCGGATGCCTTCCGTTGCTCCGGAGAGGTCCGCAAGAACGGTGAGGAACCGCTCGCCGGCGGCGGCCGCGTCGCGCGGCTTTCCGGCCGACGCGCCGAACCAGAAAGTGACGAAGCGCAGCCAATCGAGACCCGCTGCCCGGAGCCGGCCAGCGGCGAGTTCGTCGGCGGACGTCTGGCGCGCATGTGTCCCCGTGAATCCAGCCATCGCGTTTGCCCGGATGGTCGCCAGAACGTCCGCGACGTCCTGTGGGATGGCCTCCAGCGCCTCGATGCCGTCGACCATTGTGGAGAGGCCGTCCCGTTGCCGATCCGAATAGCAGAGCAACAGTCCGCGAGCATAGCGACCTTGCGCCGCCAACAACGCGTCGCCGGCCCGAGCCGCAAGGCGTTCAAATTCGGTGAGGGGCGCGAGCGCGCCGGCCGGATCGGAGAAGCGTCGGAGGTGTACGAGTCGGTAGAGGAGCCGGCAGCGCATTTCCACGTCGCCTTCGCCTCCTTCGAGGAGCGCGACGGCAGCACGTAGGCGCTCGGCCGCGGTCAGCCAGGCGTAGGCACGCTGGGCACGGTCGCCGGCTTTGACCAGCCATTCCCAGGCGCGGGGATCGCCGGCCTCCTGGAGGTGAAACGCGACCGCGTCGGGATCAGGAGCCGCTCCAGCCAGGAGTACCTCGGCGATCTGCCGGTGCCAGATCCGCCGCCGCGGCGGCAGGATGCCTTCGTAGAGCGCCTCGCGGGTCAAGGCGTGGACGAACCGGACGCGGATACCGTCACGGTCCGCTTCCAACAGATGGGCGCCGACTGCCTGCTCGACGACGTCGAGCAGCGCCTCCTCTTCGAACTCCGCCACCTCGGCCCAGAGCGCGAGCGGCAACTCCTGCCCGATCACGGCGGCGATCGCCAGCGGTTTGCGCGTCCCATCCCCGAGGCGGGCGACCCGGCCGTCGATCACCTGTCGCAGGAGAGACGGCACGATCACCCGGTCGAGCGCGGCCAGGATCCACCCGTCGGCGCCCCACCGGAGCAGTCCGTCCTCCTCCAGCGAGCGCAGAAGCTCGGTGGCAAAGAAGGGGTTGCCCTCGGCATGCCGCTCCAGATAGGCAACGAGGCGATCTTCGGCCGCACTCGGCAGGCCATAGCGCCCGGCCACGAGGACATGCAGCGCATCCGCGTCAAGCGGGTGTAAGCCGAGACGACGCCCGTCGGCCTCACGCACAAGCACCGGCAGTTGGTGAGCAAAGGGGCGGCCACAGGTCAACTCGTCGATGCGGTAGGTAACGACGAAGAGGATCGGCCAGTGCCGAAGGTGGTGACCGACGTGTCGGAAGAGGTCCAGGCTGGCCGGATCGGCCCAGTGGAGGTCTTCGAGGAGGACGAGCGCGGGACGATCGGCGGTGAGCGCGGCGAAGAACCGACGCACGTCGGCGAAGAGCGCGGCCTGATCGGTCACGCGTGCGAGCTGGCCACCGGCGAAGGCATCAGGGGGCGGTGGCAGGCCTGGATCGCGCCGGCACCCCTCGAAAAGATCGAGCCACGGACCGTACGGTGGAGTGTTCGGCAGGTCGTAGCAAGCCCCTGTGAGGACGCGTAGACCGCGCTCCTCTGCCTCGCGGGTCAGGTCGCGGGCCAGCGTCGTCTTGCCGATGCCGGCTTCGCCGCCGACGAGGACGAGCCGGCCGCGACCGCCAACCGCGGCGGCGAGTTCCTCACGCAGCAGGGCCTGCTCCCGCGCCCGGCCGACGAGCAAGGGCAGAGGAAGCCGAGCCGGAGAGCCGGATCGGTCGACCGGGCCGTCTGAGCGCGCGCCGGTGCTGTCCATCGGGGCCTCGCTGCGATCGTTCGCTGACCGGCGGATTGTACCGCTCCCAGCTTGCAGAGTGCTTGGACCGGTTCGGATCGGCGCGGGGCAGGCACGGCGGCCTGCCTCGTCACACGCCAACGGCCGACGATGCCGCGAACTGCGGCAGGTACGCCGCATGGGCGGCGAGCAACTCGTCGCAGAGGCGCTCGGCCACCGCGACCGAGTCGATCCATGGATGGGCCAGGATCGCCTGGACAACGAGGTTGCGATCTCCGGTCAACGCCGCGTCCACCGATAGCTCCTGCCACGCCAGCAGCGCGTGCGTCAGTCCCACGAAGCCCTTGGGCAACTCCCCCATGCAGAGCAGGCGTACCCCGCTCGCATCGACCAGGGCCGGGCACTCGACGATCGCCCCGTGCGGCAGGTTCGTGATCGCCCCGTCGTTCGGGGCGTTGACGTGGAATTCCTGGGTCGTGTTGGTGGCGGTCGCCACCATGACCTGAACCGCGATGTCGCCGTGCCCGACGTCGGTGTGGTGCTTGGACGGATCGAGGTGGATCGGCGCGCTGCCGTCGGCCATCGCTTCGAACCGCCGCCAATGCTCCGGCAGGTCGTGCATGAAGAGTTGGTGCAGCGAGTGGCCGGCGTGGAAATCGGCCAGCGCCTCCTGGTAGTGGAAGTACGGATAGAGGTAACTCTCGTTGCCGGGCCAGACACCGTAGCGATCGAGCATCCAGGCGCCGAACGCCCGGAACCGCGTCCGCCGGTCCGCCCCCGCCGGAACCTCCGCGAAACGCCGGGCGACTTCCCGGAGCCGCGGATACCCATCCTCCCCGCCGATCCGCAATTCGACGATCCAGGTGTGGTGGTTGATCCCCACCGCGCGCACGCGGACCTCGTCGCGGTCGAGTCCGAGCAGCTCCGGCATGGTGTAGCGATGCAAATTGCCCCCGCCGTCGCAGAGCGAAACGAAGCGAATCCGGCTGCGGCGTCGAATCGCATCGGTGACGAAGTTGGTGGGGTTGGTGTAGTTGATCAACCAGGCATCCGGGCAGATCGTTTCCATCTGCCGGCAGAGAGCGAGCACCTGGGGCACGGAGCGCAGGGCGAAGGCGGTGCCGCCGGGACCGGTCGTCTCTTGCCCGAGCACACCGGCCCGATCGGGAATGGTCTCGTCGAGACGCAAACCCTCCAGACCGCCCGGCCGGAAATTGGTCAGAACAAACGTCGCGTCGTGCAGCGCCTCGTCCAACCGGGTGCTGCTCGTGACCGTGAGCGCCGCTTCCGCTTCGGCCACCATCCGCCGGCCGATCGCCGTCATCATCGGCAGGCGCACCGGATCGATGTCCATCAGGGCGATCTCGCTGCCGGCCAGCGCTTCGCCGGTCGCCGTCAACGCCGAGAGGACCCCCGGCACGTAGGCGCTGCCGCCGCCGATGATCGCGATCTTCTCCGCCGGCATCGTGCTCTCCGTCGTCCGGCCGGCAACCGAGGCTACCGGCGAGGACCTGTCCGCTGACGCCAAGTCCATCCGCGTACCCCGATCGTCGCAAAGCCACCCGACGGCGTCAAGGACAACCCTCTCCGACGTGCCGGTCCGATCACGACCCCTCGCGCCGCGTCTGCGCGCGCGTCGAGGACAACGCGAGATATGCCTCGACGTCGGCGATCGTCGCCGCGATCTCACCCATCGCCAGCACCTGACCCTGCCGTTTTGCCGCCTCGGAGACGAGTCGCTCGTACTCCGCCTCGGTGAAGGCGATCGTCAACGCATCGTCCATCTCCGCGGTCACGTCGCCGAGGCGAGCCAGGGTGATTTTGGCGGCGAGTTCGGGCCGATGCGTCCGCAGGACGCGCGCCGCCGCCCGCCACTGACGCCGGGTCCGGGACACCAGCACGGGGCTCCGTCTCATCGGTGCGCCCCGAACGGGACCGCTGCCGGTCGCCTTGCCACCGTTGCCTCGTCCTCGGGCCGGTGGTCGAGGCGACACCAGACGGGTCCTCCCCGATAAGACGACGCGAAGCGGCGCAGCCGAGGGTCGAGCTCGGCAACGTCGAGCAGGACCGGGACGAACGGCAGCCCCTGCTGGGCATGGAACTGCTCGGCGGTCAGGGGACGATATCCCGACCGCAGCAATGCCGGCACCGTTTCGGGGTTGGCGGTGCCGATCACGTGCGTCCAGCCGCGTCCCAGACCCCAGGCATAGCCCACACCGTAGAGCGTGAACGCGACCTTGGAGCCGCGGTAGGCGTGTTCGAGGAAGAGTTTGCTGGCGCTGCCGAACCGGGTCGTCTTCGCGTCGAGGAACGACCCGAAGTCGAAAAACTCGTCGGGCGGGGTGCCGGCCGGCGACTGTTCGGTGAAGCGCAATCCGCCGACGATGCGCCCGTCGTGCTCGGCGATCAGGTTGCGATTGGTCGGGTAGGCGTCGAAGCGGTCGCACAGGCGGCCGTCCGCGCGGCACGGCACGTAGCCGTCGACCTCGGCGAAGACGCGGTGCCGCGCCCGGAAGAGCCGGTCGATGTCCTCGGCGCTCTCGGCGACGCGGATCAAGACGTCGGCCATTGGTATGTCTCCATTCCTGCGATGGCGAACGCAACGTCGTTCGCGGTCGGGTGTCCATACCGCAGCACCCGTTCGAGTGGGAGGCGCAGTGCGCGGGCAGACGGCGGGTCCGCGACGAACAGCCGCGCCAGCATCAGCCGTGGCCGTCCGACCGCGCAGGGGAAGAGGCGGTCCAGTCGCGCTCCGAGGTCGCGCACCGCCTCGCACTCCGCCGGCGTGAAGATGGTTGCCCGGCTCGTCCGAACCAGCTCGACCAGGTAGGTCGCGGTGGTCCACGGCTGCACCGCCACCCCGAGTTCGGTGGCGGCGAGCCAGAACCGCTCCACCGCCTCACCGGCGCGGAGCAGATCGGCGGGCCGATCGCCGTCGGCGGTGATCAGGACCACGGCGGACGAGGCATTCATCGCCTTCACGGCCAGGGTCTCCAGGGCATGACCGCTGTCCTGCAGGCTCCGTAGGAAGGCCGCGACGTCGGACCGGGCCACCAGGCGCATCGCCGCCGTCGCCGCCGCCGACAGCTCCAGTGTCGCCAGATCGATCCCGTCGCCGGTCGCCGCGGCGTTCGCCGGCGACCACCGCAGTTCGGCGACGAGTTCGGCGTGCAGGTCGGGATGGAAGAAGCGAACCCGATCGGCCGCCCCCGCGATCCGCCCCGCCTCGGCGAGCGATGGTTCGTCGGTCACCAGATCGAGGTGCGCCCCGCAGCCACGGACACTGCCGGCGAGCGCATCGAGCGTCGCCCTCGCCAGCGGCACCCGCGGCGCGACCCGCCGGTTCGTCATCCGCGCCGCCACCGCCGGCAGCAACCGCGCCTCGGGCAACGAAGACGCCGCTCGATCGAGCGCAAAAGCCAGCGCGGCGACGACCGTCGGATCGCCGGGGCAGGGGAAGGGCGCGATGGCGGTTGCCAATCCGCAGTGGGCGGCCGCGATCCGCACGTTCGCGATGGCGGCACCGAGGGCAAGCAGCGAGGCGCGGTGCCCGACGTCGAGCAGGTTCGCCGATCTCGCACGGTCGTGGCAAACCCAAAGGCGTTCGCCATCCCAGGTGAACCGCCACGGTTGGCAATTGCCGCCCGACGGCGCCAGTACGCCGTGGGCGACGGCGAACCGCACGTGTTCCGGGATCCGTGCGTCGATCGGGTCCGGCGCGGCCGTTACTGCCTCAACGTGACCGTTGGTCGAAAGCGCGATCGCGTCTGCCGTCAATGCCTGCTCCATATCCAGGTAGCGGCGACCCGACGGCAACGGTTGTCCCAGCGCGAGGCGCCGGACCGCCGCGGTGATCGCCGCCCCACCGAGCGCGACGTCGGAACCGAGTTGC
>DATBFX010000454.1:0-26424 GCA_036558305.1 Thermomicrobiales bacterium | reverse complement strand
CTCGAAGGAGTTGACCGTTCCGGGCTCGCCGCCGTCGATGCCCCAGGGCGGATGAACCGACCGGCCGAGACTCGCCAGCAGCGATCCGCCGGTCGGGTTCTCGATCCGGTACTCGCGGATCGTCCCGAAGCCGCCGCGGTGGCGACCGGCGCCTCCGCCGGCTTCGACGTTGAAGGCATTGCGCAGCATCGTCAGCGGAAACGCCGTCTCGACCACCTCCGCCGGGTAGTTGTAGGTGTCGCCGTCGGTCGTCGCGATCAAGGAATTCTCGCCGTCGCGATCCGCGCAGGCACCCCAGCCCCCGTCCTGCGGCGTGGCGAGCACCCAGTACTCGCCATCCGGCCGCCTCCCGCCGATGTAGTACGCGCAGAGCGAGACATAGGAACCGGCGGACAACCGCTCCGGCAGCACCGGCGCCAACGCCTTCCAGACAAGTTCGGTCGCGTAGGCCGACGCCTCGTAGTACCAGCCGGTCGGCGCCGGCCGCACCGCCGTGAACACCGTCCCCTCCGGCGCCACCAGTTCGAACGGCCGAAACAACCCTTCGTTCGACGGCTGCTGCGGCGCCGTGATCGCTTTGAACACCGTTTTGCATGCCGACAACAAGGCGCCGCGCGCGCAATTGATCGGTCCCTGCGTCTGCGGTGCACAGCCCGTGAAGTCCGCGGCGAAGCGATCGGCCGTCACCGTCACCCGCACCCGGATCGGGATCGGCTCCTCCGACACCCCGTCACCGTCGATGACGTCCTCCGCCTCGTAGACGCCGGGCGGAATCCGCGCTAGCGCGGCCACCGCCAACGATTCCCCGTGGTCCAGGATCGCTTCGAACGTCTCCTCGACCGCCGCCAATCCGTACCGCGCCACCACCTCGCCCAACCGCTGTTCGGCGATTCGCACCGCCGCCACTCCGGCGTTGAGGTCGCCGATCGACATCGTCGGCAAGCGCACGTTGGCGCGGATGATGTCGACGATCGCCTCGTTGATCTCGCCCGCGCGGTAGAGACGCAACCGCGGGAACTGCAACCCCTCCTGGTAGATCTCCGTCGAGTCCGGCGCCAGCGAGCCAAGGACCTTGCCGCCGACCTCGGTCCAGTGCGTCACCGAGATCCCGAACGCGAGCACCCGGCCCTCGGCGAAGATCGGTTGGATCAGCGCCACGTCCGCGTTGTGCGTCCCGCCGCCGTAGGGCGAGTTGGTCATGTAAACGTCGCCGGGTTGCATCGACGCCGCGGGGAACTTTTCCAGGATCGATTCGACCTGGGGCCGAAACGTGCCGGTGAAGAGACATAACCCGTTATCTTGGGCGATCACCCGTCCGGTCGCATCGCAGATGCCGCAGGCGAAGTCCAAGACTTCGTAGACGATCGGGCTCATGCTCGTCCGCGCGAGCACAACCCCCATCTCGTTCGTCAACGCCAGCAACTTGTTCCGAACGATCTCGCGGGTAAACGCGTCGGTCATGTCCGTCACGCACCGCGGCGGCAGCTCCGCCTTCAATCCCCCGGACCAGACACCTTCAACTGAGACAACGGCCGTGAGCATAGCAACGCCACCTGAGACCGGCAAGCGCCCTCGTAGCTCGAAATTGCGCTGCTCCTTGCGCAAAAAGACTATCGCGGACCGTCCTTGCGCAAATCCGCCCCTCCCCGTCCTTCCGGATTCGGCTGATCGCCTCGGCCGAATGCCGCCGCCAAGCGTCCGGCTGCCTCCTCCTGCGTCTTCGCCTGCAGCAAGGTTGCCGCGCGCACGGTGACCATCGGCGGCTCCGCATTGGCCCCCCTGCCGTCCGCGATCGTGACGACAACGAATCGCGGCACCAGCGATCGCTCCGATTTCGGCAGTGACGCCCGCAACCGGTTCAACGTCTCCTCGATCGTGCCCGGATCGGCCGGCTGCTCCAATCTGCCCTCCGCCTCGCACCAGACGAACGTCGGGAACCGAAACCACCGCCGCAGCACCTTGCGACCACCCGACCGGCGGCTCATCAATCCCACGACGACCGCCGCCACCAGCATGATCAGCCAGACCAACTCGAATGCGAGCGACACTACGTCACGCATGAACCGTCCCCCCTCGCCTGTCCTCCGGCGCCGTCTCTCGCGCCGGCTCCGCGCCCGCACTACGCAAGCGACGTTCCCCGGACAGCGGAGGGTCAAGGGGCGCCTTTTGGGCACGTTGCCGCGGTGTTGACATCGGTAATGGTCATTGTTAGTATCCGTCCGCTTCAGTTCCAACCAGTCCAGGCACGCGACGGTGCGTGCCCGCGCGTCAACGCGCCGAGACAAACGGGTCCGGCGCGGATGTTGCTCCCTCAACGGGCAGGGCAGGAGGAATCGATGACAGGTCCATTCGGACGCAGGTTGACCCGTCGTGAGGCCATGCGGGTCTCGGTGCTGGGCGCGGGCGCCCTGACCGTCACCGCCGCCGGTGGCGGCCGCTTCCTCATCGATCGTGCGTCCGCACAGGACGCGACACCCCCCAGCGGCACCTTCGATCGGGCGGCCTGCTACCAGTCGTTGCCGGACGCCAAGCCGGTCAAGTACGACAAGGTCGGCGATCCCCCCTACAGCCTCGCCCTCTCGAATTCCTACATCGGCAACGTCTGGCGGACCCAGATGATCAACATGGCCAAGGTCTTCGTGACCCGGCCGGACATCGCCCCGCTCGTTAAAGACTTCCAGGTCGCCTCGTCCGGCGAGGACGTCTCGGCGCAGATCGCGCAGACCGAGAACATGGTCACTGCCGGTGCTCAGGCGATCATCATCAACGCGATCAACCCGGACGCGCTCGTCCCGACGGTCAACAAGGCCCGGCAGCAGGGGATCGTCGTCGTCGCCTTCGACAACATCGTCAATTCGGACCAGATCGTCTTCGTCAACGAAGACCAGGTCGAGATGGGCAAGAACTGGGCCGATTTCCTCGTTAAGCAGATCGGGGACAGCGGCAAGGTGCTGATGGTCAACGGCGTGGCCGGCACCAGCGTCGACGACGATCGGCAAAAGGGCGCCCACCAGGTCTTCGACCAGCACCCGAACATCAAGTTGGTCAACGTCGTCGGCAAATGGGACCCGGGCGTCGCCCAGACCGCGACCGCCAACGCGCTCTCCGCCAACCCGGACATCACCGGCGTCTGGTGCCAGGGCGGAACCGACGGCGTCGTCCGCGCCTTCCAGGCGGCGAACCGTCCCCTGGTGCCGGTGGCCGGCGAGGCGGAAAACGGTTTCCGCAAGCAAATGCTCCAGTACAAGGACCAATTCCAGGGCGTTTCGACTGGGCAATCGCCCGCACTCGTGGCCGTCTCGATCCGCGTCGCCCTCGATCTGCTCCAGGGAAACGAGGTCCCGTCGGCCGTCTCCGTCCCGATGCCGTCGGCGACGACGGACGAACTCCAGCCCGGTGTCAACGTCTTTCCGGACCAGCCGGACAACTTCTTCGCCGATTTCAACATCGACGCCTGCGGGGCCACGTTCACGCTCGACGAGGTCGTAGCGAAGAGCTAGACGGATGCCCCTCCTTTCGGCCCAGGGAATCAGCAAACGATTCGGCGGCGTCGTTGCCCTCGACGCCGCCGACTTCGCCTGCGAGGCGGGCGAGATCCACGCGCTGCTCGGTGGCAACGGCGCCGGCAAGAGCACGCTCGTTAAGATCCTCTGCGGTGTCCAACCGCCGGACGACGGCACGGTCGCGATCGAGGGCGCTCCCGTTCGGTTCAGCGGACCTGCCCAGGCGGCTGCCGCCGGCATCGTCCCGGTGTTCCAGGAACTCTCGCTGATCCCCGATCTAACCGTCGCCGAAAACCTGCTCATGGGTCGCGAGCCGCGCCGGCTCGGATTCGTCGACGGGCGAGCGATGCACCGCGCGGCGCGGGATCTCCTCACGTCGCTCCGTTTCCCGGTCATCGATCCGGGTGCGACGGTCCGCGACCTGCCGCTGGCCGAGCGGCAATTGGTCGAGATCGCGACGGCGATCGGTCGCGACCCGCGCGTTCTGATCCTCGACGAAGCGACGTCGGCCCTCGGCGGCCAGGAGGTCGAACGCGTTTTCCACGTCCTGCGCGAACTGAGAGACCGCGGCAAGGCGATCGTCTTCATCTCCCACCGGATGGAAGAGGTGCGGACGCTCTGCGACCGCGCCACGATTTTTCGCGATGGCCGCCACGTCGCCACCGTCGACGTCGACCGGGCGAGTCAGCACGAGATCGTCCGCATGATGATCGGCCGGGATTTGGAGGAGGTCTTCCCCGACCGACCACCCCGACCGAAAATTGAGCAGCCGGCCTTGCACGTCGAGCACCTCACCTGGGGCACGGCGCTACGCGACATCTCGTTCGATCTCCACCGCGGCGAGATCCTCGGACTGGCGGGTTTGGAGGGGCAAGGGCAAGGCGATCTCCTGTTCGCGCTATTCGGCGTCTACGCCGGTCTCGGCGGTTCGGTCCGCGTCGACGGCAAACCGATCCGGCTCGGCGACCCGGAGCACGCGATGCGCGCCGGCATTGCACTGGTCCCGGAGGATCGCAAGACGCAAGGGCTCGTCCTCCCCCTCTCGGTCCGCGCGAACGTGACCCTGCCGACCCTGCCCCGTCTCTCTCGGCTCGGTGTCGTCGGACGGGCCGGTGAACGCCGGGAGACCGCCGCGATGGTGACCCGGCTGGGGATCAAGACCGCCAGTTCTGAGACACCGGTCCGCTTCCTCAGCGGCGGCAACCAGCAAAAGACGGCGATCGCCAAATGGTTGGTCACCCAGGCACGCGTCTACCTGATGTACGACCCGACCCGGGGGATCGACGTCGCCACCAAGCAGGAGATCTACCAGTTGATGCGGTCCCTCGCCGACGCGGGCGCCGCGATCCTCCTCTTCTCCACCGACGTCGCCGAGATCATCGGTGTCTGCGACCGCGCTTTGGTGATGTACGAAGGCAGCGTGGTTCGCGAACTCGGCGCCGCCGAATTGACGAAGGAGGACCTGATCGGCGCCTCACTGGGCATCGATCGCTTACAAGCCGAGGCGGCCGTGGCACCGGACGCGGCGTCCCAGGAGTCGGTCGCATGATCGTCCGCGTAGCGATTCCTCGCGGCTTTCCCGGATCGATCGGGTGCCTCGGATGCACGGGATCGCTCTCTGCCTATTCTCCTAACCGTGTAGGGGTGGACCGCCGTGTCCGCCCTCCTGCGCATAAGCAATCGAGGAGGGCGGACACGGCGGTCCGCCCCTACGATGCAACTCGCCATAACCTTGGGCGGCCCGGAGGTGAGCGTGGCCGTTAGCGAACTCTCTCTACCCATCCAGCATGGGGCGAGACGGCGACCCTTCGTCGTTCGCAGCGGTCGCATCCTCCTCGCCTACGGCATCCTTGCCGTGTTGCTCCTGGTCTACCAGCAGAAGTCGCCGAAGTTCACCGAGCGCCAGTGGCAGTCGCTGGCCAACCAGGGGATGACGTTAGCGACCGCCAGCTTCGGCCAAACCGTCGTCATCCTCACCGGCGGCGTGGACCTCTCGGTCGGCCCGATCGTGAGTCTGTCGAACAGCATCGTCGCGACGATGGGTCGCAAGGAGCATCCGGACCAGCGGTTGGCGCTCGGCATCGTCGTCGCCCTGCTGGCCGGGGCGGCGGGCGGTCTCATCAACGGGCTGATCGTCGCCTACGGCCGGCTGCAACCGATCATCGTCACCCTTGCGACCGGGTACATCTACGGTGGGATCGCCCTGCGGATCCAACCGCGTCCCGGCGGCTACGTCCCCTTCAACCGGGCCGATCAGGTCACCGGACTGACCTGGGGCAAGATCCCGACGTCGCTCTTCCTGCTCGGGGGGCTGGTCATCGTCTGGCTCCTGTTTCGGCGCACGCGATTGGGGACGCGCATCCTCGCCATCGGCAGTGCCCAGGGGGCGGCGTACATGGCGGGCATCGACGTCGTGCGGACGAAGATCTGGGCGTACACGATCGCCGGTATCGCCAGCGCCGTGGCCGGGCTCTTCCTGACCGCGCAGACCGCCTCCGGCGACGCGAATGCCGGCACCGTCTTCACGCTCAATTCGGTGGCGGCGGTCGTCCTCGGCGGCGCCAGCCTCGCCGGGGGTGTCGGTTCGTACGTCGGCACGGTGGCGGGTGCCTACGTCCTCGCCATCATCCCCAGCGTCCTCTACTTCTTCGACTTCTACCGGCAACGCCCGCTCTCGCAAGACCTCTACAAGGGACTCATCCTCCTCGCCGCGGTTTCGATCGGCGCGGTCGGCATCCTTCGCACCCGCAACCGGTTGGAGCGACTGTGAGCGCCCGTGCCCTTGCCTCGCCGTTGCGGCAGCGTGCCGCTATCACCGAGCAGAATCGGGCCCTGGTCATCGCCTACGGGTTGATCGTGGTCATCCTGATCGGCGGCGGTGTCCGGCACGGCGGATTCCTGAGCTTCGGCAACCTGCGCAACCAGTTGGTGCTCTCTTCCTTCCTCGGGATCGCCGCCGCGGGCCAGACGCTGCTCATCTTGACCGGCGGCATCGACCTCTCGCTCGCGTGGAATCTCAACTTCTCCGCCATCCTGATGACCCAACTGACCAAGAACGACATCAGTGCCGGGCACGTCACCCTGGCGATCGGGGCGGCACTGCTCAGTTCGTGTATCGTCGGTTTCATCAACGGCCTGGGAGTCGCGTTCCTCCGCATCCCGTCCCTGGTGATGACGCTCGGCATGAACGCGGTCCTGCTCGGTCTGACCCTCTACTACACCAAAGGCACGCCACAGGGGACCGCGCCGAACGTGATCATCCAGCTCGCGACCGGACGCATCGCCGGCATCCCGTGGGCTGTCATCCTCTGGGCGGTGGTCAGCGCCATCCTCATCTTCGTTCTGCGACGCACGACCTTCGGCCGGCGCCTCTACGCCATCGGCAACAACCGTCAGGCCTCCTACCTGTCGGGTGTGCCGGTCCGCGCCGTGCTCGTGGCGTCCTACACCGCCGCCGGCTTCTTCGCGGGTCTCACCGGTCTGCTCCTGACCGGCTACTCCAACCAGAGTTTCCTGCGGATGGGCGACCCCTACGTCCTGCCGTCGATCGCCGCCGTCGTCGTCGGCGGCACCTCGATCCTCGGCGGTTCCGGCGGCTACGTCGGCACGATCGCCGGCGCGATCATCATCACGCTCCTGCAAGACATCCTCTCGATCGAAAACCGCAGCCAGGCCGACCAGCAAATCCTCTTCGGTCTGGTCGTCCTCATCATGCTTTTCCTCTATGGACGCGAAGGCAAGGTCCGTGAATAGGGCGGTGACCTCTTTGTCCACCCCGGCATGTGCGCCCGTGCATTGACCTTTGGGCGGCCGCTGCTAGCATCGTCCCGCACCGCCCGCGCGATCCGTTTGAGGACCGGCACCACGCCGCGGCTGGCGTGGACGTCGCCCGGGCGCAAGACGGCGGCGACCGGTTGGTCGGTGTCGCCGTCGAAGACGGGCAGCGGCAGGTACCGGTGCTGGTCGTCGTAGCCGTGGTACGCCGTCCCCCCCTGGTGGCCGTGCGTCGGGTCGTCGGTGCGGTCGAGGTCGAGGACGATCCGCGCCGGGACGCCGGCGCGTTCGCGTTCGTGCCGGCAGACCTCCCCAGCGCCGCCGCCAAGCGGGAGCAGGCGCCGCGGTCGACCGCGTGCTCCAGGCGCGACAGCGTCGGCTGGCTGGCCAGGTCCGGGTCGCTGGCCGGCAGGCGGCCGCAGACCGCCTTGAGCAAGGGGTCGCGGCGCGGGGTATCGGCGCCGTCCCGGTCCTCGTCGCCGCGGGCGATCTGGAACACGCGCGGGGTCACCAGCGTGCGCAGCGCATGGCGCGGTTTGTCGCGGCGCCGCTCCGGCACCTGCGCGGCGAGGGCGGCGCAGACGCCGGTCCCGGCCTCGGCCTCGCTCAACCAGGCCAACCCGCCGTCGGAGGTCACCCCGCGGGCGGTCGCGCGGCACGGCAAACCGGACGGGTGGTGTGGCAGACTCGGCCATGCGGGGCGCCTCCGGATGCGGGCTCGGATTCAGCACCCTTACCCGTACCAGATCGGTGCCCCCCCGTCATCCGTGAATAATCCGGGCTTAAGCCATTTCTCGGGTGAGCCGCGTAGGACTCGATCCTACAACCAGCTGACTAAGAGTCTGGAATTGGGCGGTCTCCGGTCGTCTCAGATCGTCTCATTTGGGCATATTTCAATCTTGTTCACCGTCGCTTGTCTCCGTCTTTCTCAGAACCCCTCCGCTACTTGGGGGAAAGATTGGGGTATCCTGTCGTCGAGGTTTCTCCCCGTTCCGCCCCTCGTTTGCGTGTCACGAGGCCCGTTTGCTACTACAGCGCCTGCGGTATTTGCACCTGTCGCAATACTGCCTTTTGGGTCTCCGTCGTTGGCCTCTGTGTTCGGGAATGGCATCGCCGCACTCGCGACAAACGTGACGTGAGTCCCCCGGTGATTCTGGCAAGGGCCCGCATCGTGATGGTGGCCCACGGGTAGGTATTCTTCTGCTCGATCAGGTCGCGACTGGCAGGCCATCGGTCGGAGTCCCGCCAGGACCCAAGTGCGATCCTTCGTGCCAGCGTGTTGCCCTCCCATGAGATCACGGGGAGGATACCGGCTTCTCTCACGAGATGGGTAAGCCGTTCGGAGTACGCCTGTCGCCGCCCGTCGCGATCGGACACTACGACCCGGTAAGCGCGCCCGCTGTCGAAAGTGGGTCGATGCAGTTCTGCTTCGGCCGACAGCAACGATGGGTCGGCATCAGCAAGGATCGCGGACCAGTCCCACATCGCTCCCGACTTGCCCGCCTGCAGATCACGTGGTAGGCGTACCACCGCGCCGACCTGCCGCGCGTAGAAGGGCCACGGACCGACCGGTTCCCATCGCCGCGGTGCCCACGCTCGATGTGGCGTAGACGACGAATCGAACACTTTCGGTCGAGCAGGTTCGTCGTGTTCGAATGGAACTTGCGTATCCGCTCCTCTGGGATGCCAGCATTGTCAGCCCACGCGGTGTAGTCTCTTGGAGTGATCGTGCCGGCATCGCCGCGCCATCCGGCCCGAAGCGTTTGCTCCTCGGGAGACTCCCAGGTCCTTTCTGACTTCCCCATCGGGCCGCATTCCGGGTGACAGCCCAATGGTTTCACCTGCTGGCAAAAGCCAAGCGGGCCCCACCGCATGGCAGATCTCTCGATCCGGACCAGATGACCGGGCTCCAACTCCAAGAACTCGACGAGGCACGGGGCAAGCGACGGTGATGCGAATGCTCTTGGCACCGCGCTGGCTCGGCCGAAGACGGGATAGGCACCGCGTCGCTGCACGTTCGCGTGCCGGACCCCGATTGCGACGGAGTTCCGTGCTCGTTCCCACCGGGACGGCGAGAGGGTAGGCAGGGAGAGGCGACATGGGTCGGCGCGGCGCGTCCGCCGAAGCCTGTACATCGAACCAACGACAAATGGTTGCTTGACCTCGTGATGACTCGCCTGTAAGATCGACTACCTAACTCATCGGAGAAACCTTGTCTGGCTCGTCACGGGCGCTTGCGTCTGGGCGAGCGGGCCGACCATTCAGACGTCGTGCAATGTCTACTGTGGCGGTGTCGTCTGCCCGTCGAACGGGTCGGGGGCCGCCGGGAGGACTTCCGTGGCCGACAACGACTACGTCAACCCGTATGACGACTCCCGCGGAGACGACCTGCTCGAACAGGCCGAGTTCCCCGACAACACCGAAACGCGCTGTCCCGTGGTGCTCTGCCTCGACATCTCGGGCTCGATGAACGGCCCGGCCATCGACGAGGTCAACCAGGGACTCCAGATGCTGGGCGAGGCGTGGCGGAAGGACAAGCTCGCGTCCAAACGCGTCGAGGTCGCCCTCGTGACGTTCGGAGGCGGCGTGAGCGTGCTGGACCTCCGCACCGGATCGGGCGAGCCGATCGATCCCGATCCCTACCAGGCGTTCGTGACCCCCGACTACATGCGGGTTCCGATGCTGACGGCCGGCGGCGACACCCCGATGGGCAACGCGGTCCGCATCGCCGTCCAACTCCTCACGGGGCGGAAGGAGATCTACAAGCAGGCCGGAGCCGACTACAACCGCCCGCAGTTGTACCTGTTCACGGACGGGCACCCCACCGACCCCGACTGGGAGTCCGGCGCTCAGGCGCTGCGCCAGGAGGAGGAGCGCCGGGGGGTCTCCGTTTGGCCGTTCGGCGTCGAGGGCGCCGACTTCGCCAAGCTTTCGCGCTTCGCGCGGCGACGGCCGGTGCGGATACCCAACAACGTCGGGCAGTTCCAAGAGTTTTTCGAATGGCTGTCGAAGAGCGTCGCGGCCGTCGCAAACTCGGGCGAGGGCGCGAACCAGGTCGCCGCACCGGGACTCGCGACGGGTTGGGACGTCATCGAACTTTGAGCCCGTCGGTCGAGATGCTGCATGGACGACCCCGTCGCACAGGAACCGGTCTGGTGGGCCGTCGGCGCCTCTGCCGTCGGGGCCGGGCACCTGCGTTCTGACACCCCATGCCAAGACGCGTTCGGCGTGCGGTCGCTGCGAGGTGGCGGACTGATCATCGCCTCGGCCGATGGCGCGGGGTCGGCCGCTCGCTCGGCAGAGGGTGCCGACTGCGCCGTTCATGCGCTCCTGGACGCCATGGAAAGCGCGATGGACGGCACGGCCTCGCTCGACGCCGATTGGGAGTCTACGTTTCACGGCGCCTTCGGCGCGGCACGCGCTGCCGTCGAGCGCCTTGCGGCGAGTGGAGACGATCCGCTTCGCGCGTTCGCGACGACGCTCACGTGCGCGCTTGCGGTCGGCGATCGGGTCGCAGTCGCGCAAATCGGCGACGGTCTGGTCGTGGTCGAAGACGAATCCGGCCAGTTCGCTTCGGTTCCGGCCGACCGCCCGATACGCGGGGAATACGTCAATGAGACGGTGTTCCTGACCGGGCGGAACGGTCTGGACAACATCATTCTTGCCGAGCACGCCGGCGATGCCCGCGCGGTGGTCGTGAGTACCGACGGACTCGTCCGACTCGCGATGGAACTTCCGGCCTACCGGCCCTTCCCCGGATTCTTGCGCCCGCTCCTCGGTTTCGCGGCGAGCGCGGACGACGCCGATGCCGCGGCACGGCGCTTGACGGCGTTCCTCTCGTCGGATCGGGTCCGCGACCGTACCGACGACGACACGTCGCTGGTGCTGGCCGTGCGGCGAGTTCCACCGAAAAGGGACTCGAGCACGTTGACGGCCGTGGACGGCCAGGAGCCAACGTCGTAGCCCCGAATGATCCGGCCGGTGAGGAACGATGGACCTGTTTACCGCGGACAACCGACTGGTCGTGCTTGGCCCGGAGCGGTGGCGCGGCGGCGAGGGGAGCATCCTGGCCGTCCACGGACATCCGGATCTGGTCGCGAAGTGCTACGACAGGAAATCGGCGCACGACGCCGCTGCCCTCTACCGCTGGTCGGACGACGCCGCTGCGAAGTTGCAATGGATGATCGACCACCGGCCGACCGAGACGTCCGGTGTGCCCGGTCACTCGGCCCTCGCGTGGCCGACGGCGATCCTGTTCGACGACCACCGAATCCTTGCCGGTTTCTTGATGCCATACGTCCACGGCGCGTTGACCGCGTTCGACATCTACAACCGAAGCAGACGGCGGGAACTCAACCTCACGTTGGCACCGGTCTTTCCCTACAAGGTTGCCCGCAATCTTGCAGCGGCCGTCGCCTCGCTTCACGCCATGAACTACGTCGTCGGCGATCTGAACGAGCTCAACGTCCTCGTCACCAAGGATACGCTCGTCACGTTGATCGACGTCGATTCGTTTCAGGTGACGGCAAGCGCGCCGGGACTTCCGACGCGGATCTTCCGCTGCCCCGTCGGCAAGGACGAGTACACGGCCCCCGAACTCATCGGGAAGCCGTTCGCCCAGGTCGACCGCTCCCCCCAGCACGACCGGTTCGCGCTCGCCGTTCTGATCTTTCGCCTCTTGATGGACGGGAACCACCCGTTCAGGGGGCGCTGGCTTGCTGCGGGCGACTCGCCGAGCATCGCCCACAAGATCAAGAACGGTTGGTTTCCCCACGCATCCCACCAGCACCTGAATATCGAGCCTCCGCCCCATACCCGTTCACTCGATTCGCTGGACCCCGCCCTAGCCGCACTCATGCGCCGGTGCTTCGAGCAAGGCCACAGCCATCCAGACCGGCGGCCGACCGCCGATGAGTGGCGCCACGCGCTCGGGCCGGCGGCCGATGCGATCCAAAATGCGCCGCCGCCGCCGCCGCCGGCACCGCCACCACTTCCTCCCCAACCCCGCAAGACGGTCAGACCGGTGCGTCAAGCACCCGGCCAACCCGCCTGGGCCGGGCCGTCCCCGCAACTACAGCCGACCATGGCGCCGATCGCTCAGCCGGCTCGTGCCGGCGGAACTCCTTGGCTCAAGCGCAGCGCCTTCGTCTTGGCGTCGTCGATCGCCGCGTTGGTCGGGTACTCGACGCTGATGGGCGTCAACGCGAACGTGCCGTCGACGGATTGGTGCTCGATTGCCCCGTTCGTGTCGTGCGAGAAGCAGGTGACTCCGACCCATGCTCCGGTTCTCGTCCTCGAAATCGAGTGTTGTCCCGAGTCCTTCACCTCCGTGGCAGTGCGCAAGAATCCCGACCTGAACGACTTTACCGGTGCGAAGTGCTACAAGGATGGCACCAGAGTGACCGTGCTCAAAGGACCCGAGTCCCATGGCGGCCAAATCTGGTACCGAGTCCGGGTTCAGGGCGACCTCCACGAGGGGTGGGTCGGTAACTGGCAGCTCACGAAACCCAGTCAGACAACAGCGGTCGCGCAAAACGCAGGAGGTGTGCCGTGCGGTGCCCAAAGTGCGGCCTAATCAACCGAGCCGGATCCGTCTCATGCAGCGGTTGCGGCACACGGTTGGCCGGAACGGCGGCAGCGCCGAAACAGCAGGCACCGCGTTGGCAACCACCATCGGGTGGGATTCCGCAGGCACCCCCTTCCCCCCCACATGGTCCGGTTGCCCACGCGCCCGTCGCCACCCAGGCGCCGGATCGGGTGGGGCGAAACGTACCGATCCGGGGCAGGGTCGTGGGCCTCGACAAGGGCACCGATCCCCACATCCGGGGGGAAATGGTGCTCACCGGCTCCGTGCTGAGTTTTCGGATCGATCGTGGCGTCGGGACTCAGGTGCCCGTCGAGCTCCGGGGGCGCACGATCCTCGGAAGCATTCGCGAAGGCGATCCCGTCGAGGTGTTGGGTCCCTGGCAATACGGCCAGACACTCAAGCCCAAGTGGGTGCTCAATCTCGACACCGGCGTGCGCGTCAAGTCCGCGGGATGGACGACCCGTGGTCAGTGGATCACCTGTTTCGTCATCGTGCTGATCGGACTTGCGGTGTTGATCGCGGCGGTGTCTTTCGGCTCCAACTTCGGGAGCAGCAAGCCGGACGGCTTCGACGACTTCAAGGCGACCATCGAGGCGCACGGGGCCGGCTTGCAACAACAACAGGGCGATTTCCAGCAGGAGCAACTCCAGGCATGTCTTCAGGCTGCCTTTTCGGACGAGGCGAGGGATTGGTGCAACTCCGCCGGTTTCGCCCAGTGATCGCCGAGAATCGGGGGGACTGATCGTGGCCAGCAACTTGCCCGGGCGCACACCGCAGGCGTTGTCGTGGGAGCACCTCGACTACCTGCAACGCATCAGCCCCCGGTTTCCGCCCCGACCGGCGTCGGTGGATTGGGTTCATCGGGACCTGCGCCGGCTGTCTCGCGTGTTCGGCGTCGGTCGTCTGGACAAGGCGCCGGTCGTGCGGACGGAGCAGACGCACCGGTTGCCGACCGAGGATCTGCTGAGCGGTCTCCACGGGGCCCGTGTTCCGCTGGCGTTTCTCGTGCAGGGCAAACCCGGGCAGGTCTTCATGCACATCGGGACGTGGGCGCACGATTCGGTCGGGGCGGACGTTGCGCACGAAACGCTGCTGTCGCTGCTCAGCGGGTCGTACACGTCGGTCGACCAGAAAATCCAGCTCGGGGCGGCCAAGGCGTCGGTCCAGGATTGGAGTCGCGCCGGGTTCGTTCTGGGCATCCCCACCGCCAAAGCCCCGGACCCGGTGGACGGATCCCTGCCGATGGATCGGCTGATCCGTGCCCTTTCCGATACGGAATGGTGCTTTCTCGTGCTCGCGGAACCGGAGCCCGAGCAGGGCATCGCCGCGTTGCGCGGGAACGTGATCTTCGAGATGCGCGCGGCGGAGGCGCAACTTGAGGCGAAACGGGCACCGAAGGCGCTGGTCGACCACTATACGGAACTCCTCAAGGCGTCGCTCACGTCGCTGACCGAGGGCATCTCCACCGGCGCGTGGCGCACCGCGGCCTACCTGCTTGGCGGCCGCGTGGGTACCGTGATCGATGGATACCCGCGCCTCGCCAGCGCGTGGCGGAGCACCTTTTCCGGTACCAAGTCGCTACCCGAATCGGTTCGCGTCTGGGAAGGTCCGTTCTTCGACACCGTTGCCATGGTGGACCAATGGGGCTTGCCGAGCGGCGACGTCCCCGATGGACCGTCCGACTATTTTCGTCATCCCTATCTGTACCAGACGCTGCTCTCCTCCGCGCAGCTCGCTGCCTACGTCCACCTGCCAAACCTCGAGACCGGCGGTTTTACCGTCGACGCCGTACCGGATTTCGACGTTGTTCCCGCGATTGCCAACCCCGGTCCCACGTGGAACCTGGGAGTGATCCTGCACCAGAAGCGAGAGACGAAGCTGGCGTATCGTGTCGAACCCGCGGCGCTCACCAAGCACGTCTTCGTCGCCGGCGTCACCGGTGCCGGCAAGACCAACACCATCGTCGGTCTCCTCCGCAACGCCTGGTCCCCCGCCGCGAGCGGTGGCGCACGGACCCCATTCTTGGTCATCGAGCCGACGAAGACCGAGTACCGACGGCTTCTCCCCGATCCCGATTTTCGCAAGGGGAATCTGAGGATCTTCACGCTCGGCAACGAGCGCGTCTCGCCGTTCCGCCTCAATCCGTTCGAGGTGTTGCCGGGCACGTCGGTGGGCGAGCACATGGATTTGCTCCGGTCCGTGTTCGGTGCCAGTTTCGGGATGTGGGCACCGCTTCCGCAGATTTTGGAGCAGTGCCTGCACCGGGTGTACGCCGACCGCGGCTGGGACCTCGCGGCCGACGCCAACCACCGCGACCCGCGCGACCGAACCTCACCGCACGTGCCCGAGGCGTACCCAACGCTGACCGAGCTTGCGGCGCAGGTCGACGGGGTGGTCCAGGAGGCCGGATACGAGGAGAAGATCCGGGACAACATCCGTGCCGCGCTGCACACGCGCCTCAACGCATTGCGGACGGGGGGCAAGGGGCGACTCCTGGACGTGCGGCGCTCGTGGCCGATGGACGACCTGCTGAGCCGCCCGACCGTCCTCGAACTCGAAGGCATGGGCGACGACGACGACAAGGCCTTCGTCATGGGCCTCCTGCTGATCCGCCTGTACGAGTACCGGCGGATGCCCACGACGCCCCGCCAGTCGAACAACTCCCTGGAACACCTGCTGGTGATCGAGGAGGCCCACCGGCTCTTGGCCGGCTCGACCCGGCCCCGCGGCGAGGAGGAGGGCGATCCGCGCGGCAAGGCGGTGGAGACCTTTTCCAATCTGCTGACCGAGATCCGCTCGTACGGACAGGGCATCGTGATCGCGGACCAGGTCCCGGTCAAGTTGGCGCCGGACGTGGTCAAGAACACGAACCTCAAAATCGTCCACCGCATCGTGGCCGAGGACGACCGCAAGGTGCTGGCCGGGGCCATGGGGATGACGGAGCGGCAGTCGCGGACACTCGCGACGCTGAAAAGCGGCCAAGCGGTCGTCTTCAGCGAGGGCGACGACGCACCGTTGTTGGTCAAGATCGAGGAACAGCCGAAGGTTACGCCGCCAACTTCGGAGCAGGTGGCCGACTACATGCGACCGGCCCGAGAGTCGGCGAAGTACGCCTCGCTCTTCGCGCCGCTGTCCGCCTGCGTCGGCGTCTGCGCGGCGCCAGGGCGCGAGTGCGAGATCGCGCGCGATCTCGTCGAGAGCGCCGCTTTCCAGCGGCTCTTTGCCCGCGTCGTCCTCTCGACCATCGAGGATACCGACGCCCTGGATCGACTCTGGCCGGACGTCGAGCAATTCGTGCGGGCCCGCCGCCCGCCGTGGAGCGACGAACCCCACCTCTTGCGCTGCCTCGTGGTCCGTGCGTCGCACTGGTTCGCCGACCGTCGGGGAACGCAGGCCGGCTGGAAGTACGCGGACACGGCCGAATTGACCGCCGCGCTGCGCCGGATGCTTCTGGAGAAGGTCGGAGGAATGAGGTCACTGGGCGATGGACCGGTCGCGGGCACCCAGCAATTGCGCGCCGACTTTCGCACCAAGGCGCTGGCGCTGCACGAACGGCAGTTCGAGCCTTTCCCGCTTTGCGAGACGGTCTGCCCGAAGGGATTGCGGGGCGGCACGGGTAAGCACTGCCTCTACCGCCACGCCGTGGCCGATCTCGTTGCGAGTGGGCAAATGGCGGACGACTGGGCATGGGCCAGCGACCAAAAGGACAACAAGTGGGGCGAAATGCTCGTGGTGCTCCGAGACGCCGCTTTCAACGTCATTGAAACGGTGCCGGACGACACGCCGGCCGTCCAGCGTCGACCAATCAGGGCAGCGATGGGGCGGGTCGGTTTTTGCTTCGCGCAGCAAATGCTTGCCCGGGATCCAACCTTGTTGGCCAGACATGCGAACGAGTGGGCCCACTCGCTGATCGACCAAGCACGAAAGGAGTCGAGCGATGGATAAGGGAGCGGCTGCACCGAAATCCGACAACCCGAAACCGACCGTCCAGCCAGCCCCGTCTCAGGATCGTCCGGTGCGAAGCGATCACTCGTCGACGCACGGCGGCCGGAGCAGCGACGCAAGTCGTCAAGGCGGTGGTGGTGATCGCCCCCCGTCGAAGGGAGCCGTGCGCGACACGGGCACGATGAAGTCGCACAGCGGGGAACGTCCGCCGGCCCATGGTTCGGTCCGAGACGTCCAGACGCGGCAAGTCCAGCAAGCCGCGGGCGTGCCGGGACACGAGGCGGGGAGTGCGGCCAGAACCCACCAGCGGGGCAACGACGCGAACGAGCGGACCACGGCAGGACAGACCCTCCCCTCGAATCTGGACGCCATTCGATTCAGTGCTCCGGACACCAGGCCAGGCACGTTCAAAACGGACCGGCACGGCAACCTTGTGAAGGTCCAACCACTCGAAGCGCTCGGAAAGGCCATCGCGGCCGCGCGTGCAGCTCATGCTGAAACGAAAACCGGCACGGCGACTCCTGGTCGCGAAGCGGGAAGCACGGGGGACAAATCCCCAACGGACCCGCACGCGAAACCGGCCGATCGGCGGGACGAAGACAGCTTTTTCGACCCGCTTCGGGGGGACGCCCGCAACGCGCGTGGGCCAGAAAGGACCGTGATACGGCCGGACGGTCGGGCGGAAAAGATCTCGGCAGGGCCCGCAGAAAAAGCGCCGGGGAAGGACGACGTCGGCGGTGACTCATTCACTCATGGCCAGGGGCCCGAGCGTGAGGCCGCGCACCGAGGTAGCCAGCCCAACACGGGGGCTGAGCGGACAGAGGGCCGGACTGCCGAGCGATCGGACGGAGACACGAGGCACGACGGCGCCGATCGCCAAGTGCCGAGGTCCCTGCTGCCGGCCAGCGACGGCGCGCCGAACCCCGACGCGAAGCGTGCGACCGAAGCAGAGCAATCAGACCGTGAAGCAGGCGGTCGGGAAGCGCCAGAGCGGGCCGAGACTTCTTTTTTCGAACGGATCCGATTTGGCCCAAGCGAGTCCGCACGGCAAGGAAAACCGGTCATCCAACGCGACGGTAGCGTCCTTTGGGTTCCGAAGGACGCTGGAGGGACCCCCTCAGGGGAAACCCGGCAGGGCACCGGCGACCACCACCAGAGCTCCGAACGACCATCGCCGAAACCGGAGGGCCAACCCGCGTCCCCGGTACCTTTTAGGCCAGCGGCAGACTCGGATCGTGCCGGCGGCGAAGGCCACGAGCCGAGGTCGCAATTTGTGGCCCGCGACGGGACGGTGAGCGGCGACGCGACTGACAGGTCCGGGACGGGCGAAGTCCGCCGCGAAACCGCGTCGCAGGAAGGGGGAGTGGACACGACGTCAAGGTCCGCGACATCGCACGACGCGTCGCGTGCCCCCGTTGATCGACGGCCCGACCAGACCAAAGGGGCCGGAGTCAGCGAGGGCGCCGTGTCGAGCGAACCCTCCGCTGGGCCTTTCGACATGGAGGCCGACGCCAGGCCCTTCGACATGGCCGCCGATGCCGCGGTCGCTTCGGCGCCGCCGGTCGCTACCGCCCGTGGTGGCGATGGCGGGGCTGTCGGTGCTCGGCGAACGCCGGACAAGGGAGTTCCCGACGAACCGGGGTTAGAGCACGACACCCTCGGCCAGATTCTCGCCGGCGGCGCTATTGGTGGCGCGGTCGAAGGTGCGATCGAGGGTGCAGCCGGGGCGGTCAGCGCCGTCGTCGGCGAGGTCTTCGCCGAGGGGGGCCACGCCCTCTTCGATGAGGTGCTGCTTGCACCGCCACGGCCCGACCAGACCAAAGCCGATCGGGCTGATCCGCCAGTACCGGGCGCCCTTGGATCTGGAACAACCGACTCGGTTGCAAACTCGGATCAAACGACGGCTTCCGAGGATCGGCCCGTCCTGGACGCGCCTTTGCCGGGAACAGGCGACTCCACATCCGACTCGACCATGGTCGATCGAGCGTCGCACCCTGGAGCCGACCAGTTTGAACAGTGGCGCGGCGATATTCTCGATTGGTCAACGGTGGCAGATGCCTCCGATTTGACCCTCGCAATCAACGAACTCCAAGAGCAGATGGCAAAGTCGTCCAATCCCGATCTGAAACTCGTCATCGAATCCCTTGTTGTCGCGCGGGACGAAAGGCGTCTCGAAGCGAAAGAAGGGGCTTTGGAGACCAAGACGGATCGGCCTGCCGAAGGAAGGTCGCAGCAATTTGGCGAGGACGGACTGCCCAACACCCTGGAGTATAAGACCGCGGCGTCACCGGAGTTTGCCAGCCGCTTCTGGTACCCGATTCGCGAGGAGGCGGCTTCGATGAACACCCCCGCGCTGCAACAGGCGGTCGATGGACTCGCAACCTGTGGTCCCCTCTCGCTCTACGATCGAGCACGGCTGGATATCTACAGCAACACGCTCGTGATGCGGGAGTTTAGGCAACACCTCCGAAACCCGCAGCCCCCCAAGGAGGACACCACACTCTACATCGCCGAGGCTGGTCCTCAAGGGGTGATGATTGGGACGAAGCGCCAGATCGATCTGGCGAGGGCCAGGGAGTATAATCAAGCGGCCGCGCAGGCGTACGAGGGGCTCTTCCCCGGTGCGGCCTACATGTATTTGACTGGCGATCCGGGAATGGCCAACGTGATCAACTCATTCGCTGGCGCATTTTCGACGCTCCGCAACGAACGGACCAAATACCGGGACGTCGGCGATTCCCTATCTGGGCAACAAGGCGTCGGCCGCGTGGGAAGCGATCAAGGTCGGCAAACAGAGGTCGACTCGGACCCATAGCTCTCGCGCGAGATCCCGAGTTCTTGTCCGATCTTCCGCTTTGACCGGCCTTCGAGACTTGGGATGACCGTCTGGGGCCGGTCGTCCCGCTGGACCCGGCTGTGGCAGCGGCCTCGGCGCTGGGATTGCCCATTCGTGGGCTCGCCCATCGTTTGTGCCCCTGTCGTGTCCTCGGGAGGGTATCTCGAGGGGAGACGGGCGGGGAGGGAGGAGGGGCACCGCGAGAACGGCGTGCCATTGGAACAGCCGAGCGCAGGGCATTCGGCGATACAGTGAGCACCCCACGGTTCACGAAACGCGCGGCGGCGAATTTCGCAAGGTGTTGGAAGCGCGAGCATTCTGCTCCCGTTGCCGCGGCGGTCGGCACCGCGCCTTGCGAAGGAATCGCCGCGGAACGCATACGCTTGACCGTGGTCGGCCACCACCCCCGGTCCGGGATCGCGACCACCCCCATGAATGTCAACCGGCGCGCCGGTTGGGGAGGGAATCGGGGTACCAGCCTGGGATATTCCGGGGTCGCCAAGAAACGGCCCGAAATCCGGGCATATTCCGCGGTTTTGGTGGTGAGCCGCGTAGGACTCGAACCTACAACCAGCTGATTAAGAGTCTCGATTCGACCCGTCCGCCATGATCCGCCACCATCCAAAAGACCGCATGCGGACGGGGTTTTTGTGGTCCATCAGTATGCTTCCGTCCGTGTCTGTCCGTCGGTGTTGCTGTCAGCGTTGCTGTCAGGTGGGTCATTGCGATTTCGTATCTGTGCCCCTCTTTGCGAGCTTCGCTTCGCACCGCGAAACGCGTCTCTCCCACTCACCGGCCCACCCTTGCCGTTGCGCCTCCTGAGCAAGTCGGATCGCGCCAGCGAGGTCGCCCTCCCTCTCGCGGACGATCGCCAGTTGCTCGAACCCGACGTGCCGCGGCAACGGCAGCGGCGTGCCCTTGTCGTCGCGCCAGGCGGTCCGCATCGCGTCGGCCGTCGCGGGCGCGAGCGCGATCTGACGCTTGCAGGCCGCGATCGCCGCCGCCAGCGCCTTCGGGTCCCGATCGCGGCGCCGGTAGGCGGCCTGGATCTCCTCCTGGAGCGCGAAGTGCCGGTCGAGCGTGGGTTGCGTCGTGCGCCGCACCGCCTCCCGCGGTGCCATCTCCCGTTCGGCGTCGCGGTCGCTCATCGCAAAGAGCGACGTCGGCTTCGGCTTGCGGCGGAACGGCCACATGGGCAGCGGTCTCCCTTGGCGTAGACTTAACATGCCCTCTCCCGTTCCAGCGGGTGAGGCACTCCCTCGCCGCCTAGGCTGGCTTGCCCGGTCCTAGGCGGCGACTTTTGACTCCTGCCCTCGCCGTCTGAGGAAGTCCTCAAGGTCGGCTTCGCGGATGCGGTAGCCGCCGCGGCCACCCAGGGCGATCCCGGCGAGCTCCCCCGTTCGCAGCCAGCGCCGAACCGTCTCCTCATGCACACGCAGTCGGTGGACGATGTCGGCAACGGTCAGCATTTGATCCTGCTCCATAGCTCACCTCCGACCCCAGTATAAGGCAACACACCCCAACTTGACACCGCTAGAGACATTGCATGTTGCCATTCCTTGCGTTATATTGCCCGTGAGGACAGGGAGTGCCTCACCCTTACTGGACGCGGCGCCGCCGGCTGGAACCGACGGCGCCACCGCAGATCAGAGAGGAGCACCGACGTGGAAACGCGCAACGATGGCCACGAAGGATCGGACCGGATGGGACGGAAGCCGGCAACCCCGGCGCGGTGGCAGGCGGCGCTGGCGCGGGCGATCGCCGAGGGGATCGAAGTGCGCCAGGTCGCCGGGTCCGGCGCCTGGATCGCGACGTCGACCACCGACCCCCACGCCGCCTACGCCGTCGACGGCAGCACCTGTGCCTGCGATGCCGCCGCCCATGGCGACCCGGTCTGCAAGCACCGCGCGGCGTTCTTGGCGGTCCGCGGCGTGCTCGCCCTGCCGCCGGCGCCCGCGATCGACCCCGAACCGACCGATGCCGAGTTGGCCGCCACCGAGCGCGCCATCGCCGCCCCCGATGTCGAGGCCAGGGCACGAGAACGGCAAATCAAACTCGGGCGGTCTCACGGTGTGCCCCTTCAGGAAAACTTTCCTGAAGGGGCAAGGGCGATGGGTCAATCGCGCGACGAGGATCCCGACGACGACCCGGACCCGTCGCCGGTCGCCGCCTCGCCGCCCACGTGCCGGGAGTGCGCGGGCAGCGGCACCGTCCGCTACGGTTGCGGCGGCGGTCTCTCGAACTGGGTCGAAGAGCGCTGCCGATGGTGCCAGGGGACGGGCCGAGCGCCCTTCCCTGCCGCCGGTTCCCCCGTGCCTGCCTCGCCACCGGTCGTCCGCCTCGCCGCGGCCGTCGAGGAAGCGCTGGTGCTGGCGCGCGGCGTCCGCTTCGCCTGGATCGACCGCTCGGGCGACGTCGCGATCACCGCGAGCACCGACGGCAGATACACCTTGCTCTCGGACCGCGCCGCCGGCCGGCTCGCCCTGGCATGCGGCGACGGCCCGAACTGGTGGCGCTTGGACGTCAACACGGCCAACCTGGCGACGACGGTGCAGGGCCGGCCGGATCGCGCTGGCGCCGACGTCATCCGCCTGGTGAAGCACTTGGCCAACAGCGCGGCGCAACTCTCGGCCGAGGAGCAGGTTCGACTTGCCATGATGCGGGAGCGGATCGCCGGAACCGACCGGCTCGCCGCCTAATCGAGTCGGCGAGAAAGGGGGTGCTTGACCGATTCGCGATGGCGCGAGATGATGCCGGCCGCAGGGCAAGCCCTGGCGTGGCGAGGCATGGCAAGGCAAGGCGGGGTCGCACCGCAGCGGTGCGACCGGGAACGGGCCAATCAGGTTGGTTGGCCAGCGGTTCAACGCCAGTGAAGAGGGGCATCGCCACGATGGTGACCACGGACGAGGTCGTCGCAACGACCAACGAACTGAGGACGGCGCGAGCGGAAGCGGAGGAACTCCTAAAGGTCCTGCGAAAGATCGGGCAGGAACTCAAGGGGGGCAAACTCCAACAGTTCACGGAGGGTGAAGTCAAACCGGCACGAGGCGAGGTCGAGGCCCTCGTTCATTCGCTCGCCGAGGTTGATGGGGCGCTCGAAAACGGACCCGACCTAGCGGTCCTGGCCGAGTCTCTGAAGGAGGCTCGGTCGGAAGCGGAAGGATTGACCGCCGCGCTCCAGGAATCGAGCACGCTCGCCGCGGACTAGCGCCACTCCTCAGCGCGGACACCGAGACGGTCCCGGCCATCACCCACGGCCGGGACCGTCGCCCGTTCTGGCCCGGAGCTCGAGCAGGCGATCGCTGACCCGCCGGATCGTCGCTTCCTCGGGCACCGCCTTCCCCGTCCGCCAGGTCGCCCATTGCCCCTGCGTGATCCCCAGCGCGGCGACGATCGCCTTCACCCGGTGCCCCTGCGCCCGCAGCGCCTCGACGCCCGCGACGATCCACCGGGTCACCTGCTGCCGCTCGGCACGTCGGCGCTCGCCGTCCCGTCGCCTGCGGTCCGCCGATTCCCCGTTGCGGCAGTCCCGGCACCAGCTCTGCCAGATCGTCGAGCCGTCCTTCCGGTGCCCGTAGGCCCCGAACTCGGCCAGCGGCTTGGCCTCCCCGCAACGGCGGCATACCTTCGGATCCGGCTCCGGTCCCCTTGGCCGCGGCTTGGCCCCGGCCCGCCGCCTGGCCGCGCACGCGGCGTCGTGCTGGCAGACCGCGCAGCGAACCCGGCCGTCGACGACGTACGCGCTCTCCCGGGTCAGCAGGTGGCCCTTGGCACAGGTGCCGCCGAAGTCGCGCAACCGCTTCCGGCCCACCGATCAGTCCACCGGAGCAGCGCCACCGAGGCCCGCCCGGCCGATTGCCCCCCTGACGCACCAGGATGCCCCAGAACGCGCGTTCGGTTCGCGCGGTTCGGAAGTCGGGTGCCCAACGCGTTGCCCCGTCCCGCCCGGCTCGCGTGTCGTCCGGACGTCCTCCGGGCGGTGGAGCCGACGTCCTCCCGCGGCCGAGGCGAGTCCGCCCGCGGGCCGTGGGGATGGCGCTGGCTCCTGGCCGCCGGGCGCCCGGTGTTCATCGCCCGACCGCGGTGGCCATGCGCCGCAAACACCCCGGCTGCGCCATCCCCACGGCGCGCGGGCCAACTCCACGCACGCGCGCACGGGATGTCGGCATTTGTCATCAATTTGCGCCACGGTTCGTCCGCTCAGGCGTCGTCGCCGAAGGGCCCGTCGAACGGGTTGGGGTCGCCCCGCGCGTAGACCACGATGCGCCGGCGCGGTGGCCGTGGCGGCCGCGAGACGGGTACCGGTCGGCGCTCGCGCTCCAACTGCCTGCGGTAGAAGGCGCTGACGGCTTCGTAGGCGACGTCCCACGCCGGCAGCCGCTTCCACCGCACCAGCGTCCGCCGCGAGATGCCGAGCCGATCGGCGATCGCCTGCTGCGTCTCGCCGTCGTACGCCAGCGCCGCCGCCAGCCCGATCCGGCGCGCGGTCGGTCCCGGACCCGTCCCTTCGGGCGCGCCCGCGCGCGGTAAGGCGGCGTTTTCGGTGTCATCTGCCATCGATGTGCGACACCCCGCGGCGCTCCCGGCCCGCTCGGTTTGCCCGTGGCAGGGACGGATCCCGGCCCAACCCCGGCCGAAACGCGTGGCGCAGCGCGACGGCCGGCAACCGGAGCATCGTCGCCGCCTCAGACCGGCCGGCCCGTCGACAGCCAGCCGGCGTGCACGATCGGTCCGGGGTCGATCGTCTGGCGTGCGACCATCTCGTCGACTTCCCGCTTCATCGCGGCCAGGTCGATCTCGGCGCCCCGCTTTGCCTCCCGCCGCCAGGTGAACTCCGAGACGGCGTCGTCCAGGACCCGTTGCGCCTTCTGCACCGCCGCTTGCGCCGCCTCGACCGCCTTCCCGGCCGTCAGCACTTCCGTGGAGAGGCCCGGCAACTCCGCCTCGCGGCGGGCGATCCGGAGCCGGATCAGCCGCATCCGCGCCGCGCCGATCTCCGCCGGCAGGTCCTCGCGTCGGGTGTGGCTTTTCAGCCACGCCGACGCATCCGCGGCCTCCGCCGCCGCCCGGCGATCGCCCGGCAGCCGCGCCTGCTCCGCCAGGAGCGCGTTCAGCGCGTCCTGCGCCCCGGAAAGCTCGGCGTCCAGGGCATCGAGGTCGATCGGTTCCCGTGCCTCGATCGTCGCGGCCGCGGCACCGGCCGCCGTCCCGTCCTTCGTCGCCAACGTGGTCTCCCTTCGTTCCATCGAGCAGCCCGAGACCCGACGGGCCCGTCCGGCCGTCCCGGTCTACAATCCGGTCGGTCGCGCCGGCGGGCGCATGGCCATGCCGTCGCTCATCCGCTGGCTGGTGGTGCGCAACTCGCCGAACCGGCGCTCGAAGGCGGCCAGTTCCCGTGCCTCCGGGTCTCCCGTACGCTCCACCAATCCGACATTGCCCCGTTGCCACGCGACGAACAGCGCCGCCCGCTTGCCCGCCAGGTCGCCGAGCAGGTCGCACCGCTCCACCAGGGCCGCCAGGTCCTTTGCGGCCTCCGCCATCGCCAACGCCTGCCGGTAACTCGCCGGGTCGCCGCCGGGACCGCCGGGCGCGCCGAACGCGTTGGCGATCAGCCGCTTGCGCTCGCCCTCGACGCCGTCGTTGTAGCCGCGCAGGAGCTCGCGGTGAACGCTGGTCGCCTGGTCGTAGGCATCGGACCGCCGTTGCCGCCGCGCCTGGTCGGTCAGGCCCTCCTCGTCGGCGATCGTGGCGAGCCGCGTTTGCAGATTTTCCCGGCCGCGCGCCATCGCCTTGAGAAAGTACTCCGCGTCGAATGCCGCCACCGCGATCCCCCCGTTTCCGTCCGGCGCGGTCACCCGCCGCGCCCGTTCCCGGCGTCCCGGACCGCCCGGGACGCCGCCATTTCACCCGGTCCTCCCCGCCAGCGAGGTCGCCAGCGACCGCCGGTCGTACGTCGCGATCGCTCCCTCCGCGATCAGGCTCCGCAACTCTTGCAGGGCCTGCCGCCCGACGATCGCCCCCGACAGGTCGATGTAGTAGTGGTGGTTGGTGGCGCCGCCCGCGCCACCGCCGCCGCCACCGTTGCCGAGTCGCAGAGGCTCCGCGCCCCCGGACGATATCCCCAATATTGCCGCCGGCCCCGCGGAAACGTAGCCAAAGGCGCCGATCGTCGTCCCGACCGCCCGTTCCAGGTCCCCCTGGCGCGACTGCCAGCCGATGATCAGCCCAGTCATCGCGTCGTTTCCGGCCTCGATCATCGTCGGCCACGGCGAATTCCCCATCCCAGGAATCTTGGCGATGACGCCCAGGACGCCGCCGACCGCATCCCCGAGCGGCCCGAGCATGGAATTGATACCGTTGATCAGTCCCTGGACCACATCGACGCCCGCCTGGTAGAGCGAACCGCTGAGGTCGCCGACCTGGCCCGCGATCCAGCTTCCGAGGTTCTGTGCCCAGCCCGCCAGTTCGTTCGACTTCTCGGTCCAGCCGTCCATGAGCCCGGCAATCAGATCGATGCCCTTCTGCTTCAGGCTCGCGGTCACGTCGCCGATCGCGTCGAAGACGTAGCCGCCGAAGTGATCGCACCAGGACTTGAGCGTGGCCCACTGCTCGTCGATCCCATCGCGGACCCCGTGCAGCAGGTCATCGCCCTTCTGCTTCAGACTTGCGGTCACGTCGCCGACGGCGTCGAAGACGTACTCGCCGAGATGACCAAACCACGCCTTGAGGGTGGCCCATCGCTCGTCGATGCCGCTACGCAATCCCGCGAGGAGGTCCCT
>DATBFX010000453.1:0-19390 GCA_036558305.1 Thermomicrobiales bacterium | reverse complement strand
GGTTCAGGAGCGGACAGGGGGTAGCGGGTGGGGCGTGGGAGCGGCGACCGGGGGCGGAACGCGGATGGAACGGGGCACGGAGACCGGCGACAATCGGGGTGCAAGCCAACCGATGTTCGCCTTGGAGGTGCCCCGTGCCCGCGTCGGTCCCGTTGTACCACGAACTCCGCGCCCAGATCGGCCGCCACTGCCCGGACGCCGACGTGCCCGTGGCGTCGGCGGAGCGGCTGGCGTTGCTGGTGACCGGGCTGATCGCCGCCCAAAGTTGCGTGCTGGCGAAGGTCGCCGCGCACCTCGATGCCTTGGCGCTGACGGCCGCGATCTGGGCCGAGAGCATCGAACGGCGCCTGCGCCGGACCCTGGCCGACGCCCACCTGACGGTCGAGACCTGCTACGCCCCGGTGCTGACCGCCGCCATCGACTGGCGCCAGGCGCACGACCACCAAGGGCGGATCGTGCTGATCATCGACGAGAGCACCAAACGCGATCGGATCCACCTCTTCCGCCTCAGCCTGCCGTACCGGGGCGGGAGTTTGCCCCTGGCCTGGGCGGTCTGGCGCCAAAACGAGGCCTTGGCGGCCGGGGCCTATTGGGACCACGTGGACGCCGTGTTGGCCCGGGTGGCGGCGCTGCTGCCGGCCGGGGCGGAGGCGGTGGTCGTGGCCGATCGGGCGTACGCGGTCCCGGCCCTGATCGACCGGCTCCACGCGCACGGCTGGCACTGGGTCCTGCGGCTGACCACGACCGGCAGCCACCGCTTCTGGCCGGACCACGGGACCGAGGCCGGCGTGCGGGACCTGGTGGCCCGGCACCTGCCCCGGCCGGGGCGGCGCTGGCGGGCGCAGGGGCGCCTGTTCAAGGACGCCGGCTGGCGGCGGGCCCACCTCGTCGGGATCTGGGGGCAGGGGGCGAAGGAATCGTTGCTGGTGGCGACCGACTTGCCCGCGAAGTGGACGGTGCTGACCCTCTACGACCGGCGGTTCTGGATCGAACCGGGGTTCCGCGCCGACAAGACGCGGGGGTGGCAGTGGGAAAGCAGCCAGGTGCGGGGCGTGCAGCACCACGCCGTGCTGCTGTTGGCCCTCGCCTGGGCGACGCTGGCGGTGTTGTGCCTGGGGGCGGGGGAAGCGGCGCGGCGGATGCGCCACCTCGCCGCTCAACCCGCCCGTCGCCGCGGCGGCCGGTGGCGCACCGCCAAACCGCAGCCGGCGGGGGAGAGCCTGTTCACGCTCGGCCTGCGCCAAGCCCAGCACTGGCTGCGCCCGACCCACCGCCGCCCCTGGCGGTGGCACCTGCCCGACCTCACCGCCCCCAGTTGGACCGCCCACTGGCGCGCCCTCCAATCGCATCGTTTCGTCTTCGGCCCCCCTGTCCGCTCTTGAACGCTCACCGGGAGAGGGGGAAATTCGGCGCGCGAGTTGCGGGAGATGTTCCATGGTTCAGATCGAAACAGCCGCGTTGGAGGCGCTGGTTTCGGCGCTGGCGGAGTTTGAGGTGGTCGATTTGACGGTGATGCTGGCGGAGCATTTGCCGGGGGCGTGGCCGACGCACATGCCGTTTCAGCGGAAGGTCTACAACTGGTACGCGAGCGGAGCGGCGGGGCAGATCCAGCCGGTCCACGGGTTTCGGGGGCCGTACCAGACGGCGTTCCTGACACTGGACGAGCATTGCGGGACGCACGTCGATGCGCCCGCGCACTTCATTCCGCCGCCGGGGTCCGGGTTGCCGGCGGCGGGAGAGATGAATCTCATGACGGGGGAGAAACTCGATCTGACCAAGATGATGGGACCGGCGGCGGTGATCGACGTGACGGAGTTGTCCGGTCAGGGCGAGGGAGGCGTCAGTCCCGAGATCCTGCCGGCGCACGTCGAGCGGTGGGAGGCGGCGCACGGTCGGTTGCGAGCGGGTGACATCGTGCTGTTCCGGAGCGATTGGGACGATCACTACCTCCCGTTCCCGGAGGGGAATGGATACGTGTTCGACTCGTTCGTGATGCACCAGGGACCGGGATGGCCGACACCCGGGATCCCCTGCTTGCAACTGCTGCTCGATCGGGGAATCACGACGCTCGGGTTGGACGGGGTGAGCGTCGGGGCCGCGCATGCGGGCGCGCCGCCGCACCAATTCGGGTTGGGCCACGGCATGCTGTACATCGAACTCCTCGCCAATCTCCGTCGCCTGCCGCCGCGCGGGGCCTATTTCGTCTTTCTGCCGATCAAAGTCGAGGGGGCGAGCGCGGGACCGGGTCGGGCGATCGGTCTTGTTCCTCGAAAGAGTGGATAATGCCCTGAGTATGAAGTGTCGTTCACGGTGCGTTGCAGCGGATGTCGAACACGGCGTCGATTGCAGAGGCAGAGATGGCAGAGGAACGTTTTCTCGTCACCGGCGCGTTGGGGTGTATCGGGGCATGGACGGTCAAGCGCCTGCTCGCCGAGAACGTGCCGGTCTGGACCTACGACCTTCCCGGAAACCCGCACCGTCTGCGGCTGATCATGGGAGATGAAGACCTCAAACGGGTGAACTTCGTCGAGGGCGACATCACCGACCAGACGACGTTCGAGCGGGCGGTCGCCGACAACGGGATCACGCACATCGTTCACCTGGCGGCGCTGCAGGTGCCGTTCGTCCGGGCCGATCCGGTGCAGGGGATGCGGGTCAACGTCGTCGGGTCGACGATCGTGTTCGAGACGGCGAAGCGGCACGCGGATCAGGTGAAAGGGCTGGTCTACGCCAGTTCGGTGGCGGTCTACGGACCGGTCAACCTCTATCCGCCGGGTCCGCTGCAGCACGACGCGCCCCAGCTTCCCGCCACGCTCTACGGCGTCTCGAAGCAGGCCAACGAGTGGACGGCGAAAGTTTACTGGAGCGACTACCAACTCCGCACGGTCGGTCTCCGGCCGTTCTTCGTCTACGGACCGGGGCGAGACCAGGGCGTCAGCTCCGTGCCGACGAAGGCGATGCTCGCCGCCGCGGTCGGTCGGCCGTACCACATCAACATCGGCGGTACCGCGATCTTCCAGCACGCGGACGATTGCGCCCGTGTCTTCATCACGGCCGCTCGCGCCGGCTTGGAGGGTGCGCCGGTCTACAACCTCGGCGGGACCAAGGCGTCGATGGCCGACGTCGTCGCCGCGATCGAGGCGGCGGCACCGGAGATGACCGGGAAGATCACCTACGACACGACGCCGATCCCGGTGCCAGAGGACGTGGACGGGAAGCCTGCTGAACAGGCGTTGGGACCGGCGAACTGGCGCCCGTTCGCGGCGGGCGTCCGCGACACGATCACGGACTTCACGGCGGCGGTGGCGGCGGGAACGTTGGACGTGGAGCGGGCGATCGCTTGATGGCCCTCACCCCCTACCCCCACTCCCTTCCGAGAGAGAGGGGGGGTGTCGCGACGATGGGCTCGGCGGTCGGTCTCGGAGGCAATACGAAAAGCCCGTTCTCCCCTCCCCCTACGTAGGGGGAGGGGCCGGGGGTGGGGGCAATGTCTGGTCGTCTCCAAGCCAAATCCTGCGTCGTCACCGGTGCCGCCTTTGGGATCGGCCGGGCGACGGCGGCGCGCTTCGCCGAGGAAGGCGCTCGCCTCGTCGTGACCGACATCCAGGAAACGCCGCTCCTCGCCCTGGCCGATGAACTCCGGAGCGCCGGTGCGGACGTCGAGGCGGTCGTCGGCGACGTTTCGGTGCCGGACGACGCGCGGCGGATGGTTCAGACCGCGGTTGAGCGGCATGGGCGGATCGACGTGTTGGTGGCGAACGCCGGGATCATTCCGCTCGGGGACATCCTGGAGTCGACGGTCGAGGTTTGGGAGCAGGTGATGGCCGTCGACGGCCGCGGGATGTGGCTGACCTGCAAGTACGCGGTCGAGGCGATGCTCCAGACCGGCGGCGGCTCGATCGTCTGCCTCTCGTCGATCTCGGGGATGGAAGGGCAGAGGCGGCAATCGACGTACGGTCCGGCGAAGTTCGTCGCCACCGGGATCACCAAACACCTGGCGATCGAGTGGGCCGACCGTGGTATCCGCGTCAACGCGGTCGCGCCGGGGACGATCCGGACCGAGCGCGTGCAGCGGCTGCCCGAAGAACCTGGCGGCGTCGAATACCTGCAGGCGATCGAGAAGATGCACCCGATGGGGAGGATCGGCGAACCGAGCGAGGTCGCCGCGGCGATCCTCTTCCTGGCATCGGACGACGCGTCGTTTGTCACGGGGGCGGTGCTGCCGGTGGACGGCGGGTACTTGGCGCAATAAATTGGCGTCTATGGAGGTCCGCGTCGGTGCCCGATCTCTCGCTCCTTGCGACCCTGCCGCCGGAATACCCGGGTGACCTTGAACGGCGAGTACGCGACGAGGTCGCCGCCTCGGGGCGCAAGCTCGTCGCATTGGACGACGATCCGACCGGGGTGCAGACGGTCCACGACACGGCGGTGCTCGCGCGGTGGTCGGTGGCGGATCTTGCCGCCGAGTTGCGGGAGCCGAATCCCGTTTTCTTCGTCCTGACGAATTCGCGGAGTTTGCCGGAGGCCGAGGCGGTCGCACTGAACGCGGAGATCGTCGGCAATCTGGCAGCGGCGGCGCGGGAGACCGGGGTCGGGTTCGCGGTTGCCAGCCGGAGCGATTCGACGTTGCGCGGCCACTTCCCGGCCGAGACCGAGGCGATCGCGGCGGCAGTCGGCGGGGTCGACGGCGTGATCGTCTGTCCCGCGTTCTTCGAAGGGGGGCGCTACACGATCGACGACGTGCACTACGTGCGCGAGGGGGACCGGCTCGTCCCGGCCGCGGAGACGGAGTTCGCGCGCGACACGACGTTCGGGTATCGCCGGTCGCATCTGCGGGAGTGGGTCGAGGAGAAGACCGGCGGCCGGATCCGGGTCGCGGACGTCGTTTCCTTACCGCTCGGCGAGATCCGAGGGGGAGGACCGGACAGCATTGCCGCGATTCTTCGGGGAGTGGCAGGAGGCCAAGCGGTCGTCGTCAACGCGGCGAGCTACGCCGATCTTTCGGTGGTGGCGCTGGGATTGCTGCGGGCGGAGGCGGCAGGCAAGCGGTTCCTGTACCGGACCGCCGCGTCGTTCGTCCGGGCGCGGGTCGGGATGCCGGGTCGGCCGCTACTGACGCGGGCGGAATTGCTCGGTGCCAATGCCCCCACCTACCTTCCCGGACTCGTCGTCGTCGGGTCGCACGTCAAGAGGTCCGGCGAGCAACTGGTGCGGCTGCTGGAGCTACCACACACCATTGGGATCGAGGTCGATGTGCCGGCGTTATTGGCGAGCGAGGCGGAGCGGGAGCGCGAGGTCGAGCGTGCTTTGCAGGAAGCGGAATCGGCCTTGCGGTCCGGGATGACCCCGGTCGTCTCGACATCGCGCAAAGTCGAGACGGCGAGCAGCGGCGACCAACTGGCGATCGGCCGGACGGTGTCGGCGGCGCTCGTCGCCATCGTTGGGGGTGTCGAGGGACGACCGGGGTTCGTCGTCGGCAAGGGCGGGATCACCTCGAGCGACGTCGGGACGCGGGCGCTCGGGGCGCGGCGGGCGGTCGTGCTCGGACAGATTCGACCCGGTGTGCCGGTCTGGCGGCTTGGACCGGAGACGCGGTTTCCGGGTCTGCCGTACGTGGTGTTTCCCGGCAACGTCGGTGGGCCGGAGACGCTGGCCGAGGTCGTGACCGAATTGCGCGGGGCGACCGCGGAATAGGGACCGTTCAGACGGGGCGCCCCGGCGTTGGCTGCCAACGCCGGGCCACCCATGTCCAAGGCGATCCGTGCGGGCGGACCGCCTACGCGGTGACGTGGATCGTGAGGGCCATGCCCATCGGGTAGTGGGTGCGGAGGTGACAGGCGAACTGGTAGGTGCCGGCCTCGGTGAAGGTCCAGGTCAGCGTGCCGCTCGCGCCCGAATCCAACGACTCGATCTCGGCCTTTTGTCCGTTCGCCTCCAACGACTCGTCGACGGCGCCGGCTTTCTCGATATAGAACTGGTGCGTGAACTGACCGACGTTGGTGACGTCGAAAGTGTAGGCCTGGCCGACTTTGAACTCGGTCTGGGAAGCGATGATCATGAATTCGGTCAGGTTCACGACGACGTCGCCCTCGGCGGCCGGGGTGCCGACAACCTCGGGCTGCTCGCCCGCGGTCGGCGAGGCGACCGCGCCGAACTGTTGACCGGGGTGAACGACGAACCACTTGTCACCGACACCCTGGCCGTTGGTGTCGCCCGGTTGGGTGTCCTTCGCGAAGTAGTAGAGGGGGATGCCGTTGTAGGCGATCTGCGTGGTGCCGTCGGTGCGGTTGATCGTCGTCAACTCGCCGTCGACGCCGCCCGGCAGACCGAGCGGTTCGCTCGCGGTGAACGGCGGCCAGTTGGTGGCGCACTGTTCGTAGCAGGTGCTCTCGCCCGGCGTGGTGTCGTTGGTGAACATGTAGAGCGTCATGCCCTTGGGGTCGGTGAAGAACGCCCCAAGCGTGGCATCGTGGCGAACGAAGACGGTGATCGGCGGCGTCGCTGTCGGCGACGCGTCCTGGGCGAGCACGCCCCCGGCCATGCCGAGCGCGAGCATCGGGACGAGCATCCAGACCAAACGCTTCATCTCTCGCAACCTCCTCCAACCTTGCGCAAACCCGACCGCCGGTTCCAGCCTCCGGGGCCGTACCTTCACTACGGGCAACCCGGCGGAGCGGATGGCGTGGGGGTTGGTCGGAGAGGAAACGCTTGTGAGCGGCAGTTCAGTCGCTGGCCGAGGGTGCGCCGACCGGGACGCGGCCGGTGCGGAGATTGGCGGTCCGCTCGCGGATGAGCTGGGCGCGGCGGCGGCGGGCGAGGAGGCGCTGGTAGCCGGTGGCCGCCTCGTCGAGGCGGGTGCGCTCGCGGGCGAGGCGGTCCCGCGTTTTCGCTTCGAGGTCGTCGAGGATGACGTCGCTCTGGTCGGGGGAGCGCCAGAGGACGTAAGTGTCGCTGCGGCGCATCAGACCGAGTTTCGCCTCCAACTCGAGGATGGCGCGATCGAGCCGGGCGATCTCCCGATGCGCCCAGGCGAGTTTCTGCCGGTGGAGGCGGAGGGGAGCGGCGGGGCGGGCGCGCTCGGCTTCGAGGAGGAGTTTTTGGAGGGCGCCGAGGTCGCGCTCGCGAAAGGCGACGTTGATCTTCAGCATCGTCTCGGCGCGCTGGCGGCGCTCCTCGGGGTTCTGGGCGAGATCGGGATGGTAGCGTTTGGCGAGTTCGCGGTAGACGCGGAGGATCTCCGCTTCGATCGCTGCCTCACGACGGGGTGGACGGGCCGGCGGATCGTCGCCCATCTCCTCAAAGCGGGTCGCCTCTTCCTCGGCCCGGGCCTCTTCGGCGCGGGCGTAGAGTTCTTCGGCGACCGCGCGCTCGACCTCGACGGGGTCGGCGTCGGGGTCGTCGCGGAGGCGGATCATGCGACGCCGGATCTCCTCCAGTTGGAGGCGGGTCTGGCGAATCTCCTCTTTCAATCCGCCGATGCGGGTTTTGACGGCGACGGCGAAGCGGGACAGCGCGGTCTCCAGCGTCGCCCGCTCTGCCTCGAGGGCGGCGAGGCGGTGCCGGCGCGTTTCGATGTCGACGAGGAGCCCCGCATAGGCGAGTTCCTCCGGCGAAGGGACGGCGACGATCTCTCGGGTTTCTGGACTCACGGCTCTCCCGGTGGCCTAGCGTACAACGACACGCACCGCGCGAAGGCAGACCGGCTATTATCGCATGCCGGTCTCGGCTGAGAGCCAGCCACGCGCCTGGTTCGTCCGATCGACCGAGGTCCGCCGTCTACCGAAAGATGCTGGCAATTGGCAGGCGGAATCCTGGAAGGACGTCTGCGCCGTCGAGGACATCCCCTTCGCCGAGTTCTGCCACGAACTGCCCGTGATGGTAGACGCGAGCGGTGCGTTCGTCGGGATCGATCCACCAGATCAGTGGTACGCCCGCGTCCAGATAGAGGGAAAGCTTGGTCGCCATTTCACCCGGCTTGTCCCAGGGCGATTTGACTTCGACGGCGAGATCGGGTGGCACCGGGCAAAACTTTCGCGGCAGGCTGCGCTCTGGCAACCGTTCCCAGCGGATGAAACCGACGTCCGGCGAGACGACGGTTCTTTGGTCAGGGAAGAGGATGTAACTGCCGGCCTCGCCCGTGACAACACCGAGATCGTGATCTTCGACGTGATTGCCAATCTTCCGATTGAGCAGGCTGCCGATCGCGCTCGATTCCATCCCGGATCCCGGCACTTCGATCAACTCCCCACGCCAGAGTTCCCACGGTTCGTCGCCGGGCATGAGCATGAGATCGTCCGCGGTGTAGAGCTTCGTTTGCGTCGCCATCGAGGTTCACCTTCGTCGAGGACGGAGCACTGAGGAAGGGTAGCACGGGACGGACGACGCCCCAAGCGTCGCCTACCGCTCCAACGACGTCACCAGCCCGCGGGCGATGTAGCCGCGGAAGACCAAGGCCAGCATGAGCGGAGCGATGATCGCGAGGATGACGCCGACGGCGATCAGGGAGTAGCTGGCGTCGGGGTTCTGGGCGATGGCGGCGACGGCGACGGGGATCGTCTTGCTGGTCGGGGATTGGGTAATGAGGAGGGCGAAGAGGAACTCGTTGTAGCTGAAGAGGAAGGAGAAGGCGGCGATGGCAGCGAGACCGGGGGCGGCGAGGGGGATGGCGATCGAGACGAGGGCGCGCAGGCGGCTCGCCCCGTCGACCAGCGAGGCCTCCTCGATCTCCCGCGGCATACCGCGGAAGTAGAGCGTCAAGACCCAGATGCTGAAGGGGAGCGTGAAGGAGCTGTGGACGAGGATGACGCCGAGTTTGGTGTCGAGGAGGTCGCTCCGGCGGAGGATCTGGTAGATCGGGATCGCGACCGCGACCGGCGGCAGGAGGCGGCTGCCGAGGATGAAGAGGAAGGCGGCGTCGCGACCCCGAAAGCGCTCGCGGGCGAAGGTGTAGGCGGCAACCGTCGCCAGGACGAGGTTGACGGCGAGGACGGCGAGGGCGATCACCAGACTGTTGACGAGACTGCGCGGGATGCGTTGCGCCTCCTGGGTGAACGAGGCGACGGCGCCGATCCCCTGGCTGCCGGGGATTTTGCCGGTGAAGACGTAGCGGTAGTTGTCGAGCAGGAAGGGATCGGGCACCCACTCCGGCGGTTGTTGGAAGAGGGCGACGTCGGTCTGGAAACTCGCGCTCAGGAGCCAGAGGAAGGGACCGACGACGTAGACGACGAGGGCAACGGCGAGCGCGTAGAGGGCGACCCGGCCGAGGACGCGCCGCGGAGTCATCGGGTCTCCTCCTGGGCTGGCAGGGCAAAGGTGTAGATGAGGATGAGGACGAGGATCGCGGCCGCCATCAAGAGGGAGAGGGCCGCTCCCTGGCCGAGGTTGTAGAACTTGAAGGTTGTCGCGTAGGCGTACCAGGCGAGGACGGTGGTGGCCGAACCGGGACCGCCGCCGGTCAAGACGTAGATCAGGTCAAAGACCGACATGCTGACGACGGTCTCGTAGACCAACACGACCAGGAGGGTCGGCCGGATCAGGGGCAGCGTGACGTCACGGAAGAGCGCAACGGCGCCGGCGCCGTCGATCCGGGCCGCGTCGTAGAGTTCGCCCGCGATCGCCTGTCGTCCAGCCAGGAAGAGGATGGCGGCGAGGGGGAACTCCCGCCAGAGGTGCGCCATCGTCACGGCGATCATGGCGAGGGCGGGTTTGCTCAACCAGGTGACGTACTCGTCGATGATCCCCAACTGGAGGAGGGCACCGTTGAGCGCCCCGGTGTTGCCGTGCAGGAGCAGCCGCCACATCGTCCCGGCGCCGACGAGCGGGATCGCCCAGGGGAGCAGGACAATCCAGCGCAGCAGGCCGAATCCCGGCAGTCGCTGATTGAGCAGGAGCGCGACCCCCAACCCGAGCAGGGTCACCGCCGGCACACTCATCGCCGTGAAGACGGCCGTCTTCACCGCCGCGTCGCGGAACTCGGCGACGTGCAGAACGTCGCGGAAGTTGCCGAGTCCGATGTAGGGCTGCTTCTTCGGCCGCGTCAAGAGGATGCGGTGCGTACTCGCCTCGACGGCGACGACGAACGGATAGATGCTGAAAAAGGCCGTCAAGAGCAGCGGCGGCAGGATCAGCAACCACGAAGCGCCTGCCGCCCACCGCCGGTGCGTCGCCGCAGTCCTCATCCGCTTCTCCGAGGCGTGAGGCGTGAGGCGTGAGGCGTGAGGAAAGAGATCGTCGGTCTCCTCACGCCTCTTCGCTCACGCCTCACGCCTTATCCGCCGTAGTACCCGCGCAATTCGGTCCACTTGTCGGCCATCGCTTTGAGGGCATCGGCCGGGGACGAGTCGCCGGAGACGGCGTTGTGGATCTGCTCGCGGGCGAAGACGTCCCAGGTGCCCCACCAGGCGGTCAGACCCTCCTTGATACGGGCTTTGGTCGCTTGCTCGCGCTCCAGGGTGACGTCGCCCCAACTGTTGATCGAGGCCGCGACCTCGGGGTCGTCGTAGAGCGGCAGAACGGCGAAGCCGAGCCCCTTCTCGATCGCCCAGCGTTTCTGGACGACGTAGACGCCGTCGGTTTTGCCGCCGTTGTAGTCGAGGAACTTGCAGGCGGCGTCGATCGCCTCCTGGCCGCGGTCGACGTTGTGTTTGGTCAGCGTGTAGAAGCGGACGAACCCGGTCGTCTCGTGGCTGGCGCCCGGCATCATCGCGAGTTTGAACTTGCCCTTCTGGGCGCCGTCGGTCGTGTTGACGGCGGCGAGGTTGTACTTGGCGAGGATGGTCGAGGCGCTCTCCCCGGCCACCAGGCTCTTGACGACGTCCGGTTCGACCACTTCGAGCGCCGCCGGATTCATGATCTTCCAGGTGTTGAGGGCGTCGTGGAGCCACTGGAGGACCTTTTCGGCCGGCGACCCCGCCTGGTTGAACACCGGTTCGTTGTTCTCGTCGAAGAAGTGACCGCCTTCGCTGTAGACCATCGAGTAGAAGAATTCGATCGTCCACGGATCGGCCTTGGCGAGTGGGATGTTGACCGGGTACTCGACGATCCCCTTGTCCTTGATCGCCTGCGCCTGGGTTCGCACCTCGTCCCAGGTCTGGGGAGCGGCGGAGAAACCGGCCTGCTCCGCCATCGCGGCGTTCTGGAAAAAGACGACGAGGTCGGCGTAGTAGGGCAGCCCGTAGAGTTTGCCGTCGTAGGTCATCCCCTGGATCGCGTAGGGGGTGAAGTCTGCCGCGTACGGCATGAGCGATGGACAGTAGTCGTCCAGCGGCACGACCCACTCGGCGTCGGCCCATTGGGTCAGCCAGTGGTCGCTGTTGTAGGCGACGTCGGGGGCGTTGTCGCCGACGAAGCGGGCGGCCATCACGTCCGGATACTCGGTCCAGGGAAAATCGGTGTAGCTGACGGTGATGCCGGGGTTGCGCTCCTGGAATTTCTTGATGTTGTCCTGAACCGTCTCGACCGAGTAACTCCAACTCATGAAGTCGAGCGCAATCGGGTTCTGCGCCGCCGCGGGGCGGCGACCGAGCAGCGACGCGCCGAGACCGAGGGCGGCCCCGCCGCGGAGGACGTCGCGGCGGTTGAGGGTGGCTGTGGCGCCGCGACCCGAGCCGATAAATCTGCTGCCGTCCTGAGTGACCATTGCCTGCTCCTCTTCGCTGACGAGCGCGCGACCGGCACCGCCCTATGGCGGCGGTGCCGTCGTCTCACGGACGAGTAACGCGGTATCGAGGATCCGCACCTCCGTTTCCGCCGGGGCGCCGTCCCGGTCCGCGAGGCGGTGAAGGACGAGTTCGACCGCGGTCCGACCGGCCGCCGCCACCGGCAGGTCGATGGTCGAAATCGCGGGGGTGGCGTAGCGCACGCAATCGGGGTTGCCGAACGCGACCAGCGACAGGTCCGCCGGCACCCGTACCCCCAGCCGTGCCAGCGCCCGGAGCGCCCCGAGCGCCATCGCGTCGCCGCCGACGAAGACGGCGGTCGGCCGCTCCGCCCAGAGCCGCTCCATCAGGATCTCGCCGGACTCGAACGAGTAGTCGCCCTCCGCGATCAGGGACGGGTCGAGCGGGATGCGGGCTTCGCGCAGCGCCTTCTCGTAGCCGCGGCGGCGTTGCTGACCGGTGAAACGGTGGGCGGGACCGGCGACGTGGGCAATCCGCCGGTGACCGAGCGCGATCAGGTGCTGGGTCGCTTGGTAACCGCCGCCGTGGTGGTCGAACCAGACGGTCGAGAGCGGGGCGCCGTCGGGCAGGTGGCGGTTGATGGCGACGACGGGGGTGCCTTCGGCCTGCGCCCGCAGGAGGTGGTCGTTGGCGACGTCGAGGAACGAGACCGAGAAGAGGACCAAGCCATCGACCTGCTTGGCGCGCATCACCTCGACCAGGCGGCGCTCGGTGTCGATGCCGTCGGCGTTGGCGAGGAGGAGGCTGTAGCCGGCCGCGCGGCAGGCGGCTTCGGCGCCGATCGTCACCGGTGGATAGAGCGCGTTGGTGACCTCGCCCATGATCAACCCGATCGTGGCGGTCCGGTTGGTGACGAGACTCTGGGCGACGCGGTTCGGCCGGTACCCGAGGCGCTCCATCGCCGACAGGACGCGGTCCAGAGTCTCGGGCGCCATCTGCTGGTGCCGCCCGTTGATCACGTTGGAAACGGTCGTGATCGAGACCCCGGCCTCATCCGCGACCGATCGGATGGTGGCGCGACGCATCGTTCTCGCTTCCTGTAACGCTTTACTAAAACGTATCAGAAGCGTACGACCGAGGACCGGAGTTGTCAAGACCATCCACCGGGCTCCAGCATGACCTCGCGCGCTTGACAGCCTGTAATTCTCTTGCATACTTCCGGGTAATTGACACAACTGACCTCAGGACGGGCGCCGATCCGACCGGTTGCCCATCGTTCCCCAACGTGTGCGATGACCGGCGGACGCGGCGTCCGTGCGGACCATTCGATCGACGGAGAACAGGAGGAGCACGGAGCGATGGCCAGAGAGCAGTTTCGGCAGATCGGCGAGTTCGAGCGGCAGGCGACCGAGTACGCGCGACAGTGGGCGACCTCCTACAGTCGCCGCGGGTTGCTCAAGGCGTTCGGGGCGGCCGGGGCCGCCGCGGCGCTCACACCCGGTGTGCTCGCGGCCGCTCCCAGCGGCGGTATCGTGACGAGTCGAGCGCGGCGACAGGACGGGTCGGCGCTCAAGATCGCGCGCGGGCAACTGACCGACAGTCTCGACCCGCAGAAAACGGCCCTCCTCGTCGCCCACGAGATCATGTGGCAGATCTACGACTCGCTGATCTATCTCGACGAGAAGGGGACCGTCCACCCCGGTCTTGCCACCGAGTGGACCTTCTCCGCGGACAACCTGGCCGTCACCTACAAGCTGCGCGAGGGCGTCAAGTTCCACGACGGGACGCCGTTCGAGGCGCAGATCGTCAAGGACACGGTGGCTCGCCACCTCGACCCCGCGACGGCGTCGCCGACGTCGTACATGCTCGGCCCGCTCGATTCGGTCGAAGTCGTCGATCCGCTGACCGTCACCTACAAGTACAAGGAGCTCTTCGCGCCGATGTTCGTCGGCCTCGGCTATTCGTACTGCGCGCCGATCAGTCTGCCGGCCGTCCAGAAGTTCGGCGACCAATTCGGCCGCAATCCGGTGGGGACCGGTCCCTACAAGTTCGTCGAGTGGTCGGCCGACGACACGATCACGCTGGAGAAGAACCCCGACCACACCTGGGCGACGACCTTCTACACCGTGCAGCAACCACCACAGATCGACCGGGTCTCGTTCGTGGTCATCCCGGAGGATGCGACGCGCCTGGCCGCGCTCGAATCGGGCGAAGTCGACGTGGTCGCCGGGACGGACGCGGTGCCGATCGACAAGATCAAGTCGCTCCAGGACACCGAGGGGGTGACGGTCTACACGCGGCCGGCCGTCGGCGTCTACTGGGCCTACCTCAACCAGCAGATCAAACCGCTCGACGACCTGCGGGTGCGGCAGGCGATCAACCACGCGGTCGACCGCGACAAGCTCGTCCAATTGGTGCTCGACGGACAGGGCAAACCGGCGACGAGTGCCCTCGCCTCCGCCTTCGGCGACTACGCCCCCGATATCACGCAGTACCCGTACGACCCGGACAAGGCCGCCGCGCTGATGAAGGAGGCTGGCGCCGAGGCAGGGTTCGAAACGAAGTACCTGGGTATCTCCTCGCCGGTCTACCAGCGCGCGGCCGAGTCGATCCAGGAAGACCTCTCGAAGATCAACATCAAGTTGAGCCTGGAGGCTTACCCCGTGGCCGAGTGGGTGCCCAAGGGGAGTTCCGGGGAGTACGGAATCCAATTCTTCTACTACACCTACAGCGACCCCGACATCCTCTACCTCTGCTTCCGCACCGGTCAGGCATTCTCGTGGTCGCACCAGACCGACGCGGAGCTCGACGGTTGGCTCGACCAGCAGCGGGTCTCGTTCGACCAGGCACAGCGGCACGATCTCCTCGTGAAGGCGCAGGGCCGGATCAACGACCAGGCGCTGACCCTGCTGCTCTGGGAAGGCGTCTACGCCGCCGCGATGAAGGACAACGTCCAAAACCTCGCCATCGACCTCGTCGGCTTCATTCACCTGCAGGAGATGTCGCTGAAGAGTTGAGGCGGCAAGGCGGCAAGGGGGCGAGGCGGCAAGGAGAGGAACGACGACTGCGACGCTCTCTCCTTCTCGCCTCCTCGCCCCTCTCGTCCTTGCCGCCTTGCCGCCTTTCGGAGTGATCGTGGGAGCCTATCTCGTTCGGCGGGTGGTGCACCTCGTCGCGGTGTTGCTGGCGGTGCTGGTCGTGGTCTCGGTGATCCTCCGGTTGATTCCGGGTGATCCGGTCGATGCGATCATGGCCGGGAATCCGGGGATCACCGAGGAAGACAAGGTGCGGTTGCGCGACCAACTCGGGTTGAACGACCCGATGCCGGTGCAGATCGCGCGGTACGCGGGCGGGGTGGTCCGGGGGGATTTGGGAAACTCGCTCAGGACGCGAGCGCCGGCGAGACCGCTGATCGTCGAGAAACTGCCGCCGACGATCGAGTTGACGGTTTTCGCGATGTTCGTGGCGGTCCTGATCGCGGTGCCGCTCGGGGTCGTGACGGCGATGAACCGGGATCGCTGGCCGGATTACCTCGGGTCGATCGCGGCGGTGTTCGGGATCTCGGTACCGAGTTTCCTGCTTGGTATCCTCCTCGTTCTGCTGCTGGCGGTGCATTGGCGCGTGTTGCCGGCATCGGGCTACGGCGGCTCGATGACGGGGGCGATCAATGCCCTCGTCACGGACGGCGACGCCGGCCCACTGAAAAAGAGTTTCCGATACCTCCTGCTGCCGGGGATCACGCTCGGCGTCTCGATTTCGGCCTACAGCGCCCGGATCGTCCGCTCGGCGATGATCGAGGTGATCCGGCAGGACTACATCCGCTGCGCGCGGGCGAAGGGGTTGCCGGCGCGGGTCGTCTTTCTCCGCCACGCCTTCCGCAACGCGCTGATCCCGGTGGTGACGATCCTCGGCCTGCAGTTCGGCTACCTGCTGAGCGGCGCCTTCGTCGTCGAAAACGTCTTCGCCTGGCCGGGGATCGGCCGGTACTCCGTGCAGGCGCTGGGGTGGCGCGACTATCCCGTCGTCCAGGGCGTCGTGATGATCACCGCGTTGATTTTCCTGACGATCAACCTGCTGGTCGACGTGTTGTACGTGGCGATCGATCCGAGGATTCGGTTGCGATGAGGCGGCGAGGCGGCAAGGCGGCGAGGCGGCGAGGACGACGGGAACAGGGAACAGGGACCTGCCCGCCTTCCGCCTTCCGCCTTCCGCCTCTCCCTCGCCGCCTTGCCGCCTCGCCGCCTCGCCGCCTTCGCCTCTTCCGAGGTTCCGCGTGAGCCAGGCCCAGGGCATCGGTGCCATTGCGCTGCCCACGACCGCGCCGGCCGCCTTCGCGGGGCAGCGGCGGTGGCGGCAGTTCCTGCATCAGTTGGTGAGCAGTCCGAAGGGGTTGACCGGGGCGATCCTGGTCAGTCTCGCGATCCTGGCGGCGGCCACGGCGCCGGTGGTTTCGCCGCACGACCCGACGGATCAGGCGGTCAAGGCGAAGTTTGCGAAGCCGGCGCTGTTTGGCTACGACAGCGACTATTTGCTCGGCGGCGACAACCTGGGGCGCGACATCCTCAGTCGCGTTCTCTACGGCAGTCGCGCCTCGCTGGCGATCGGGTTTCTGGTGACGGCGCTGGCGGCCGTCGTCGGGTCGATCCTCGGCGGGATCGCGGGGTTTCGCGGCGGGTTGATCGACACGGCGGTGATGCGGCTGGTCGATCTCCAACTGTCGATCCCGTTCATCCTGCTGGCGTTGATCTTCCTCGCCATCCTGGGTCCGGGATTCTGGAGTGTCTTCGTCGCGCTGTCGGTCGCGCTCTGGGTGAACTACGCCCGGCTGGTACGGGGCGAGACGCTGTCGATCCGGGAGATGGAATACGTCGTGGCGGCGGAGACGATCGGCGTCTCGAAAACGCGGACCCTGCTCGTCCACATCTTGCCGAACGTGCTGCCGTCGATCCTGGTGCTGGCGACGCTCGACATGGCCTTCGTCATCATCTTCGAGTCGTCGCTGACGTTCCTCGGGCTCGGGATCCAACCGCCGACGCCGACCTGGGGGTACATGCTGAGCGAAGGGAGAAACTACCTGCGCGAGAGCCCATGGCTCTCGCTGTTTCCCGGTGCGGCGATCATCCTGACCGTCGTCGGCATCAACCTGCTCGGCGACTGGCTGCGCGACACGCTCGACCCGAGTCTGCGGGGGCGGTGAACGAGGCGTCAGGCGTCAGGCGTTAGGGAAGGGGCGTATGAATTTGGCGAGTGTGCGTGAGGCGGTGCTTGACCGGGTCGATGGGATGCGGGACGAGATCACGGCGACGTTGCAAACGCTCGTCCGCGTCCCGAGTATCACGCCGAAGTATCCGGGGATCGGATACGACGAGGTGGTCGGGGGGGAGAAACGGTGCAACGAGGCGCTGATTCCGACCCTGGCAGCGGCGGGGGCCGAGATCGATCTCTGGGAGGAGGAGCCGGGGCGGGGGAACCTGGTCGGTGTGGTGAAGGGGAGCGGGGGCGGACGGTCGCTGATCTACAACGGGCACATCGACACGGTACCGCCCGGCGACCCGGTGACGTGGAGCAGCGATCCGTACGCGGCCGAGGTGCGCGACGGCAAGATCTACGGGGTCGGCGCCTGCGACATGAAAGCCGGGGTCGTCGCCCAGTCGCTGGCGGCGGTGGCGTTGAAGCGATGCGGGGTGCGGCTGAAGGGAGACCTGATCCTCGAAAGCGTCTGCGGCGAGGAGTCGATGGACCACAACGTCGGGGTCAGCGCGACGGTCAAGCGCGGCTACAAAGCCGACGCGGCGATCGTGACCGAGCCGTGCGCGTTGCCGCATCCGGTCAAGGTGGCGCCGTGCTCGGTCGGCAGCGCCTGGTTGCGGATCACGGTGCCGGGGAAGGCGACGCACGTGCTGGTCCGTGGGGCACTGATCTGGCCCGGCGGGGCGGGCGAGGCGTACGGGGTGAACGCGATCGACAAGGCGATCTTCATTGCCAACGCGGTCAAGAAACTCGAAGAGAACTGGGGATTCACCAAATCGCACCCGCTCTATCCGCCGGGACACTTCAACATCGGCATGAACTTGATGTCCGGGTACCCGCCGGGGCCGCCGGTGCCGTTCATCGTGCCGCACGAGGCGATCCTCGACTACATCGTCATCTACCCACCCGACGAAAAGTCAGACGCCGTTTTCGCCGAGATCGAGACGTTCCTGAACGGCGTCTACGACCAGGATCCGTGGCTGGCGACGCACCGGCCGACGATGGAGTGGCCGCACCATTGGCCGCCCTACGACACGCCGATCGATCACCCCATCTGCCGGACGATCGCGCAGGCGCACGAGGACGCGCTTGGAGTGCCGGCAGAGTTCCAGGGATTCGCTGCCGTCGACGATGCGACATATCTGGAACGCGGCGGTATCCCGTCGATCTCGTACGGTCCGGGTAACCTCATGGTCTGTCATGCGGTGGACGAGCACGTCGCGATCGACGAGGTCGTGAGGGTGTGCAAGGTGTTGGCGGTGACCGCGATGGAGTGGTGCGGGGTTTGAGTTCGGCCCGGGCGGTCGGCCCCCCCGGCCCCCCAATCCTGGGGGGTGAACGGTCGTCTCCCCCCAGGATTGGGGGGCCGGGGGGGCCGGGCCGGGGGGACGAAAGGAGACCGATCGACATGACGAATACCAACCCGCTTGTTCATCCCTATATCCCCAACTCCGCGCCGCAGGCGCGCGCGGAGATGCTCCAGGCGATCGGTGTCGCCGATGCGGCCGATCTCTACGACGGGATTCCGGAGCATCTTAAGCTGAACCGGCCGCTCGATTTACCGCCGCCGATCCTGGCGGAGCGGGAGTTGCGGCGTCACGTGGCAGATCTGCTCAAGAAGAATACGAGTACCGCGGACGTGGTCAGTTTTCTCGGTGGCGGCTGCTGGCAGCACGACGTGCCGGCGGTCTGCGACGAGATCAACAGCCGGGCGGAATTTCTGACCGCGTACGGCGGCGACACCTACGCCGATCTCGGGAAGTACCAGGCGATCTTCGAGTTTCAGTCGATGATCGGCGAGTTGGTCGGGATGGAGATGGTCAGCGCGCCCGTCTACGACTGGACGGGGGCGACGACGAGCGCGCTGATGATGGCGGGTCGGATCACGGGGCGGCGCACCGTGCTGCTCACGGGGACGGTGGCGAGACAGAAGCTCTCCCATCTGCGAAATCACGCCCAGGCCTGGTTGAAGCCGGTCTTGGTCGGGTTCGATCCGGATTCCGGGCAGATGGACCTCGACGATTTGCGTGGTAAGCTCTCGGACCAGGTTGCGGCGGTTTATGTCGAGGTGCCGTCGTATCTCGGGGCGGTCGAGGGGCAGGTGGCGGAGATCGCCGGGTTGGCGCATCAGACCGGGGCGCTCAGCGTGGTCGGGGTCGATGCCTCGTCGCTCGGGGTGCTGGCGCCGCCGGCGGAGTACGGGGCGGACATCGTCGTCGGGGAGGCGCAACCGTTCGGGGCGCGGATGCAGTACAGCGGCGGGCTCTGTGGGTTCATCGCCTCGCGGGATGAGCCCGCGTACGTGATGGAGTACCCGTACCTGATGGTCAGCATCGCGCCGGGGCGAACCGAGGGGGAGTTCGGGTTCGGCTGGTCGACGATGGAGCGGACGTCGTACGACAAGCGCGAGTACTCGCCCGACTACGCGGGGACCACGCAGTGGCTCTGGGGGATCACCGCGGCGGTCTACCTCTCGCTGCTCGGGCCGCAAGGGTTCCGGGAGTTGGGTGAGGGGATCATGC
>DATBFX010000452.1:0-1706 GCA_036558305.1 Thermomicrobiales bacterium | reverse complement strand
GCGAGGAGCCGCTTGTAGATCGCGCGGCGAAGCGGTCGATAGCGGAATGTCGCGTCGAATCCGTACAGGCGCGTCGTCGTATCCACCCCTCCCGGATTGTGGCCGTACGCGAATGACGTCCCGACGTCGAGGTTCGTCCCTTCCGACAGATCGCGGTAGCCGCGCAGCCGCGCGACGTAGGCTAGGTCCGAGCGCTTGTAGCTCGTGAAGAGATCGTTGTCCCCCTTGTAGACCTCGCCGGTCGCCTCGAGGAAGATGAACGGGTTCGCGATCAGCTTGGACACCGACATGCCGGCGTCGTTCAGACCTTCGTCGCCGCCCAGCAGGTTCTTCATCGGCAGCGGGACGTCCACCCAGGGCAGCACGTGGCTGTGCATCGTGTTGACCTTGCCGAACTGCGCTTTCATTTTCCCAACCTTGAGCAGCAGGCCCGCCGGAAGTCCGGTGAACGTGATGTAGCCTTCCTCGACGTCGAGACCCTCGGGAGACGCCGAGAGGAAGAAGTCGGCGCGTGCGTAAGGATCGACCACCGCCTGGAAGCTGGCCTCGGCCTCCTGGAGCTCCATGGCCGGCAGCGGATCGACGGTGTTGCTCCCGGCCGCCCCGACGAAGTTGCCAATCACGGCCATGTCCGGGTTGAAAATTTTCGACAAGGCGGACGTATTGCCGTAGACCGGCAGCGCCCCCTCCGGGCCGCCTGCACCAGCCGCCCCTTGCGGCACCGGTACGTTTGTGCCGGCCGCCGGCGGCTGCGTCGGCGGCGGCTGCGGCGGCGGAGTCTGCTGCGGCGGCGGGGTGGCGGCCGCCGGCTGCTCTGGCGGCAGTACTGGAACCGGCTCCGCCGCCGGCGCGGCGGTCCCCGCCTTTTCCAGCTCCGCAAGCTTGGATTCGAGGGCCGACAATCTTTCCCCGTAGGTATCCCGAACCGTCTCGAACTCCTTCCGCAGACGATCGATGTCCGCCCGCAATTCAACGGCGCTGGGCGCGGTCTGGGGCGGCGTCTGCGCCTGAGGCACTTGCCCTTGATCGGGCGCCGCCGCGCTCTGCGCCGATGCCGACACGGCCCACGCCACGACTCCTATCAGGGTCGCTATGACCCTGACACCCCGTAACGACTGCAACACGACCCCCTCCTCGCCCCGGATGGGCGGGCACGCGAACATAGGCTCCAATGGCCGCCGCTTCCGACTCGAAGGACGGGCCGTTTCGAAACTACGCGGGGAGCTGTCGTGGCGCGGGGGGAGAGCGACCCGAGGAAGAATCCGGAACGCAGGAAACCGGAACCGAGCGCACTGTCTCGTCGGCCCGTCCGGCGTCCGCTAGAACGAATGTCGGAAGCGCGGGCCGGGCTCCGCCGTCGTCGGCGGAGGTGCCGATGAGACAGGTAGTACAGTGCGTGCTGGACTTGCTGTGGCAGACGAGATCGTGGTGTCCGAACGGCAATGCCGCGAGCGCCACGATGTAGGCTGCCGCGACGACCTTCAGGATTACGGAGGACCGCCGGCCGGTGGTATCGCCCACTACCCCCAGTATAACGTGCCGGCCGCACCAGGCCGGCGAGGGCATCTGGAGCGTCCGGCTTGAGCCAGACCGCGACCCCGATGACCAACGTGTTCCAGGTTCACCCACGCCGGTATACTCAATCGATGTTCCCCCTCAGCGACGTCATCCCGTCGCGAACGGTACCCGTCGTCACCGTCGGCCTG
>DATBFX010000451.1:0-9105 GCA_036558305.1 Thermomicrobiales bacterium | reverse complement strand
GGGGGGGCCCGACGCGGGGGCCGAACCCATGACCCCCCGCCACCGCTTGCTCACCGCCGCCTCGTTGACGCCGTTCGTCAGTTCGCTACTGGCGATCGGGTTGGCGTTTCTGGTGGGCGGCATCTTTCTGGAGGCGCGGGGCAAGGACGCGTTCGACGCGTACCGCATCCTCTTCGCGCGCGGACTCGGCACCCGCGACGGTCTGACCGAGACGTTCAAGCAGATGGCGCCGCTCCTGATCGTCAGCGCCGGGTTGCTGATCTCGTTGCGCGCCGGGATCTGGAACATCGGTATCGATGGGCAGTTTCTGATCGGCGCCCTGATGGCAGGAGTCGTCGGCGCCGAACTCGTGGGGGACGTGCCGCGCTGGTCGATGCTCCTGGCGGGGGCGGTCGCGGGGTTCGCGGGCGGACTCGCCTGGGCGATCGTGCCGGCGGTGCTGCGCGTGCGCTGGGGGCTGAACGAGATCATCACGACCCTGATGATGAACTACGTCGCCATCAACGTAACCTCGTGGCTGGTCAAGGGACCGGTGCGCGACAAGGCCCACGTCGCCGCCCAGACGAAGCTCATCCCCTTTCAGGACTGGCTGCCGCACATCCCCGGGACTGAGGTCCACGTCGGCCTGATCGTCGGGTTGATCACCGTTGCCCTCGTCGCCGTCCTTTTTCGCTCGACGGTGCTCGGGTTCATGATCGACGTCCTCGGCCGCAACCCCCGCGCCGCCCGCCACGCCGGCTTGCCGGTCGGTCGCTTGACCGCGCTGGCGCTGCTGTTGAGCGGCGGGTTTGCCGGTCTGGCCGGCGCCAACGACGTGCTCGGCATCCAGGGATTGTTCAAAGGTAACTGGAATCCCGGTTACGGCTTCACGGCGTTCGCGCTCGTCTACCTGGCGAGGTTGAACGCGGTCTGGCTTGTCCCCTTCGCCTTTTTCTTTTCCTTCCTCCTGATCGGCGGCCAATCGATGCCGCGCCGCGCCGACGTCCCCACCTACTACGTCGACATGCTCGAAGGTCTGATGCTCCTCTTCTTCGCCGCCGTCGTCTATCTCGAACGCCTCTACACCCCCGGCATTCGCCGCGCCGTCGAAGAAGAACTCGACCCGATCGGCTCTCCGGGTGCGATCATGGACGAGCCCCACTCAGTCCTCAGTCCCGGGAACCCTCCGGGTGCCTCAGTCCTTCCGTCCGGAGACCCGTCATGAACGGCGTCGATCTCAGCGACTTCATCGCCGCGATGCTCGCGACCGGTCTCCTCCGGGCGGTCCCGCTCGTCCTCGCCGGACTCGGCGAGGCGGTCGCGGAGCGGGCGGGTCTCCTCAACCTCGGGATCGAGGGGATGATGCTCTCCGGTTGCTTCTTCGGTTTCTGGGCCGCGTACTACACCGACAGCCTGGCCGTCGGCATGGTCGCCGCGGTCGTCGCCGGCTTGATCCTGGCGCTGATCTTCGGGTTCCTGACCATCAGCTTGCGGGTCGATCAGGTGCTGGTCGGTCTGGCGATTACGATCTTTTCGGCGGGGCTGACCGGGTTCCTCTTCCGCGATCTCTTCGGCGGTCAGAACGTCGCCGCGAACGTCGATCCGATCCAGGTCTCGATCCCGCTCCTGCGCGACATCCCGATCGTCGGCAAACCGCTCTTCGACCGCCAGCTCATCTTCTACGTGGGCTGGGCGCTGGCGCCGGTCTTCGCCTGGTTGCTGACGCGGACGCGGTTCGGGTTGAACGTCCGTGCCGTCGGCGAGAACCCGTTCGCCGCCGACGCCGCCGGGGTCGACGTCACCCTCACCCGTTACCTGGCGATCTCGATCGGCGGGGTCATGGCCGGGTTCGCCGGAGGGTACCTGTGCGTGGCCGATCTCAAGATCTTCACGATCGGGATGACGGTCGGTCAGGGGTTCATCGCCCTGGCGATCACGATGCTCGGCCGCTGGAACCCGTACCGGATCGTCGTCGGCGCCATCCTCTTCGGGATGCTCGGTTCGCTCGGCGACGGTCTGCAAATCCTCGGCGTCGACGTCAAACCGGAATTCATCAACATGCTCCCCTACCTCGGGATCATGCTGGGGCTGGTCTTCCTCGCCGGGCGAACGGCCCTCCCGGCCGCGCTCGGCGTCCCCTACGCGCGAGGACAGCGGTGAGTTGCGAGCTTCGGGCTTCGAGCTTCGAGTGAGCGTGAGAGGAGGTACGCGACGGCAGAGGTAAAATGGGACGCCGTCGGCTCCAAGGAGGACGGGCAATACATCGTCCGGGCGGGGCTGAAGTCCCCGCGCTCACCCCAATAAGCCCCCTGAAGGAGGCTGACGGGAAGTGCGTCCCTAGCCTGCTTGAGCAGGCTTATCTGGGCGAGCGCGGGGTTCAAACCCCGCGCGGACGAGGTTCGCCAAGTCGGTTTCAGTACAGAATCAACCGTCAATGTCGCGCCAGAAAGAAAGGTGTTGGCAACGTGAAGCAACCGGCTCGGATCGTTCTGACCATCGCGCTCCTGGCCGCGCTTGCGCTCGGCTCCGCCGCCGGCGTGGTGGCGCAACAGGGCACACCGGGGGCGGGTGAGAAGGTCACCAACGTCGCGGTCATCACCCCGGCCAGCAAAACCAACCTCGGCTGGGACGAGCAGGCCGTCGACAGCATGAACGCGGTCGGGCAGAAACTCGGGATCACCGTCGAGATCACCGAAAACGCCGGCTACGGCGATCCCACCCCCGCCCTCAAGGACCTCAAGGACGCGGGTGCGCAATTGATCGTCTGCCACGCCAGCGGGTACCAGACGCAGTGTCCGGTCTTCGCGCAGCAAGAAGAGGTCAAAGTCGCGGTCATCGAAAACCCGACCGCGGTGACGCCGAACCTGATCTCCGACATCGAGACCCAGGCGCAGGAAGTCGCCTACCTGGCCGGCGTCCTGGCGGCGAAGACGACCAAGACCGGCACCGTCGGTATCGTCGCCTCGGCCGAGCCGCCGACCTGGAACTACATGACCGTCGGGTTCGCCGAGGGGGTCCACGCCACCAGCCCGACCGTCAAGGTGCTCTACAACGTCCTCGGCAGCTCCGACGATCCCTACTCGGACGCGGCGGGCGCCAAGCGCACCACCGAACAGCAACTCGCCGCCGGTGCCGACATCGTCTTCGGCATGGGCGACGGCGCCTCCTTCGGGATGATCGAAGCCATCCGCGACCACAACAAAGCCAATCCCGACCAACCCGCGAAGTTCATCGACGTCATCGGCAACAAGAGCAAGGACTACGGCGACGTCCTCCTCACCTCGGTGCTCTTCGACTACACCGGTATCTACACGCAGATGATCCAGGACATCGAGGCCGGCACGTTCGGCAAGGTCTACACGATGGACGTCAAGAACGGCGGCGTCCGCCTCCTCGACCTTCCCGCCTCCGTGCCGCAGGACGTCAAAGACGCCGTCGCCAAGGCCCAGGCCGACATCGTCGCCGGCACGATCAAGGTCGACGCCATCGGCGACGCCGACGGCATGCATGCGAAGTTGAAAGAACTCGGGTATTAGGAACGACCCTCACCCCCTGCCCCCTCTCTCGGTGCGCGGGAGAGGGGGGAACGCGCCCATGAGCACGCTCCCCTCCCCCTACGTAGGGCCGGGTACCGGGAACCCTCTGAGTGCGGTGGCGGCCGGGGGTGGGGGCCCTAATAAGGAGGTTCACGGTGACCCAATCTCGTCCCCTACGGAATCTCTACGACGGACTCACGGCAGGTCACATCTCACGCCGCACCTTCCTCGAGCGGGCGCTGGCGCTCGGAGTCGGCGCTCCCGTTGCACTCTTCCTGGCGCGGACGGGTGGGGTGGCGGCGCAGGCGGCTACCCCCGTTCCCGCGACCGGCGGTGGGGTCGCGCCGTCCAGCGGCACCGAGGGGCAGACGCGCGGGGCGGGCGGTCAGTTGAAACTGCTCCAATGGCAGGCGCCGACGACGTTGAACATGCAATTGGCGGGTAGTTTCAAGGATCAGCTCGCGTCGTGCCTGGTCACGGAGCCGTTGATCCACTTCCTGCCGGACGGCACGCCGATTCCCTGCCTGGTCAAAGAGGTGCCGTCGCAGGAAAACGGGTTGGTCTCGGCCGATCTGAAAACGGTCACCTACAACCTGCTCGACGGGGTCGTCTGGAGCGACGGTCAGCCGTTCACCGCCAAGGACGTCGTCTACACCTGGAAGTGGGTGACCGATCCGGCGAACCAATCGGGAAACTCCGGTCTCTACGGCGCGATCGCCAACGTCGAGGCGGTCGACGACGTGACGGTCAGGATCACGTTCAAGGACCCCCAACTCGGTTGGTACAGCTACTTCTCGTCCGCGCAGGCCGGCGGCATCTTGCCGGAGCACGTGCTCTCGGCCGGCACCGGTGCGGCGACCGCCTTCGCCGCCAAACCGATCGGCACCGGCCCGTACGTCGTCGATTCCTTCGCCCAGAACGATTCGGTCCAGTACTCGATCAACCAGAACTACCGCGAGCCGAACAAACCCTACTTCTCGACTGTCTACCTGAAGGGCGGCGGCGATGCCCCCTCGGCGGCGCGCGCCGTGCTCCAGACCGGCGACTTCGACTTCGCCTGGAACCTCCAGGTCGCCCCGAACATCCTCAAACCGATGGCCGAGGGCGGCAAGGGCGATCTCGTCGTCATCCCCGGCACCGCGGTCGAATTCATCGCCCTCAACTTCTCCGACCCGAACAAGGAGGTGGATGGGCAGAAGTCGCAGTGGCAGACACCGAACCCCGTCCTCAGCGACAAGGCGGTCCGCAAGGCGCTCGCCGCCGGCGTCAACCGCCAGGCGATCTCCGAGAACCTCTACTTCGGTCCGCCGGGCGAACCGCCGACCTCCAACATCCTCCTCGGCATCGCCGGCGCCACCTCGCCCAACACCACCTGGGAGTTCGACCTCGACAAGGGCAACGCGATGCTCGACGAGGCCGGTTGGGCGAAGAACGGCGACGTCCGCGAGAAGGACGGCGTCCCGTTCAAAATCAGCTACGCCACCACCTCCCAGAACAGCGTCCGCCAGCAGACGCAGGCGGTCGTCAAGAGCGACTGGGAGAAACTGGGTGCCCAGGTCTCGTTGCTCGAGATCCCCGCCGACGTCTTCTTCGACACCTCGGCCGGCAACGACCAGACCTTCTACCACATGTACTGGGACGTCCACGAATACGCCTGGAGCCCGGCCGGTCCCTACCCGCTCTCCTACATGCTGCGCTGGGTCAGCCACAACGGCGAGAACATCCCGCAGAAGGAGAACGGCTGGTCCCAGGTCGACGAAGAGCGCTACAACAACCCCGACTACGACGCCCTCTACGACCAGGCCGCCAGGGAGACCGATCCGCAAAAAGCGGCCGACCTCTTCATCCAGATGAACGACATCCTGATCGACGACGTGGTGGTGATCCCCCTCGTCCAGCGCGCCTCCGAGAAATACGCCATCGCCAAGCGCCTCAACCACGACAACGTCACCGGCGGTCCCTTCGAATCGCTGTATTGGAACATCGCGAACTGGAACGAGAGCGGTGGGGCGTAAGGCGGAAGGCGGGGGGTGGAAGGGATCGTTCTCCCCGCCCTCCGCCTTCCGCCTTCCGCCTCGTCAAGGAGCGAAGCGACGATGACACGTTGGCCTCGAGTGACCGTCGCGGCGGGACCGGTGGAGGTACCGGAGCGGACGTTGCGGGAGATGGCACGTCCCGTTCTCTACCACTACGACCCGGCGTTCAAGGAGGTCTTCGCGCACGCGAGCGAACTCCTGAAGCGGGTCTACCGAACCGAGTACGACGTCGTCATCATGCAGGGCGAGGCGATCCTCGGACTCGAGGCCGCCGCCGCCAGTCTGATCTCCCCCGGCGACAAGGTGCTCAACCTGGTCTCCGGGGTCTTCGGCAAATGGTTCCAGTTCTTCATCGACAAGTTCGGCGGCGAGACGATCGAACTCGCCGTTGGGTACGACGACGCGATCGACCCCGAGGACGTCCGCACGGCACTCAACGCCAACCCCGGCGTCAAGTACCTCTCGGTCGTCCACTCGGAGACGCCGTCCGGGACGCACAACCCGGTGAAGGAGATCGGCACCATCGCCCGCGAATTCGGCGTCCTGACGCTGGTCGACACCGTCTCCGGTCTCGGCGGCGAACTGCTGAGTCCGGAGGAATGGGGACTGGACGTCGCCATCGCCGGCCCCCAGAAGTGCCTCGGCGGGTTGCCGGGGCTGTCGCTGATGGCGATCAGTCCGGCGGCCTGGGAAGCGATGGAGCGGCGTCCGAACCCGTTGCGCGGTTCCTTCCTCTCGATCCTCGATTGGAAGGAGACCTGGCTGGACAAGGGCCGGTTCCCCTACACGCCGAGCGTGACCGAGATGTACGCGCTCGAATCGACCTTGACTCAGGTCCTCGAAGAGGGGATGGAGCACTTCGTCGATCGCCACCAGACGATCGCCCGTGCCTGCCGCGCGGGCGCCAAGGCGCTCGGGTTGGAACTCTGGCCGGTGCGGGAGGAGATCGCCGCCTCCTGCGTCACCGCGGTCAAGATCCCGGCCGGGCTGACCGACGACCAAATCCGGGGCGCCATGCGCCACAAGTACGGCGTCATGATCTCCCCCGGCTACGGCGACCTCTTCGAGAAGGTCATCCGCCTCGGCCACATGGGTCCCGCCGCCCACCCGACGACCCTGGCCGCCCAACTCGCGATCCTGGAGCGGTCGTTGGCGGACGTGGGCTATCCCGTTCAGTTGGGGACGGGTGTCGGCGCGGCGATGGGCTTGCTGGCGGGGTGGGACGATAGCGCAGCCAAGTAACGGTGTAGGGGAGGGCCCCGTGCCCTCCCGCGGTCCTGGGTGTCGCGCCTGATCTGGGGAATTGCGCTCATCAGACCGGGAGGGCACGGGTGTCACCGGGCGTAGGGTTGGCCCTTGGGGGCGGGCGGGAGGTTGCCCCCCGCTGTGGTCCGGGTCGTGCGTGCGGATCGGTGGCGTGGTCGCGCGTTCCCCAGGAGGTGAGTTCATGCCCCGTGCCCTGCCCGTGCCGCTCCGCGAACAGATCGTCGCCCGCATCCGGCAGGGCGACCCGCTCGCCAAGGTGGCGGAGGAGATGGGCCTGTCGTTCTGGTCGGTGCGCACCATTTGGCGGCGCTGCCGCGACGGCGGGACGCCAGCGCTCGTGCCGGGCTACGAGCGGTGCGGCCGCCCCGGCCGGCGCGGTCCGCGCCCGATCCGCCGCGCCGCCTGCTGGCTGCGCCGCCGCCACCCGACCTGGGGGGCCGGGCTGATCCGGGCCATCCTGGTCGACCGCTCCCCGGCGGCCCAGGTCGCCGACGAGCGGACGCGGCGGCGGTGGTTCGCCGCCGCCGGGCGGAGCCGCCCCGCCCCGCCGCCCCGCGAGCCGCCGCCGCCACGGGCGACGCGGCCGCCCCAGACCTGGCAACTCGACGCCAAGGAGCGGGTGGCGGTGGCGGGCGGGGAGCGGGCGAGTTGGCTGCGAGCGACCGACGCGGCCTCCGCAGCGCCGCCCGAACCGGAGGGTTTCCCCCCAGGGCCAGTGGAACACCGTCGACCCCGAACGGACGCGGGCGGCGCTGCGGGCGCCGTTCGCCGATTGGGGGCTGCCGGGGTGCCTGCGGGTCGACAACGGGGCGCCGCGGGGCTCGCCGCGCGGCCTGCCGACCGACCTCGCCTTGTGGCTGATCGGGGTGGGGGTGGCGGTCGTGCACAACCGCCCGCGCCACCGCCAGGCCAACGCCAAGGCCGAGCGCGGCCACGGCGTGCTGGGAACCTGGGCCGAACCGGCCGCCTGCGCCGCCGCGGCGGCGTTGCAGACCGCGCTGGACGCGGCCGGCCGCGTCCAGCGCGAGCTCTGCCCGGCGGTGCACGGCGCGAGCCGGGCGACCGCCTTCCCGCTGCTGATGGCCGGCGGCCGGCCTTTCGACCCGGCGCAGGAGGCGGCCTGCTTCGACGAGCACCGGGTCTGGGACCACTTGGCGGGCCGGTGCTGGACGCGGCGGGGCGACAAGGCGGGGCGGATCTCGGTCTACAACCGCGCCCTGGGCGTGGGCAAGCCCGGGAAGGGGCAGGGGGTCACCCTGCAGTTCGGCGCGGCGACGGTCGCCTGGGTGGTGCGCGACGACCACGGGCGCGAACTGGCCCGGCATGCGGCGCCCGAACTGCGCCGCGAGCGCATCCTGGCCTTGGACGTCGCCCACCACCGCTGAGGGGGCAACCATCGTGCCCACTCCTTCCGGGGTCAACCCTACGCCCGATGACACCCGGGCCCTCCCCTACGACGTACGAGGCGGGGGGGCGTCACCATGCCAATCACCGCGAAGGACAAGGTGGTCATCATCACCGGCGGCGTCGGCGAGATCGGCTCGGCCCTCGCTCGTCGCCTCGTCGATGAGGGCGCGATGGTCGTGCTGGCCGATGTCAAGGACGGCACGGCACTGGAACGGGACCTGCAATCGCGCGGCGAGGCGCGGTTTGTCAGGACGGACGTGGGCTCGGAGGAACAGACCCGACGGCTGGCCGAGGAGACGGCAAAGGCGTACGGCCGGATCGATGTCTTGATTAACAACGCCGGTCTCTTTACGGCTTGCCCGTGGGACGAACTGACCTACGACGAGTGGAAAGCGCGGATGCGCGTCAACGTCGACGGGACCTTCCTGGCGACGAAAGCAGTCGTCCCCGCGATGCGGCGGCAGGGGAAAGGGAAGATCGTCAACATCGGTTCGGACACGGTCTGGATGGGGACGCCGGGGTTCGCCCACTACGGCGCCAGCAAAGGCGCCGTGATGGCCTTCACCCGCGCCATCGCCAACGAGCTCGGCCGCGACGGCATCACTTCGGTCTACGTCACGCCGACCCTCCTCGATACCCCCGGCACCCGCGCCGCCTTTCCCCAGGGCCACTTCGACTACGTCCTCAGCCACACCCCGATCGGCAAGTTCGAAAAACCGGACGACGTCGCCGGACTCATCGTCTACCTCTGCTCCGACGAAGCAGGCTTCATCAACGGCGCCGCGATCAACACCGGCGGCGGAATTTCGATGCATTAGTTGGGGCGGAAGGCGGAGGGCGGAAGGCGGAAGGAAACGTTCTCCCCGCCTTCCGCCCTCCGC
>DATBFX010000450.1:0-27083 GCA_036558305.1 Thermomicrobiales bacterium | reverse complement strand
ATTGGTCGAGGCGCACGGCGGCCGGATCTGGGTGGAGAGCCTGGTCGGCGAGGGGACGACGTTCCGCTTCACGCTACCGGTCGCCGAAACGGACCGGACCGGAGACGATGGGGGATGAGCGGGCAACGGATTCTGGTGGTCTACGACGAGGCGCCGATCCGGCGGGCGTTGCGCACCGCCCTGTCCGGTCACGGATACGACGTTGAGATGGCCGACGGCGGCACGGCGGCGCTGACGGCGATCGCGACCTGGTTACCGGACGCGGTGGTGCTCGACTTGATGATGCCGGGGGTGGACGGGTTCGAGGTCGTCCGCCAAACCCGAACGTGGTCGCAGGTCCCGATCGTCGTGTTGTCGGCTCGTGGCGAAGAGCGGTCGAAGGTGGAGGCGCTCGACCTCGGGGCCGACGACTACCTGACCAAGCCGTTCGGAATCGAGGAGTTACTGGCCCGGTTGCGGGCGGTCCTCCGTCGCGGCGGGACACAACACGCGCAGCAGATAACGGTCGGCGACGTCACGATCGACGTCGCCCGGCACGTGGTAACGAAGGGCGGACAGGAGATCCACCTGACGCCGACCGAATACGACCTGCTTCGCGTCCTTGCCACCAACGCCGGCAAGGTCCTCACCCACCGCCAGCTCCTGGAACGCGTCTGGGGCGGCTACGCGGCGGAGAACTCGCAGCAACTTCGGGTTTATGTCAATTACCTGCGACGGAAGCTGGAGGATAACCCGGCCCGTCCGCGGTTGCTCGTAACGGAGCCGGGGGTGGGGTACCGGTTGCGGTCGGAGTGATGCCGAGTTCGTTCGGGGCTAGGCTTCGGCGTGGTGGCGCCAGAGGCAGCGCTCGTCGTGTGCCGTGGCAGCGCCGGCACGCCGGCTCTTGTCGAGCGCCTGCTTCTTCGCGGTACGCAGGTAGAGCGTTGAGTCGTCAAACGACGCGACCTCGGCCAGAGGCAGGACGTAGTCGGTGAGCAACAGCCCTCGCGTGAAGACCAGGTGCGTCGGATAGATCCCGACGACGTACCCGAGGCGCTCACCATGCGCGTCGACGACGTCTGCTCCGTTCGAGAAATTCCAATCGAAGTGCTCGAACCCGTTACTCGGTTGCCAGGCAGTTTCGGCCGTCTTGTGATGTCCCATATCAGGTCGTCTCCGACTCTCGCGGCTGCTTCCCCAGGCGGAAACGTCGCCGTGTATCCAAGACATCATAGCGTTGGGGCATTGGGAGTCGGTTTGAGACGACCGGGTGGGTGTTAGAAATGGATTGGAATCGATGCAGATGCAGGACGCAGAGAAGGCGGGGTCAGGCCGTGGGGACGCCGGGTGCGGCGTGGTGCGGTCGGACGTGTATAAGAAAGCGGTTAGAAGGGGCGCACCGTCGGTGCCGGAAGGCGACGCCATCGGGGATAACCTTCGTCTGGAGGTGACTCTAATGGCTTTCTAATGCGACGGCGGTTTCTCATCACGCCTCATTAACGTCCGGTGTTCTACGATGTCGCCGTTCGGCGCACCGGGAACCCGGCCCGTCGAAGGGAGCACGGTTCGTGAGTTCTGGGGATCAAGGGATGTCGATCCTGCTTGTCGATGACGAAACGCGGCTGCGCCAGGCGCTTGCGCGGTCGCTGACGGCGCACGGGCACCGCGTGGAAGAGGCGGCAACCTGTCGGGAGGCGATCGCGGCGGTCAACAACCGGCACTACGACCTGTTGCTGATCGACGTCAACCTGCCGGACGCGACGGGTTGGGACGTGCTGCGGGAGCTGCGCGCGAAGGGGCGGACGATGCCGGCGGTGATCGTCTCGGCGGTGCCGCCCAGCGCGACGCGGGTTGAGGAGTTCAAGCCGCTGGGAGTCTTACACAAACCGTTTCCGATTGAGGCACTGCTGCGCCTGGTGCGGAATGCGGAGGGGCCGCCGTCTGGTGAGGCAGCCGCCGCGCCTTCGTAGGGACAGGACCGGGTTGGGACCGGCGAAGCGACCGTTTGAGACAGGACTACGACGATGTTCACGCCAATTGATCAAACTCCCAAGACGTCCGCGGCCGTGCGCCTCGACGCGGTCATGGAGATCGCCTGCCGGTTGGCCGGTAAGGACGCGATCGGCGGTATCCACGTCGCCATCAGCGAGCGGCCGACGTACGACGAGCTCGTCTATTACCGAACGATGGCCGAGGCGTACGGGCTGTCGCTAACGCTTCAGGCCGACACCATCGCGCTGCGCCCTTTGCCGACGCCCGACCCCGAGATCGCGGAACGCGTACCGGCGCTGGTGCTTGCGACGTGGCTGCCCCGCGCGGAGGAATTGCTGGCGAGTGGCTGGCACGGGGCACGCCGGTTGGTCCGGCTCGCGATCTCGGCCAACCGGTTGCCCACGGCGATGCGCTTCGTCCGCGACCACGCCGCAAACTGGAACGCGGGGTTCCAGGGTCTTCACGAGGGGATTCGCTAAGGCCGGGGGCGGAAAGAGATGGACTACACGGGGATGTACCAGGAAATCCTACTCTCGTTTGCCGACGACGAGGCGACTTTACAATCTCCGGCCGGCGCCCATAGTGCAGACGCATTCCCCGCACGGATCGATCGGCAATCGCGCGGACGTCGGCGGCAACGCACGTTTGAGTTGTGGGCAGGAGCGATGATGCGCTGGCTGCACACCGCCGCGACGAATTCGACGGTCATTTCCCTTCGCGCCGGTCAGCCCTCCGCGTGCCCGTGGTGGGCGCCGTGGCGCTCCACCCCGGTCGCCGTACCTGTCGCGGTGTTGTCACGTCAGAGTGACGGACACCCATGCGGTTGCAATTCGCAACAGATACAGTTGAGCTGATTTTCATCGAGCCTCGGAGGCGGTGAGGCGGAAAGGATAGCGATCGGCATGACCGACGTCTGGATGGTCGTGTTCGTTGTCGGGTTCTTCATCGGTTGCCTTGCGTACGTGCGGGGTTGCGAACGGCTGTAAGGCCGTTGCCTGGAGGGATCGTTTCCGATGAGTACCGGAGAGGCGGTTTCGGGTTTGATCGCGGTCGGGCTGCTGATCTTCCTGGCCTTCGCCTTGCTGCGACCCGAGCGATTCTAGTCGTCGTTTCGCGCTGCCGGTTCCTTGTGCCCGATGCCCCGGCCCGAGTTCGCAGGGGCATCGCACGCGTCACGCCGGGGACGGACGGGGAGTAAGTAACGTGAATGCAGTCATCCAAGATCTCGTTTTCTTCCTGATCATCCTGGCGCTCACCAAACCGCTCGGGCTCTACATGTACAAGATCTTCGCGGGCGAGCGGACGTTTCTCTCGCCCGTGTTGCGGCCGGTGGAGCGCGGGATCTACCGGGTGACCGGGGTGAACGAAGAGCAGGAGATGCGCTGGACGACCTACACGGTCGCGATCGTCCTGTTCAGCGCGATCAGTCTCCTGGTCAGCTACCTCGTGATGCGGGTGCAGCGCGGGTTGCCGTTCAACCCGCAGGACCTGGCGAACGTCGAACCGAGACTGGCGTTCAACACGGCGGTCTCGTTCACGACGAACACGAACTGGCAGAGCTACTACCCCGAAATCACGATGAGTTACTTCTCGCAGATGTTCGCGCTGGCCACCCACAACTTCATGTCGGCCGCGTACGGCATCGCGATTGCCATCGTCTTGATCCGCGGGTTCGCGCGGCGCTCGGTGAGCGAGGTCGGCAACTTCTGGGTCGATCTCACCCGCTGCACGCTCTACTTGCTGCTGCCGATCTGCGTCGTCGGTACCCTCGTCCTCGTCTCACGCGGCGTGCCGCAGAACCTGGACGACTACACGAGCGCGACGACGCTTGCCGGGGCAACGCAGTTGATCGCGCAGGGACCGGTGGCGTCCCAGGAGATCATCAAGGAACTCGGCACGAACGGCGGAGGGTTCTTCAATTCGAACTCCGCGCACCCCTTCGAGAATCCGACTCCCTTGACCAACCTGATCGAACTGGTCGCGATCTTCAGCATCCCGGCCGGGTTGACCTACACCTTCGGCAAGTTCGTCGGCCACACCAAGCAGGGCTGGGCGATCTTCACGGCGATGAGCATCCTCTTCTTCGTCGGAGTGATCGTCTCGACCACTGTCGAGCAGAATGGCAACCCGCTCCTGACGACGGCGGGGGCCAGCCAGAGCACGGAGATCGCCGGCAAGAGCCTGCCCGGCGGCAACATGGAGGGCAAGGAATCCCGCTTCGGGATCACCCTCTCGACCCTCTGGGCGACGGTTACGACCGACACCTCCTGCGGCGCCGTCAACGCGATGCACGATTCGTTCGTGCCGCTGGCCGGGTTGATCCCGCTGGCCGACATCGGACTCGGCGAGGTGATCTTCGGCGGTGTCGGCAGCGGCATGTACGGCATGCTCGTCTTCGCCGTGATCGCGATGTTCATCGCCGGCCTGATGGTCGGACGGACGCCGGAATACATCGGCAAGAAGATCCAGGCATTCGACATCAAGATGGCGATGCTCGCCCTGCTCGTCTTGCCGCTGATCATCCTCGGTTTCACTGCGGCGGCAGTGGTGACCGACAAGGGGCTGGCGAGTATCTGGAATCCGGGACCGCACGGCCTGTCGGAGATCCTCTACGCCTACACGTCGGGCGCGGGAAACAACGGCTCGGCCTTCGCCGGGATCAGCGCCAACGTGCCCTACTACAACGTCACGCTCGGCTTCGACATGCTGATCGGTCGCTTCCTGATCATCATCCCGGTGATGGCTCTGGCCGGTTCGCTGGCGGCGAAGAAGCGGTTGCCGGTGACCGCTGGTACGTTCCCGACGACGGGTCCGCTCTGGATCAGCCTGCTGATCGGCGTCGTGATCATCGAGGCCGCGCTCGTCTTCTTTCCGGTCTACAGCCTGGGACCGATCATCGAACACGTCCAGATGCACCACGGAGTCACCTTCAGTCCGTGAGCGCGATCGGCGGAGATCGTCCGATCGTCGGTGGCTGGTAGCAACGGCGCCGTTGATGGCGCTCAGGGCGGTGGGTAGGACAATGGATAGGAACGTTACTCAATCAAAAGGGGCGCGGCCGGTCATGGCCCCGACGCAGGTCGACAAGGAAACGATGACAGCGCCGACCATCGCAGGTGGCACCCCACCGCCGGTCCCCCCGCGGGAGGAGTGGCCGTCGTCGAAGGAGTCGGTCAAGAAGGCGCCGAAGCGGAGTCTCTGGGACCCGACGATCGTCCAACCGGCGATCAAGGAGTCTTTCAGGAAACTCGATCCGCGTCACATGTGGCGCAACCCGGTGATGTTCGTCGTCGAGATCGGCTCGGTTATCACGACGGTCATCTTCATCGAGAACATCTTCGGGCACGGCGATGACAAGCTCTGGTTCGTCGGCTTGATCTCCGCCTGGCTCTGGTTCACGGTGCTCTTCGCCAACTTCGCCGAGGCGATGGCGGAGGGGCGCGGCAAGGCGCAGGCCGACACTTTGCGCAAGACACGAACGGAGACGCACGCCAAACTGCTGGTCAACGGCGGGATCGAGACGCGCGTCTCGGGCGAGTTGCACGTCGGCGACGTCGTGCTCGTCGAGGCGGGCGACACGATTCCGAGCGACGGCGAGGTGATCGAGGGGGTCGCCTACGTCTCGGAGGCGGCGATCACGGGCGAGTCGGCGCCGGTGCTGAAGGAACCGGGGACGGACAACGCTTCGTCGGTGACCGGCGGCACCCAGATCGTCTCCGACCAGCTCAAGATCCGGATCTCAGCCGAGCCGGGGCACACCTTCCTCGACCGGATGATCGCGCTGGTCGAGGGCGCCGAGCGGCAGAAGACGCCGAACGAGATCGCGCTCAACATCCTGCTGGCGGGTCTGACGATCATCTTCCTGATCGTGGTCGTGACGCTCGATCCATTCTCGCGGTACGCGGACGCGCTCGCCTCGCAGACGACGCTGATCGCGCTGCTGGTCTGCCTGATCCCGACGACGATCGGCGGGCTGCTGTCGGCGATCGGCATCGCGGGCATGGACCGGCTGGTGCAGCGCAACGTGCTGGCGATGAGCGGGCGCGCGGTCGAGGCGGCCGGCGACTGCGACGTCCTGCTGCTCGACAAGACCGGCACGATCACCTACGGCACCCGGATGGCCTCCGAGTTCATCCCGGTCGCCGGTGTGACGCAAGAGCAGTTGGCGGCGGCGGCGCTGCGCTCCTCGCTGGCCGACGAGACTCCTGAAGGTAAGTCGATCGTCGAGTACGCGCAGAAACTCGGGCAACAGGCAGATCGGTCGATCCTGGACACGGCGGAGTTCATCCCCTTCACCGCCGAGACGAGGATGAGTGGAATCAAGACCAACGGTCACGCGACGATGAAGGGCGCGGTCGATGCGATTTCGGCGGTGGTGCAGTCGGTACCGTCGGATTTGGAGCAGGCCGCGAACCGGATCGCTGGCGAGGGCGGTACGCCGCTCGCGGTGGCGGAAGACGGTCGCGTTTTGGGTGTGATCTACCTGAAGGATACGGTGAAACCGGGGATCAAGGAGCGGTTCGACGAGCTGCGCGCGATGGGGATCAAGACGATCATGGTCACCGGCGACAACCCGCTGACCGCGAAGACGATCGCGGGGGAGGCGGGGGTCGACGACTTCATCGCCCAGGCGAAACCCGAGGACAAGATCCGGTTCATCCGCGAGAACCAGACCGACGGCCGGTTGGTGGCGATGACCGGCGACGGCACGAACGACGCGCCGGCGCTGGCCCAGGCCGACGTCGGGGTGGCCATGAACTCGGGCACGACGGCGGCGAAAGAGGCCGGCAACATGGTCGACCTCGACTCCGACCCGACCAAACTGATCGAGATCGTCGAAATCGGCAAGCAACTGCTGATGACGCGCGGCTCGCTGACGACGTTCAGCATCGCCAACGACGTCGCCAAGTACTTCGCGATCATCCCGGCGATGTTCGTCGCCGCCTACCCGGCGGGCGGACCGGGTCGCCTCGACGCGCTGAACATCATGCACCTGAAGAGCCCGGAAAGCGCGATCCTCTCGGCGATCGTCTTCAACGCCTTGATCATCGTCGCGTTGATCCCGCTGGCACTGCGCGGCGTCGCCTACCGGCCGATGAGCGCGGCGGCGCTGCTGCGCCGCAACCTGCTGATCTACGGACTCGGCGGCATCATCGTCCCGTTCATCGGGATCAAGGCGATCGACCTGATTCTGACGGCGGTAGGGCTGACGTAGCGGCGAGCTTCGAGCTTCGAGCTTCGAGCTACGATCTTGAGGCTCGTTCCTACGGAACGACGCGGTTCAGGGCGAACGCAGCCCACGTCACAACCTAGAGCTCGAAGCTCGTACCTGAAGGACAAGAACGATGCTTGCACAAATGAGGACCGCGGTGCTGATCACGGTCGTGCTGATGGTGCTGACGGGGATCGCCTATCCGCTGGCGATGACGGGGATCGCGCAGGTGATCTTCCCGGACAAGGCGGACGGGTCGCTGATCAAGCGGAACGGTCGGGTGATCGGGTCCGAGCTGATCGGTCAGAGTTTCGTCGACGCGGACACCGGGAAGACGCTGCCTGGCTATTTTCGCGGGCGACCTTCGGCCGCATTCGACGATACCGCCACCGGCATCCTGACCTCGTCCGGGTCGAACTACGGTCCGACCAACCAGTTGCTGATCGATCGGGTGACCGCGGACGTGGCGATCATCCGCGAGGAGAATGGGTTGGCGCCGGACGCGGAGATCCCGGTCGACCTCGTGACCGCCTCCGGCAGCGGTGTCGATCCGGCGATCAGCCCGGCCTCGGCCGAGATTCAGGTCAATCGGGTCGCGCAGCAGCGTGGTCTGAGCCAGGATCAGGTGCGCGATCTGGTCAAGAAGTACACCGAAGGGCGGACCCTCGGTTTCATGGGCGAGCCGCGCGTCAACGTCCTGAAGCTGAACCTGGCGCTGGACGACCTGAAGCCGATGCCGGCGGCGCCCGCGGCCACTCCGGCGGCCTCTCCAGAGGCCTCCCCGGCAGCCACGCCGGGCGCATAGGGCCCTCACCCCCTGACCCCCTCTCCCGACCGCGGGAGAGGGGGTCAGGGGGTGAGGGTTGTTCGTAGGAGCGCACCGACCATGACCTGGCCGCGTATCCTGCAGTACGCCCTCTTCCTCCTCGTCGTCACCCTCCTCGTCAAACCCGTCGGCGGCTACCTGACCCGAGTCTTTACCGGCGAGCGAACCCTTCTCGATCCCCTCCTCCGACCCGTCGAGCGCGCGATCTACCGCGTCTGTGGGGTCGATCCCACCCAGGAAATGGACTGGAAGCGGTACGCGGCCGCCTTCGTCCGATTCGGCGCCTTCGGCACGATCGCCCTCTACGCGATCTTGCGGTTGCAACAGCACCTCCCCTGGTACGTCACCGTCAACCCGTCGACGCCGATGACGGTCGATCTGGCGACCAATACCTCGGTCAGCTTCGCGACGTCCACCACCTGGCAGGCCTACGCCGGCGAAATCACGATGAGCTACTTCAGCCAGATGGCCGGGCTGACCGCGCAAAACTTCCTGGCCGGCGCGGCGGGTCTGGCGGTCGGGATCGCGTTCATCCGCGGGTTTGCCCGGCAGGGCGTGGATGCGCTCGGCAACTTCTGGGTCGATCTTGTGCGATCGACGCTCTGGGTGTTGCTGCCGGCGTCGATCGTCGGGGCGCTACTGCTGGTCTGGCGCGGCGTGCCGGCGAATCTGAACCACTACGCGGCAGTCACCACCCTCGCCGGCGGGACCCAACTCATCCCCCAGGGGCCGGTCGCGGCATTGGAATTCATCAAGAACCTCGGGACAAACGGCGGCGGGTTCTTCAATGCCAACGGCGCCCACCCGTTCGAGAACCCCACCCCATTCACCAATTTCTTCGAGATGCTGGCGATCGCGGTCGTTCCCGCGGCATTGACCAACACCTTCGGCCGGATGGTGCGACGTCCGTGCCAGGGTTGGCTCCTCTACTGGGTGATGGCAATCCTCTTCAGCATCGCGCTCCTCCTCGGCGGGTGGGCCGAGCAGCACGGCAACCCCCGCCTGACCGCGGCCGGCGCCGACCAGTCGGCGGAGATCGCCGGCAGGGTCGCGCCGGGCGGGAACATGGAGGGGAAGGAGACGCGGTTCGGCGTCGGCGGGTCGATCTTGACGGCGGTCGTCACGTCGGACGGGGCGACCGGGTCCTACAACTCGATGCACGACAGCTACACCCCGCTCGGGGGGATGGTGCCGCTGGTCAACATGCTGCTTGGGGAGATGATCTTCGGCGGGCTCGGGACCGGGCTCTACAGCATCCTGATGGTCGCGCTGCTCGGGCTCTTCCTCTCGGGGTTGATGGTCGGGCGCACGCCGGAGTACCTGGGGAAGAGACTCGGACCGCACGAAACGCGGCTGATCACGCTCTACGCCCTGGTCTCGCCGTTCGCGATCTTGATCCCGACCGCGCTCGCCCTCGTCACTGCCCGCGGGCTGGCCGGTTTGACGACCAATAGCGGCGCGCACGGGTTGACCGAGATCTTTTACGCCTACACCAGCTCCTTCACCAACAACGGGCAGAACTTCGCGGGGCTCAGTGCGAACACGCCGTTCTATAACTATTCGACGGCGATCGCGATGCTGCTCGGCCGGGTCGGTCTGGCGGTGGCGGCACTGGCGCTGGCCGGGAATCTGGCCCGTCAATCGCGCCGGGCGATCAGTCCGGGGTCGTTCCCGACCGATTCGCCGCTCTTCGGTTCGGTGGTGATCGGCACCGCGTTGATCGTCGTCGGTCTGGGGTTCTTTCCGGTGCTGGCGCTTGGACCGATCATCGAGCACTTCTCGCTGTAGATGCGCGCCAAGCGTGCAGGAGGCCTCGATGCGAAACCGCAAGACCGGAACGTTTCTGGGATTTCCCTACGACTGGCGGCGGCCGACGCGGGCGCGGTTCAAGTCGCGCGCCTGGAATGCCGACGACGACCGCATCCTGACGCCGAAGTCGTTCGGCTGGGGATTGACGATCAACCTGCACGCGCTATTGCGGCGCCTGCGTCTGCTGCGGCAACGCTGACGCGATTCCTGATCGTGGGGTTGAGTCGATCGCCGGTGCCATGACGAGCGATCAAGCAGTCGCCCGTCGACACGCCACATCCGAAAGATGCGCCATCAATGCAGGAGCATCACGTCGTATGGGCCAACATGCGTCATGACTTGGCATTATCAGCCATATGGTGTGTCATACCGCGGTGGCGCGGGGTGTCCCGGCCGTCATGAGAAAGGGGCCAGTTGTGGCCAAAGCGAACAAGACGGGCAACGGCAAGAAGGGCGGCAAGGGGAAGGGCAAGAAGAAGGGCAAGAAGTAGCCATACCGGGGTCCACGGACCCGAGCCTCCAATGAGCCGCCGACACCGCCGGCGGCGAAGATAGCCCAGGGTGGGCCGCTCCGCGCCGTCGGAGCGGCCCGATTGTTGCCCCGCCGGTCCGAGCCCAGGCGGCGTGTGGTGCCACTGCGACTTCTCGTATCCTGACGCGGACGATGGTTGGCCGGTACGTGCGGTCAAGAACGACACGAGGTTTCGATGAGCGAACCCGAACGCCCCGATCCCGATGATCTGCTTCGTCGCTACGGCTTCGCGGTGCGAACGCAGGAGGGCGGTCGGGGGCGGTTGCGCGTCTACCTTGGTGCAGCGCCGGGGGTCGGCAAGACGTACACGATGCTGCAAGAGGGGCGGCGGCTGAAGGCGGGTGGCCACGACGTGGTCGTCGGGCTCATCGAGACGCACGGGCGCGCCGAGACCGCGGCGCAGATCGGCGACCTCGAGGTGATCCCGCGGCAGCAGATCGACTACCGCGGTGTCGCGATCGAAGAGATGGACACCGAGACGATCCTGCGGCGGAAGCCAGAGATTGTGCTGGTGGATGAGCTTGCCCACACGAATGCGCCCGGGTCTGCCCGACAGAAACGGTGGGAGGACGTCGAGGTCCTGCGCAACGCGGGAATCGACGTCATCGCCACGCTCAACATCCAGCACCTCGAGAGTCTGAACGACGTCGTCGCCAGCATCACCGGTGTCGAGGTGCGGGAGACGATTCCCGACCAGATCCTCGACGGGGCGACGGAGGTGCAACTCGTCGACCTCCCGATCGAGGGGCTGTTGGAGCGTCTCGAGCAGGGCAAGATCTACCCGCCGGAACGGGCGCGTCAGGCCCTCCAGAACTTCTTTCGGGCGGGCAACCTGACGGCGTTGCGCGAACTGGCCCTGCGAAGTACCGCGGCCGGCGTCGACGAGCGGCTCGAAAGCTACATGCGCGAGCACGAGATCGAGGACGTCTGGCCGGCCGCCGAGCGGATCGTCGTGCTGGTGACCGACCATCCGGCAATCGGACAGGTGATCCGCCGCGCCTGGCGCCTGGCTGACGGTCTGCGTGCAGAGTTGGTCGCGGTTGCGGTGGTACCGGTGGATGGGATCGAATCGCTGCCCGAGAAGCAACGCAAAGCGCTGAAGCGGGCGCTCGACCTCGCCGAAGACCTGGGTGCAGAGCTTCGTGTCGTCGAGGGGGAGCGGACCGCTCCGGCGTTGGCGACGGTGGTGCAGGCCGTGAACGCCTCGACCGTCGTCCTCGGGCATGCTCCCGTCGCCGGGTGGCGCAGGCTCGTGAGGAAGCCGCTCGTCGACGAACTGTTGGAGTTCGTGGACAACGTGGCGATCCAACTCGTCGAGGTACCGCGCGAGAGCGGTTCCGTGGGGTAATGTTGATGACGCATATGGGTTTGGCACGCGTCTTGCGGTCAGCGCGAGCATCGTCCAATCTGTGTCCGCAGCGAAAGAAAGGGGCAACACGGGCATGCGCGAGGGATGGCTGCGTGGTCGAGTCGTGTTGGTTGTCGTGACACTGGCGCTTACGATGGTCGGGAGCGGTCTGGTTGCTCGCGCCCAGGACGCGACACCGGTCGGGAGCCCAGAAGCCGCGCCCGGCGCGACGCCGATCGCAAGTAGCTCGACGGTGACGACGCGCGACGATCCGAAGCTGGGGACGATCCTGACCGACAGCGACGGTCGAACACTCTACCGCTTCACCCAGGATATCTCGTCGCAGAGCATGTGCGTCGACCAATGCGCGCAGGCATGGCCGCCGTTCACGGTCCCGGACACGCCCTCGCTGGCACCCGGTATCCCCGGTTCGCTCGGGTTCACCACACGGGCGGACGGCGTCAAGCAGGTGATGTACAACGGCCACCCGCTCTACTACTACGCCAAGGACACCAAGCCGGGCGATACCAACGGCCAGGGCGTCGGCGGCAAGTGGTTCGTGGTGAATCCGGCCTCGATGTTCGGGACACCGGTCGCGTCGCCGGCGGCCGGGTAGCGCCGTCGCGGTTCGGAGAAAAGCCGGGGGCGCCGTCTTAGGACGGCGCCCCCGCCGTGGTTCGTCGCATCCCGTTTTGCTCACGATTATTGGTCTTTTTGAACAAGAAATCGCCCGCCACTTTATGTAAGATGCATGAGGACATGCCGCGTGGCCACCCGGCGCGGCGCCGAGCAACCCCAGCGGGTGCGATCCGAGAAAACGACCCCACTGGTGTGTCGAGGACCGATTTCGGGGGCCATGGGCTGTGCTATGCTGCCGCCGCGTGCGATCCGCGCGGGTGGTTGCTGCCCGCGAAGCGGGTTGGGAGGGCGTGCCGCGGGTGCGCGGTGCGCGGTCTGAGCGGGGACGCCCAGGGTTCGCCGGCACCGACCGGCGGGGCGGGTGTCCCGGAGAACAGGTAGGGCGACGATGAGCGACCTACGCGTCTTTTCCGGCCCCAACGCCGGTTATGTCCTGGAGTTGTACGACCGCTATCTGAGCGATCCCGCCTCGGTCGATCCCGATTTGCGGGCCTTTTTTGCCGATTTCACGCCGACCCTGCCGACGACGAACGGGTTCGGCAAGACCGCGAACGGCAGCGCGACGGCGGCCGCCGAACCGGCCGTCCGCACCATCGCCGTCGCCGCGCCGTCGAGCGCGGCCGACGTCGCCAGGATCGTCGGTGCGGCCAAACTCGCGATCGATGTCCGCGAATACGGTCACCTGGCGGCGCAGATCGACCCGCTCGGCAGCCCACCGCCCGGCGCCCCCGAGTTGGATCCGGCGACGCACGGCATCGCCGACGGCGACCTGGCCGCGTTGCCGGCGAGCGTCGTCGGCGGACCGGCGGCCGAGGGCGCCGCGAACGCGGCCGAGGCGATCTCCCGGCTGCGCGAGATCTACTCCGGGACCGCGGGGTTCGACTTCGACCACGTCCACGTCGCCGCGGAGCGGCTCTGGTTGACCGAGGCGGTGGAGTCGCGGCGCTTTGCGCAGCCGATGAAGCACTCGGACAAGCGGGCACTGCTGCGGCGGCTGACCGACGTCGAGGCGTTCGAGAAGTTCCTGCACCAAACCTACCTCGGGGCCAAGCGCTTCTCGATCGAGGGGAACGATATGCTCGTTCCGATGCTCGACGAGATCGTCCACGCCGCCGCGGGCGAGGGCACGCGCGAGATCGTCCTGGGAATGGCCCACCGCGGTCGCCTCAACGTGATGACCCATGTGCTGGGCAAACCGTACGCGGCGGTGATCGTGGCGTTCGAGGGCAACAAGTTCCGGCCGGCCGCCCAGGCGGCGACGGACGTCAGCGACGACTGGTCGGGCGACGTCAAGTACCACCTGGGGGCGCGGTTGCTGCGCGGTCAGCACGGGATGATGGTCGAGGTGCCGATGGTGTTGGCGCCGAACCCGAGTCACCTGGAGGCGGTCGATCCTGTCGTCGAGGGGATGGTCCGCGCCTCGCAGGACGTCACCGACAAACCGGGCAAACCGGCACGCGACGACCGGGCGAGCCTGGCGATCATGATCCACGGCGACGCCTCGTTCCCCGGTCAGGGCGTGGTCGCCGAGACACTCAACCTCTCGGCATTGCCGGGCTACACGACCGGAGGCACGATCCACGTCATCGTCAATAACCAGATCGGCTACACGACCGATCCCTCGGACGCGCGCTCGACCTACTACGCCGGCGACCTCGCCAAGGGTTTCGAGATTCCGGTCGTCCACGTCAACGCCGACGACCCCGAGGCGTGCCTGATGGCGACCCGGCTGGCGATGGCCTACCGCGAGGAGTTCGGCAAGGACTTCCTGATCGACCTCGTCGGTTACCGCCGCTGGGGCCACAACGAGGGCGACGAACCGGTCTTCACCCAACCGAAACTCTACGAAAAGATCGGCAAGCAACCGACGGTGCGCCAGCTCTGGGCCGACCGCCTGATCGCCGACGGGACGGTCAACGCCGACGAACCGGCGACGATGTTGAAGGCGGCGCTCGATCACCTGGCGATGGTCCGCCGCGGTCTGGCCGATGGCACGCTGCCGGAGGAGGAAGCGACCGCGGGTCCGAGCCCCCGCCGCGAAGTCGAAACCGCCGTACCCGTTGATCGGTTACGGGAATACCACCAGGCGATCCACGCCATCCCGGTGGGGTTCTCGCTCAGTCCGAAACTGGCGCGGCAATGGGAGCGGCGGGCGGCGATCCTCGATCAACCGGACGGGAAGATCGACTGGGCGCACGCGGAATCGCTTGCCTTCGCCGCCATCATCAGCGATGGCACACCCATTCGCCTGAGCGGGCAGGACGCCGAGCGCGGGACGTTCAGTCAGCGTCACCTCGTGCTGCACGATCCGAAGACGGGGCAGACGCACACGCCCTTGCAGGCGCTGCCGACGGCGCAAGCATCGTTCGCGGTCTACAACAGCCCGCTCTCGGAGCAGGCGGTGGTCGGGTTCGAGTACGGCTACAGCGTTCACACGCCGGGTCGATTGGTGCTCTGGGAGGCGCAATTCGGCGACTTCGGCAACGGCGCCCAGATCATGGTCGACCAGTTCATCGCGGCGGCGAAGAGCAAGTGGCGGGCTTACCCGGCGCTGGTGATGCTGCTGCCGCACGGCTACGAGGGACAGGGACCGGAGCATTCGAGTGCCCGCCTGGAGCGCTACCTGCAACTGGCCGCGCAGGACAACATCCGCGTCGCCAACTGTACGACGGCGGCGCAGTACTTCCACCTGCTGCGCCGGCAGGCCGGTTTGCTGACGATCGACCCGCGACCGCTGATCCTGATGACGCCGAAGAGTCTGCTTCGCAATCCACTCGCGTCGTCGCCGCTTGAGGACCTGGCAACCGGGACCTTCCGCCCCGTCCTCGACGACCCGTCGGCGGACGGGCGCGAGACCGAGGTGACGCGGCTCGTCCTCTGCAGCGGCAAGGTCGCGGTCGACCTGGAGTCGAGTCCGCACCGGTCGGAATCGCCACGGGTGGCGATTGCGCGGGTCGAGCAGTTGGCGCCGTTCCAGCAGACCGCGCTTCGGCAGACGCTGAGCCGTTACCCGAACCTGGCCGAGATCGTCTGGCTCCAGGAGGAGCCGCAGAACATGGGCGCCTGGACCTTTATGGAACCGCGGTTGCGCAAGCTGCTCAAGGACGAACTCGGCAACGGCGACCTGCTGCGCTACGTCGGCCGCCCGGAGCGGGCCAGCCCGGCCGAGGGTTCGGCCGATCTCCACGCCTTGAAGCAAGGCCAGATCGTCGCCGACGCCTTTGCCGATCCACCGGCGCCCGCCGCCAAGAAGTCGAATGGCCGCGCAGCGACCCGGACGGCGAAAGACGGCGCGGCAGTCGCGAACGGGAAGACGGAAGCGCCCGCCGCGAAGCGAGCGGCCAAGGCGCGCAGTTAGGAGCAATCATCTACTCGAAGCTCGAAGCACAAAGCTCGTAGCTCGTATTGGGGAGTTGAGACGATGCCGGTCGAGATCCGGGTGCCGCCGCTCGGCGAGTCGTTGGTCGATGCGGTCGTCGGCCAGTGGTTGAAGAGCGAAGGCGACAGCGTCAGCCGCGGCGAGACGCTGGTCGAGTTGGAGACCGACAAGGTCAACCTCGACGTCGCCGCCTCCGAAGACGGGGTGTTGTCGCGCATCGACAAGCGCGAGGGCGACGTCGTCACGGTCGGCGAGATCCTCGGCATCGTCGGCGAAGGCGCAGGGGTGGCGACCAACGGCGCGCAAGCGAGCGCCGCCGCCCAAGCCGCCGCGCCCGAACCGACCGCAGTTGCCGTCTCCGCGCCCCTGGCAAATCCCGCCGAGACCGCGGCCGTACCTCCGGCGGAACCGACTGCGGTCCCCGCGGGTGCCGCACCGGCCGAGACCGCCGTGGATGGCGGTGGCCGGGCCGCGCCCGCCGTCCGCCGACTGGCGGAGGAGCACAACATCGACGTCAACAGCGTCCCCGGCACCGGTCCCGGCGGCCGCGTCACCCGCGAAGACGTCCTCGGCTACGCGGCACGCCTTCTCTCTTCCGAACCGGCACCCGCTCCGACGCCGTCACCCGTCGCCGCGCCGCAACCCACGCCCGTGGCGGCACCAGTCGCTCCCCCGCAATCGGAGCCGACTCAACTCAGTCCTCAGTCCTCAGTCCTCAGTCCTTCAACTTCGGACGGTCGCCGCGAAGAGCGCATCCGCATGAACCGCCGGCGGCAGACGATCGCCGCCCGCCTCGTCGAAGCGCAGCACACGGCGGCGATGCTGACGACGTTCAACGAGATCGACATGTCGGCCGTGATGGACCTGAGGAAGGCCCGCAAGGAGTCGTTCCAGGAGCGGCACGGCATCGGGCTCGGCTTCATGTCGTTCTTCACGAAGGCGGTCGTCGGCGCGCTGAAGGCGTTCCCGAAGCTGAACGCCGAGATTCAGGGCGACGAGATCGTCCTCAAGCACTACTACGACATCGGGATCGCGGTCGGGTTGGAGGAAGGGCTGGTCGTCCCGGTCGTGCGCGACGCCGACCGCAAGACCTTCGCCGAGATCGAGAAGGAGATCGTCGATCTGGCCACCCGGGCGCGGGAGAACAAGCTGGCGCTGGCGGAGTTGCTGGGTGGGACGTTCTCGATCACGAACGGCGGCATCTTCGGTTCGCTGATGTCGACGCCGATCCTCAACGCGCCGCAGGTCGGTATCCTCGGCATGCACGCAATCCAGCAGCGCCCGGTCGCCCGCAACGGCGAGGTCGTGATCCGGCCGATGATGTACGTTGCCCTCTCCTACGACCACCGGATCGTCGACGGCAGCGAGGCGGTGCGCTTCCTGGTCCGCGTCAAGGAGTTGGTGGAGGACCCGACGACGTTGCTGTTGGAGGGGTGACCGAAAGACGAGGGGCGGTCAGTTTCTTGGTGTTCGGACCGCTCCTCGTCGTTGGCAGAAGCATGACCGAATATCCCATCGAGATCTTCTGGTCGGGTGAAGTCGAGGCATACATCGCCGACGTGCCGGATTTGAAATACTGTTCGGCACACGGTCCCACTCCCGAGGCTGCGTTGCGGGAAGTGCGGCTCGCGATGGCCGCCTGGCTTGAAACCGCCCGTGAACTCGGCGAGCCGATTCCCTTGCCGACGATGAGGCCGACGCTCATTGCGCGTGCGTCATAACGCATGTGGAAGATCGCTTTGCACTTGGGTTCGCTGCTGATCAGGGTTGTGCGATCATAGACGGGGCTACGCCGAAATGACCTTTGTTTGCCAGATTCGAAACGGAGTTGCGGCAAGATGGAGGACGCAAAGGCGGCAATACGCCAGGTCCTCACCGAAACGAAAGCGTTTCTCGCCCAAGAGGCGCCGCCGAAGCTTACCGAGGCCGACACCAAGGCCCATTTCATCGATCCGCTGCTCGCTGCGCTCGGTTGGAGAGGCATCGGCATCGTCGTTCGGGAGTATTACGTTCGAGAGTCCCAGGAATTCATCGACTACGTGATGTTTGGACCCGGTGGCCCCGTGTTCGCCGTCGAAGCGAAGTCGCTCCAAACAGCCATCACGGAGAAGCACGCGGCACAACTGATTCAATACTGCTCGATCGAAGGCATCGAGTGGGCAGCGGTCACGAACGGCCGGGAGATCCATCTCTTCAACACGTTCTTGAAGCCCGATCTCTCGGCGAAGCGCGTATTGATGATGGATCTCTTGGCGCCGTCAAACGACGAGGAATTCGACACGCTATTCGACGACATGCGCTTTCTCTCGCGCGAGCAGATGTTGTCGCCAACCGGCACACGGGCCTGGTTACAGCGCCGTCGCCTTGACGCGGCCATTCGGGAGATCATTCTCAACCCACAATCCGCCACGGTTCGACAATTGCGCCGGGAGTTAGCCGACGCGGAGATCTCCTCGCTCCCTCAAGACATCGTCCACTGGTTTGGGCACCTTCTTGGGACACCGAGCTCGGCTCTAACTCCGGCGCGGATGGCGGCCTCCATCTCGGACAGGAAGGCCGTCTCCCGCCCCCGCGTTGCGGGTGTGGGGTCACCCCCGTCTGACACCACTCCTCTTCGGCGATCGTCCACACCGCACGAGTTGTTCGCCGGTAGGCATGAAGCATTACGAGAGGTCTTCGAAGAGCTTCGTCGATCGATCAGTCAGCGCTGGCCGCAGACAAAGTGGCGCGATTTGAAGCAGTACATCGCGGCACTTGCGGAAGGTCAAACCTTTTTGGCCGTCTATCCCCGAGCAGGGGGGCTCGTCATGGGTCTCTCTCTGCCGAAAGAGGCGACTCACGAACGACTTGCCGACAACCAGCGTGAGTTTCATTGGACGCGTATCACCAAGATCGCTCACGTATCGAGTGCGGGCGAAATTGATGAGTCCCTCCTCCAACTTATCGAGAGCGCGCGAAACTACGCGTCTGACCTCCGTCGTACCAACAGCTACTTTGGCATCACGTTGCGCGACCTGATAGCCGCACAACTCCTCCGACCGCACACGCGCCTGTCCTTTCGAGCGGCTCGCGCGATGTTGCGACAGCAACGCTCACCGAATCGGGCGAGCTCCTTTGGCAAGACAAGAGCTATCGCTCGCTCTCGGATCGCGTGTTTGCCGACCTTCTCGGACGGCGCTCGGTGAACGGGTGGACGTCGTGGTATGCCGAATTGCCAACTGGCCGAGTCATGTTGACGACGCTGCGTGAAACGCTCCTGCGCAACCGGGTACCGAGCGACGTTGACTAGGATGGCTCAGTACGAATGCGCCGGAATGGTTGTCCTCGCCGCGACTTCGCCGGTGTCGGGTTCCCTAACCACGATCTCGATGTCGTAGCCGAGGGCGCCGAGATACCTTTGCAGCGTTGCCAATTGCACGTTCGAGTTGGGTCGCTCGATGCGGCTGATCGCATGCTGAGCGAAACCCGTCCGCGCCGCCGCTGCGGATTGGCTCAATCCCCGGTGTTCACGGGCGCGATGGAGCAGAACGGCGATATCGATTGTGGCTTCGGCGGTCGCAACTTCGGCGCGCTCCTCATCGTCGAGGGTGGCCAGGTACGCGTCGAGGTCGTCTTGCTTCTCAGTCGGTCGCTGCATGGGGTCTCGTCTCCCGATCCGACTTCTATCTTCTCGCGCGGTCGAGTTCGCCGGTGTCGAGTTTCTGAGTCTTCTTGACGTAGCCATTGGTACAGACAATCTCCTGGGCTGGTTGGAAGAAGAAAAACACGCGGGCGGCGTCGGTGCTGCCGGCGCGTAGCTCGAAGATGCCACTGGCGTCGATTCGGGTCGTCAGTGGTGGACCGTGATAGTCACTCGACCGCAATTCGCCGAGACCGGCGATGACGAGTCGGTGAAGCGCCGGCTGTCTACGCCTCAAGTCGTCGAGAAAGGTTACGATTGGAGCTTCGCCGTTCGCCGCGCGATAGAAGGCGATGCGGAACTCCACGAACGTGCCTCCACAACATGGATGTCGTAGCGACTCCGTGCGGATGCAGTCTGTCCGCTGTTCGAAACATGACGGCGTCGACGTTGCCGCGCCCCTCACGTTGCAAATTCTTGACAATTCTTCTAGTCTCCCACAAAACTCGGATGGATCGAGATAGATGAGTGGCGGAATGCTGCCCCCATCGGCGGTCGCATTGCACCACTCGCGGAGCGATGCCGGGATGAGGCGCCGATCACTCCTTCACCTGATCGCCGCGCTGTTGCTGCCGACGATGCTCACCGGGATACCCGCGTTGATCGGGCCACAACCAGTAGGCGCCCAAGACTCCGAGGTTCGGTACACCATCAAGAACATCGGTGTGATCGAGGGAGACACCAGCAGTCTTCTCTTTGCGATCAACGAGAAGGGAGTCGCGGTCGGGATCTCGTTCAATGCGGACAGCGGGACCAATCGGGCGGTTACCTATCGCAAGGGCAAGCTGAGCGATCTCACGGACGGGGACGACCGGGCCAGTACCGTCTGGGCGGTCAACAAGGCGGGGCAGGGCGCCGGCTTCTTCGCCGATTCACCGCAGACATCGGCGGCGGCGGTTTGGGATGGCAAGGCAACGACGGTGCTGCCGAAGCTCGGCGGCGACAACGCACAGGCGTTTGGCATCAACGACGACGGTGTCGTCGTCGGAGGGTCCAGCACCTCGGCCGGCGGACCGGTCGTTGCCTGTCGTTGGGATGACGGCCACGTGACGGCACTTCCGACCGCGGGAGACCGCAGCATCGCCAACGCCGTCACCAATCGCGGGCAAATCGTCGGCAGCGGGTTTGGGAGTCACGCCACGCTCTGGGACGGGGACAAAGCGACCGATCTCGGCGTCCTCGGAGGGACGACGAGTCTGGCACGGTCGATCAACGAGGCGGGGCAGATCGTTGGGCATTCGACGACGACCGCCGACGGTCAATTTGGCGCGGCGGGGACCCATGCCTTCCTGTGGGACAGCGGCACGATGACCGACCTCGGCACCCTGCCGGGCAGCGACACCAGCTTTGCGTGGGACATCAACGCCGACGGCGTCGTCTCCGGTTCCGCGGCGGATCCGAACGCCGCCGACAACCCGAATTCCGTCAAACTCCTGGCGGTCATCTGGCAGGACGGCAAGATCGTCAACTTGAACGGCCTGATCCCGGCGGATAGCGGCTGGGTGCTGACCACCGCCTACGGTATCAACGACAAGGGCCAAATCGTTGGCTTCGGATACAACAAAGGCAGGCAACGCGGGTTCGTCCTGACTCCGATCACGACGTAACATCGTCCGCCGTCAGCGATCGCTCAACAGGCCGAGCCATCGCCATCGGGAGGACGCGGGCACCAGGCTCGTGCCGGTTTTTACATGACGACCGGGCACGAAACGGGGTGCGCGCAGAGCTTTGGGTAGAATCCGATGCAAAAGATGTGGGGCACGAACACGTGCCGTCGGTCGCCCATTGCCCACCCATACGAGGAGGAGCGCCCGTGATCCGTACCGCTGCGACCCGAGCCGTCATGGCACTGGTCGTTCTGATCTCCGCCGGTCCGGCGCTTGCCGGTCGCGCCGTCGCCCGGCAAGACACGCCGCCGGGCTACACGGTCAGCGAGTTGCCGCTGCTTCAACCCGACGGCACCGACCGCATCGTCGGTGCGGCGGCGGTCGCGATCAACGAGTCCGGCGACGTCGCCGGCGACGTCGAGGCCGCCATCGGGACCGACTATCCGGCCTACGCCTTGAGCTGGCGCAAGGGCAAACCGAAGTATCTGGGCGCCGAGGGCGAGATCGGGTCGGCCAACGACATCAACAAGGGGCGGCGCGCCGTCGGCTACACGCGGGCCGACGTCAAGGCGTACACGTCGACCGCGGTCGTCTGGATGAAGGGCGTGTCGACGCCGCTGAAGAGTCTCGGTGGCAACAACAGCGTCGCGTTCGCGATCAACGACAAGAACGCGATCGTCGGTTGGTCGACCACCGCGGAGAGCGGTGACGTGGCCAACCGCATCCACGCCTGTCTCTGGTCCAAGGACGAGGCGACCGACCTTGGCAGTCTCGGCGGGAACGACGGCGAGAGTTTCGCCACCGACCTCAACGCGGCCGGGCAGATCGTCGGTGGGGCCAACCCTACGCCGGGGTCACTCACGCCGGGGGTGGGAATCGTCGACGTCGTGACGAGTGTCAGAGCCGGAACCCACGCCGTTCTGTGGGACGGGGACGCGATCACCGATCTCGGCACCCTGGGCGGTGACGGCAGCATCGCGACCGGGATCAGCGACGGCGGTCAGATCGTCGGTACCTCCAGCCTCAAGGACGGTCACAACCGCGCGTTCCTCTGGGAAAAGGACAAGCTGACAAACCTCGGCGTACTCCCCGAGGGCGGCGATTCGAGTTACGCCGCCGACATCAACAGCGCCGCTCAGGTCGTCGGCCTCGTCGAGGGCTACGGCGACTACGGGCGGGTGGCGTTCCTCTGGCAGAACGGCACGATGATCGACCTCAACACCCTGATCCCCTCCGACAGCGGCTGGGCCTTGCTCGGCGCCTGGGCGATCAACGACGCCGGCCAGATCGTCGGCTTTGGTCAGGGACCCGACGGGGAGCAGGTGTTTCTGTTGACGCCGGTTGCGTGAGAACCGCACGGACGGAGAGAGGTCCTTCGCAGGCTCAGGATGAGACAGTTTGGCTCAGGACTGTGCTGGCCAATATGAGGGTCTAGGCAGGCCAACATAGGGGCGTGTCCCGATGCGGAGGAGGTGCCGACACCGCAAGCTGGTGTCGCGCCGGAGGGACCGGCGGGCGACCCAGCGAGAGGAGGTGCGGCTGTGCCCCGCTACGTGGTGGAACGGACGTTTCCCGATGGTTTGATCATCCCGGTCAACGAGGACGGCGCGGCGGCGTGCCTGGGTGTGGTCGATCGCAACGCCGCGCAGGGTGTGACCTGGCTCCAATCGTACGTCAGCGACGACAAGAAGACGACGTTCTGTGTCTACGACGGTCCCGACCCGGAGTCGATCCGGCGAGCGGCGGAGCGGAACGGTCTGCCCGTCGATCGGATCACGAAGGTCTCCGTGCTCGATCCGTATTTCTACCGCTGAGTCCGATTGGGCCGCAAAACAGGAATCGCAAACGATCGATCGACAGAGCGTCAAAGGAGTTTGCCATGCGTCGGCAAATGGCTATCGGCATCCGCATCCTCGCGCTTGCCGCGGTGTTCGTCCTGGCGCCGTTGGCGGCAAGGGCGCAAGAGGCCAGTCCAACCCCCGATCCGTTCGCCGGTGTGACGATCGAACAACTTGGCAGCGGCATGCCGGCGAACGCACCGGGATACTCGCTCGTCTTGCTCCGGATCACGATGGCGCCCGGTGCGCTTATCCCGCGGCACGTCCACCCCGGTCAAGTCATCCTCTACGTCGAGTCCGGCACCTTCGGCACCACGTTCGGCGAGGGCGATGCGGTCATCACCCGCGCCGCCACCGAAGGCACACCGGTCGCCGAAACCCCGACACCGAACGTCGAGGTGATGATGAACCCCGGCGATTCGGTCTCCTACAGCAAGGTGACGACCCACATCATGCACAACCCCGGCGACGAGCCGCTGGTCCTGCTCGTTTCGGCCCTCCTCTCCTCGGACCAACCCGGATTCTTGTTCCAGTAATAGAACGTCCGAACATTTCGCGCTGTCGGATTAAGCGGTACGACGGCAATCGGTCATCGGTCGACGAGGGCGGCTCCAGCGCCGCCCTCGTCGCCGTTCCGCGTCTTCTTCATCGGCGCTATCTACCCAGCAGCGGGACCGGTTTCTCATGACCGGTGCTTGCCGCGGCATCGCTGCCTGTCTAGCATGCCGGGGCCAGGGAGGTCGCCAGATGGCAGCCGGAGGGCACTGTCATGCCGGCGAGCGGCGCCGATCGAGCGAGCGATCAGCAGAGTGAAAGAGCGCCCCGTCTGGGCTGGCGCCTCGTCGCCGTGCACGGCGACGTGCGGCCACCGCACCTGACGCTCGTCGGTCCGTCGTGGACGATCGGCCGTGCCGCGGAGAACGCGATCGTCGTCGTGCGCGATGCCGTCTCCCGCCACCATGCGGTCATCGTGCGGGAAGGCGAGTCGTTCCGGCTGAGCGACACCGATAGCCGGAACGGGACGTACCTCAACGGCGAGTTGCTGCGTACCTCGCGGTTCCTGGCGCACCGCGATTTGATCGGACTGGGCGAGCCGCAACCGCAGTTGCGCTTCGTCGACGAGCACGCCCTCGCCGATCCCCTCCCGAGTCGTCACGCCGCGCCGCGCGATGACCGGCCCCGCCTCGTCTTCGACGACCGGCGGCTCCGGTTTACCCTCTACGACCGGTCGCTCGATCTCTCGCCGGACGAGTTTCGCCTGCTCCACTACCTCTACCAATCCGACGGCGCCGTCTGCGCTCGCCCGGAGTGTGCGGAAGCGATTTGGGGCAACGCCGCACCGCGGCACGAGGACGCCCTCGACCGCCTCGTCGATCGACTGCGCCGCAAGTTGCGGCATCTCGAACCGCAATTCGACATCGTCCAGACGCGCATCACCGGTGGGTTCATCCTTCAGCTCTGACCGCTCCGCCGCCGATGAGGCGTCGATTCGGGCTTGCCGCGGCACGACGGTGCGGGGAAGAGCATCGGTCGTGACTGATCTGGGATAGACATACCGTACCGTCCTGATTCGTGCCGTTCTTCTCACCGGGGTCGCTTTCGTCGCCGTCGGGACGTCGGAACAATGATGGGGGAATAAGTCCGCGGAAGGCGGGGCAAGGCGGCCGCTTTCCGCCTTCCGCCCTATTCCGCCCTCGGTCACCGCCCCCGGAGGACGGCGATGCGCTACGCGGCCACGATCCAACCCCATCCCGAGAAGCCGCCGTTGCTGATCGGCGTCGGCGAGACGCAGCCGGAGGCGCTGGCCGCGGCCCGCGCCTGGTTCCAGCAGGAACTCGACCACACCAGCAGCAAGGAGTGGAGCCGGATCTATGCGCTCCAGGACCAACTCGGCGTCGCCTCCGAAGACGAGTTTGCGTCGCGGACCGGGGTCGGTCTGGACGAGTGGCTGGCGCGGATGGCGGCGGCCGGCGTCGCTCCGGCCAAGGCGCCGCCGGTCACCGCGCACGCTCCCCTGGCGCCACCGACCCCGCGCAAGCCCGGCGCCGGCGGGCTCGAAAAGCTCGTCTATTGCGGCCTCTTTTGCGCCCTCTTCGTGGGTTCCCTCGCAACGGCGAAGTATGTGGGTGGACGGCTCGTCGATCGCGAGATCCACACGGCGCTTTCGAACAGCAACAACCCGATCGGAACGGGTCCGGTGGCGGCACCGGCGATCGCCACGATCGACACCGACGATCTCTGGGGCGGTCTCTACGATCCGGACGCCGGCGGCGATCAAATCGACGGGATCGCCGGACCGTAGAGCGCCGCCGCGTCAGACGCCAACTCCAGACTCCGAACCGGGCAGGCGCACCATCTCCTCGAAGAGGCAGGCGAGTTCCGCGGCAGGATCCAGGCAGAGTCCGGTGTGGACCGCGCCCGGTTGGAGCAAGGTGCTGGCCGGCGCCGCCAGCCAATGCCAGCGTTCGCCGAGTCCCAGCGCGGCGATCGGACCGGCCGCGGGGTCGCCGGCGCAGATGCGGGGGACGAGGGCGAGTTGCCGGGCGATGAGGTCGACGGTCTCGCCGTCGAGGTAGGGGGCGAAGGCGGTCAGGCGGCGACGGTCCAGTTCCACCCGCGCCTCCAGAAAGCGGTGTGCCCGGCAGACGAGGATGACCCCGACGTTGAGGCATTCTCCGCGTTCGACGCGGGGGAGGACGCGCAGGACGACGTACTCAAACGGCACGAGCGAGGGCGCGGTTGACTCGGGCACGCTCGGCCTCCTCGACGAAGACGTCGGCCGCGGCGAGGCGGCGGGTCAGATAGCCCACGTACGCGGCACGATGGGCCGCCGGGTCGACGAAATCCGACCCGGCCTCGAGCCAGGTCTCCGGAATGAGCGCAACGATCGCCCCAAGGACGTCCGGTGTGAGGTACGCGCCCATCGCCGCGGCGACGTCGGGAATCGGCGCCGCGAAGGGCAGCAGGATGTGGTCGGCGATCTGGGGGAAAGGCGAACGGCTGCGCCCGTCGGGATCGGACCAGGTGTGGTGGACGTAGAGCGCGGCGCCGTGGTCGATCAACCAGAGGTTGCGGTGCCAGAGCAGCAGGTTGGGATTGCGCGGCGTGCGATCGACGTTGGTGACGTAGGCGTCGAACCAGACCACCCGCGCCGCGAGGTGAGGATCGGGCGGCGGTGAGGCAGCGGGGACGAAAGCGAGGGAACCGGGGAGGTAGTCCAGGGCCAGATTGAGCCCGGCGCTGGCTTTGAGCAGATCCTGGATCTCCGGGTCCGGTTCGGCATTGCCGAAGACCGGATCGAGTTCGACGAAGACCAACTCCGGCACCGGCAAGCCGAGGACGCGCCCGATCTCGCCGGCCACGAGTTCGGCGATCAACGCCTTCGGTCCCTGTCCCGCCCCGCGGAATTTGAGCACGTACATGCCATCGTCGTCGGCCTCGACGATGGCCGGGAGCGACCCCCCCTCGCGCAGCGGCGTCACGTAGCGGGTGGCGGTGACGGTGCGAAGCATCGGCCGTCCTTCAAGACGCGCGAGCGGCCGGTGACGCCGGTCCACCGATCCGGGTCGTCCGCCGACCGGCGACGATCATACCGCGTGCCGTGGTCCGGCCGGGCGCACGCAACCGCCGCCCGGCGACACGCCGAAGAGTAGCTATCGGAGTACACGTGGACGCGTCGTGGGCCCATCGACGTACCGACGAATCGAGTATTGCCGTGACTTCCCCAGGTGGGCGGTGAGTGCACCGGGGGAACGGGCATCCCCAAATGAGCAGCGCCGCCGCGTACCGCCGAGTTCCGCGCCCCCGAGCTCCGCGTCGCCGGGGATTGGATCGCGCTCCTGGGTCAACCTACCGGAGCCGAACGAGCCGATCCGGGTCGAACTCATCGACGACGCGGTTGCTGACCTCGTCCAATACGCGGCGACCGGCAATTTGTCACTCTTCCTCAAGAAGCTGATCCGCTTGGAGGAGGTGGGCAAAGAAGCCGGCCTCCCGCTGGGACGCGGTCTGATCGGCTGGCGCAAAATCGTCGTCGGCGATCGCAACTGGCGGATCGTCTTTGCCGTCAATCGCGGGGAGACGGTCGCGACGGTTTGGGTGATCGGCGACCGTGACGACGCGGCGTGCTACGAGGAGGCAGAGCGCCGCGTTCGCAACCTCGGCGCCGACCAACCACACGCCGCGAGCCTCGCCGCGGTGATGTTCCAGATGAGCCAACAACGAAGAGCAACGAAACGGCGGC
>DATBFX010000449.1:0-33212 GCA_036558305.1 Thermomicrobiales bacterium | reverse complement strand
CCCGCCCCGGGGCAGCTGGCCCACGCGCTCCTCACCCGTCCGCCACGTGACGGCCCCGAAAGGCCGCCCGTCCGACTTGCATGCATTAGGCACGCCGCCAGCGTTGATCCTGAGCCAGGATCAAACTCTCCACCAAAACTCCTCGGCCACCCTTGTTGAAGGGGTGCGCCGTTGCTTCGTTGTTGCTTCGCGGCCGGCGCGCCTCGCGCGCCACCGGCCACCCGCGCGGCGTCCGCGTCCACCGGACGCGACCCACGCCCAACATCCGCTCGCTCCGTCTTCGGCGCCCGATCCCCGCCACCACGGCACGGGACCCACGCCAGCTTCGTAAACGTGCAAAAGCTATCGTCCGTGTGGACTCTAGCGGGAACCCTGTCGTCGAGGGCTCGGGAATTATACGTACAAGGTGCCCCCGTGTCAAGGAAAACTCGACACCCCGACACCGCCGCATCGCTTTCGCAACCGGCCGCCCGTCGTCGAGGGCCGGCGAATCATAGTGATCTCCAACGGTCGTGTCAAGGATCGACTTGCCCTGGCGTCTCTCGTCACCAGACGGCCATTGCCAGCCGCACGACCGCATTGCTAGACTGCCGCGCCCGGATGGGCGACCGTCGTCTCGAGACCGGACGAGGACGAACTGCCGACCGCGCTCGGCAAAGGCGAGGCACCATGCCAAACGAGGTCATCGCGACCGATCGAGCGCCGGCGGCGATCGGACCGTACTCGCAAGCGATCAAGGCCAACGGTTTCGTCTTCACCGCCGGACAAATTCCCCTTGATCCGGCAACGAAGTCGGTCGTCGCGGGCGGCATCACCGAACAGACCGAGCGCGTCATGCAGAACCTCGCCGCGATCCTCGAAGCGGCCGGAACGTCGCTCGACCGCGCGGTGAAAACGACCTGCTACCTGGCCAATCTCGACGACTTCGCCGCGTTCAATGCCGTCTATGGACGCTGGTTCACGGATAATCCGCCCGGTCGCAGCACCATCCAGGCAGGAAAACTCCCCCTCGGCGTCCTGGTCGAGGTCGACTGCATCGCCGTTGCGGCCGAATGAGGCCATCCTGGCTCCGCATGGCGAAGGCGCGCCACCGCCGGTCCTGTGCTATGCTTCCGGCCAGCAGCGGGCGCGTAGCTCAGTTGGTTAGAGCGCGCGGTTCACATCCGCGAGGTCACAGGTTCAAGTCCTGTCGCGCCCACCCGAAGTGGCAAGTTCCAAGTGACAAGTGGCAAGTCGTACGATCTGGCCGGACCGGTTGCGGTGCTTCGGCACGCATAAGACTTGCCACTTTCGACTTGCCACGCGCCACTCCGTCCGGGCCGTGCATTCCGATACAATTGGCTTGACCGGCTCACCCGTCCGGCCCACAATACTCCGGTGCCCTGTGCCGAAGTCCAGCATGTGCAACGACGACGCAAAACGGGGTTCGGCACACGGGAGGACGGGCGGCGAAGCGAGCACGACAACCGCGCACTCCGCGACGTGCGGGAGCTGGTTCCTGAGGAGGGAACGGAATGAGGCGTGAGCAGACGCTGGCCGATCGGATTACCGGCTCGGCGCTTTGGCGATCGGTCGTCCGCCACGGCTACCCCGACACCCAGCGCAACCAGGCGCTCATCATCGCGAGTAACGTCTTCCTCCACATCCATCCGGTCAAGATCAAACGTTACGCGACGAAGGTGACCTACACCTTCTGCCTCGGCGGGCTCTCCTTCTTCCTCTTCCTCGTCCTCACCATGACCGGCGTCCTCCTCATGTTCTACTACGTGCCGGCGACCGACCAGGCCTACCAAAACATGAAGGACCTCGGGGCGAGCGTCACGTTTGGCACGTTGATGCGCAACATGCACCGGTGGGCCGCACAAGGCATGGTCATCTCGGTCTTTCTCCACATGGGCCGAGTGTTCTATACCGGCTCCTACAAACCACCGCGGGAGTTCAACTGGGTCATCGGCGTGCTTCTCCTTGTCACCACATTTCTCCTCTCCTTCAGCGGATACCTCCTCCCCTGGGACCAGTTGTCGATGTGGGCGATTACGGTCGGCACCAACATCGGCGGCGCCGCGCCGATCCTCGGTCCCAAGATCAATTTCCTCCTCCGCGGCGGCAACGAGATCGCCCAACCGACGCTGATCCGCTTCTACACCCTGCACGTCATCTTCTTACCACTGATCGCGGCCTTCCTGATGGCCGTCCACTTCTGGCGGATCCGCAAAGACGGCGGCATCTCCGGCCCGCTGTAGGAGACGAGTCGCAAGTCCCTGGTCCTCACGTCGCAAGGAGACAACGAACCTGAGACCTGAGACCTGAGACCTGAAACGTGGGATTTCGGACCTGAGACAGGGAGAACGACGATGGCGGAGTTGGTACAGCGACCGGGTCCGGCCGGCGGCGTTCCGTCGCAGATCGACGAGGCGAAACGGCAGAAGCTACTCGAGCTGGTGCGCGGGCGCGCCCTCGCGCGGCCGACCGACCTGGCCGAAGACGAGGTGATGGTCTGGCCGTCGCTCGTCGTCGTCGAGGCGGTCTGCGCCACGGTGTTCCTGGGCATCCTGACGTTTCTCTCGATCTTCGTCAGCGCCCCGCTCACCGAGCATGCCAATCCGAACCATACCCCCAACCCGTCGAAGGCACCCTGGTACTTCCTGAATCTCCAGGAACTCCTCCTCCATATGAATCCCGGTCTCGCCGGCGTGACCGTCCCGACGATCGCACTGGTCGCGATCGCGGCCATCCCGTACATCGACCGCAGCCCGCTCGGCGTCGGCATCCTCGGCACCTCGGCCAAAGGGCGAAAAATCGTCGCCTTCACGACGGTCTTCACGGTCATCGTCGTGCCCCTGATGATCGTCGGCGACGAGTTCATCGGCACCGAGCACTTCCAGGGCTGGGGCATCAAGCAATGGCTCGTCGACAGGGGTGCCCCCGAGATCATCTACGGCCAGGTTTTCCCGTCGATCGTCATGCTCGGGACCATCGGCATCCTGATGGGGCTCGTGCAGGCGATCTTCCGCCCGACCCGGCGTGAGATGATCATCGCGCTGTTCACCGGGTTTTTCGTCACGTACTGGGTCTTGACGATCTTCGGCACCTCGTTCCGCGGCGAAGGCCAAAACCTGACCTGGCCGTGGAACCTGCCGCTGACGCACCACTAAACCGCTCAACCGCGCGGCCGCGTTCGGACGGTCGCTCGACGAAGGTAGAGGCAGACGGCGATGCGATCGTTGTTGCGGACTTTGTTCGGTTTGTTCGCGGGCGGGCTCGGCGCTCGCCTGCTTGGACTGCTCGGCCGCTTCCACATCGGCCCGCAACGATCGCGGTCGGTGACGCGACGCGGCTTCATCCGCAACGCCGCGCTCGGGTCCGTGATCATCATCGTCACCGAGTTGACCGTCGGGTTCGTCCGCTTCTTCTGGCCGAACAAGACGACCGCCTTCGGCAAGGCGCTCGACGTCGCCGCCACGAATATCCCTGATGTGAAAGGCGTTCCGTTCACCTACACACCAGGGAAGTTCTACCTCGTCCACAACGACGACGGACTCCTGGCTCTCTATTGGAAGTGCCCGCACCTCGGTTGCACCGTGCCGTGGGTTGGGCCGGTCGATAGCCCATCTGCCTTCCACTGCCCGTGCCACGGCAGCGTGTACGACTACAACGGCACCCGTACCGGCGGACCCGCGCCCCGTTCGATGGACTACATGGGCGTGTCCGTGAACGCCGACGGCAGCATCACGGTCAATACCGGCAACATCAATCAGCGCGCCAAGTACGAACCATCACAGGCCGTCCCCTATCCGGGATGATCGTGGTGGGCGGCGACGGCAATTAGCGCACGACGACGGGAGTTCAGGGCTTCGGCGAGCAGCTAGGGCAGGAGTACGCAGGCGTGGGGGCAGTTCAAAAGCTGGCAACCGTCGTCATCGTCGGACTCGTGGCGCTCGCCACCGTGCTGGTGCTCTACCTGGCGGACGAGAACAACCGGATCGCCGCCGAGGAACAGTCGCAGCAGGACGACGCGATCGAACGCGCGACGGCCAACTACCTCTCGTTGTGCCTGCGGTGTCATGGACCAGCCGGTGAAGGCTACTTGACGCCGGGCGAAGCGGGCACCGGCCGAATCGGCGCGCCGCTCGGCGGCAACACCTTCGCGACACTCCAAAACCAACAGGGCATCCAGGCCGACGGTTCTCCCGTGCCCGGCGGGGTCGATGCGCGGGCGACCGTGATTTCTCAGACCATTCACGACGGCCGGCTCAACGTCGGTATGCCTGCCTGGGGTGAAGCGAACGGCGGTCCGCTCAACGACGCGCAGATCGAAGAATTGGTCACGATGATCCAGCACGTCGATTGGAACAAGGTCTACAACGAGGCCGTCGCCACCGCCGGCGGCTATCCGACCGCAGACCCGACCGATCCGCGCAAGACCCCGACGGCGACTCCCGGCGCCGGTGCGGCTTCGCCGACCCCGACCGGTGCGACTCCGCCCGGTCCGACGGTCACGATGGTCGACATCGGTTTCCAACCGACCGCGATCACGATCCCGGCCAACACCGACGTGACGATCAACCTCGTCAACACCGGCAGTTCGGTCCACACCTTCGACATCGATGCGTTGAACGTGAAATCCGGCGACGTTGCGGGCGGGTCGACGAAAACCATCGTCGTCAACGCCCCGGCCGGCACCTACCAGTTCTACTGTGCCGTGCCGGGTCACAAGGAAGCCGGCATGGTTGGCACGTTGACCGTCAAGTAACGATCCCCGGCCATCAGGAGACACGGAACGATGAAAGATGCGATCGAGTGGCTCGGCAACGTGCGGATCGACAACCTCGCCCACTACGGCGTGCTCGCCGACACCATCGAGGTGGCAATCGCCCTCGCCATGATGATCGGCGGGATCTACATCACGCACCTGATCCAGAAGTGGGCCGACAAGGCCGGCGAGCAGCCGGGTGCCGTCAACGTCGGCCGCGGCGGCGGCTACGAGCGATATGAGCAGCGCAGCATGCGGAACTAGCGAACGCGCGCGGGCGCCAACGGGAGAGGTCGAACCCGGCCGACGCAACCTCGGTCGGGTTCTTCATTTGACGCCCCGATCGGATTCCGGGACCATTCCCGCCATGAACGCGACATCGCCCGAGAAAACCTACCTGTGGTGCGATGCCTGCCGGCGCAGCTTCCGGCACGCCGATGTGCCGGACGGTCGCTGCCCGATCTGCGACTCGCCGGTCCGACCGATGGGCAAGTTCAACGCGATCCTGCGTGGGTTGATGGCCACCGAATTGGTCGCCTCGGACCTCCGCACCAAGCACCGCCAGCTCGTCCGGCTGATCTGGACGCGCAACGGCATGGGTGAGCAGTATTACCGTGTTCTGACCCCGGACATGCCGTACAACCGGTTCGAGGCCAAGGTCACCGACCTTCTCTGCCGCGGGGCCGAAGACGGCTGGGTGCGGTTCGTGCTGCCGCCGGCTCCGAGCATCCACGAATCGGATTACCGATTGGAATTCGTCGACGAGGAGCGCTTCGTGCACGAGCTCGAAGCGCTCCTCGCCGCCTCGCGAAAGGCGTAGACGACGATGACCGCACCTTCTCCGATGTCGGCACGAGAGCGCGTCCAGGCGGCAATCGCGGGGCAACCGGTCGATCGCCCGCCGGTGAGTCTCTGGCAGCACTTCCCGGAACGGGACCAGACGGCCGAGGACCTCGCGGCCGCCACCATCGACTGGCAACGTCGCTTCGGGTTCGACCTCGTCAAGTTCATGCCGCCGGGCGATTACCCGATCATCGACTGGGGCGGTGTCACCGTCTACGAAGGCGCGCGTGGCGGGACACGCACGACGAAGCGCTTCCCGATCTCCGCTCCGGGCGATTGGGCCTCGCTCAAACCGCTCGACGTCCGGCAAGGATTCAACGGCCGCGTCATCGCGGCGGTCGACCGCACGCGGTCGGCACTCGAACCGGACGTGCCGCTGTTGCACACGATCTTCAGCCCGTTGACCGTCGCGATGAAACTCTCCAACGCCCAGGCGGTCGAGCACAGCCGGTCCCACCCCGACGAGTTGCGGCACGCTTTGGAACTGATCGCCGACGTGACCCGCCAGTGCGTCAAGGCATCGCGAGAAGCCGGCGCCGACGGATTCTTCTTCGCGACCCAGTGTGCCGACGAATCCGTGATGTCGCTCGATGCCTACCGCGAGTTCGGTCTCACGTTCGATTTGGCGGTGCTGGCGGCGGTGCCCGCGGACGCCATCGTGCTGCTCCACCTGCACGGGACGCGACCGATGTTCGACCTCCAGGCGGAGTACCCGGTTCAGATCGTCAACTGGCACGACCGTCGCGCGGAACCGTCGCTGCCGGTGGGCAGGGTGCGGAGCGGTCGCTGCGTCGCCGGCGGCATTAACGAGCAAGCGATCGCCACCGCGTCCGCCGAGGCCGTCGCCGCCGAAGTGACAGAGGCGATTGCCGCCACCGACGGTCGCGGCTTGATCGTTGCCCCCGGTTGCGTGATCCCGATCGACACCCCGGCCGCCAACATCAAGGCCGCGGTCTCCGCCGTCCGAGCCGGGCCCTGATGGCCATCGCTCTGCCGCATTGTCTGCCCAAGACGATTGGGGCATACACAGACGGCGCTTCGACCCGTATAAGCCAGACACGGGTACGCCGACGCGTCCCGCGGACTGCTGGCGCATTGCGGGAGTACGAAGATGGCGGTACCTGTCCACCAGGTGGTGAATACGCGCACGGGCCGCGTGGTCGGCTCGGCGATCGAAGAGGCGAAGGGACCGTGGCGGAGTTTTCGTGGATTGATGCTTCGCAGCGGTTTGCCCGACGGCCACGGCATGCTCTTCCGACCGGCGAAGGGCATCCACACGCAGTTCATGCGCTTCCCGATCGACCTGATCTACCTGGACAAGCAGAATCGGGTCGTCAAGGTCCGTCCGTCGATGCGGCCCTGGCGATTCGACTTCACCAACGCGGCGGCGGTGATCGAGATGACGGGAGGCGTCGCCGCATCCGTCGACGTCCGCGCCGGCGACCTCCTCGAATTTCGGCCGTCGTCGATGTCCTGAGTTTCGCGCGGGATCGGATGGACGCGGTGATTGGCGCGCCGAGATGGGCTACTATGCCCGGCAGACGCGGATGGAGGACTTCGGGGCATCCACGCGGTCGGGTGACGGAGCATTGGCAACCGAAAAGGATCTCCCAACAGGCCGACGGTCTCGGTCGGTTGTCGAGTACGCCGCGGCCGTCGCCACCGGCGAGCCGACGCCGGGTGGCGGCAGCGTGGCGGCCACCACGGCCGCCTTTGCCGCTGCTCTGGCCGAAATGGTCTGCCGGCTGACTCTGGCTCGCCCGCTGGAGGTCGAAGCAGAAACGGCGTTGACCGACGCCCAACGTGCCGCCGCTCAGTTGCGCCACCGCTTCCTCGCATTGGCAATCGAGGACGAAAACGCCTACGGCGTCTATCGCACCGCCGCAGGGCTTCCCAAATCGACCGCCGACGAGCGAGAGGTCAGGCGGCGCGAACTGGAAGCCGCCCTCGGACAGGCCGCCGGCGTGCCGCTCCGCGTGGCATCGGGATGTGTTGAGTTGCTGGGGTCGCTTGACGCGGTGGCCGCGCTCGGGACGAAACACGCCCGGGCCGACGTGCGGACGAGTCTGCGGCTCGCTCGTGCCGCCCTGGGAAGCGCCGCGGACATGGTCAAGGCCAATACCGAGCTGATGCGCGACCGGGCACGAGCGACGCAACTCGAGCGTGAGATCGGCGCTCTCACCGCGCGCGGCGAACAAACCTACTTGACCGTTGCGCGCGCATTGGACGACAACCTGCCCGAGAAGCCGACGCTATGACGTTGCGGCAAAGGCCGCCGTCTCCAGGCGGCCGATCGGCAGCGGGGCATCGCTCCACCCATCGAGAAACGCCTCGGCGGCAAGCCGGCCCGATTCGTAGAGCGCGCGCGACGTCGCCGGCGAGATGTCGAAGTCGGTGGTGCCGACGCCGAGGCTGGGAACGCCGATCGTGCGATCGAAGTTCGCACTCTCCAGATAGTGGCGGTCGTGGGCGGAAACGGCCGTTTGGGCCAGCCCCTTGACGAACCCGATCACCGATTCGAGTCCGAGACCAGGCGCGCCGGTCTCGGAATCCTCTTCCTCGTCGAGTCGGATACCGAGGGTGGGGCAACCGGCCTCTTCTTCGTCGTCGAAGAGCCAGACCGGGAAGTTGGAGAGCAGTCCGCCGTCGACGAGTACGTGTTCGCGGCCGGTCCGGGGATTCGTGAACCGCACCGGTTCGAAAAAGATCGGAATGCTGACGCTCATCCGGACCGCGAGGGCCACGTCGAGGTCGCTCGGTTCGCTGCCCAGCTTGTGCGCATCGCGGGGCAGGACCAACAACGAACGTTCTGTCAAATCGGAGACGATTACCTGAGCGACGTGCCGGAACACCGGGCGCGTGTCCGACGACCGCGATTCGAGGTCGCGAAACGTCGCGATCCCCCGCTCCGCGAGCAGCGACCGCATCCATTCGACGAGCCGGTCGCCCTCGTAGATACCGTGGTCTTTGAAGATACTGATCGGGCCGCCGAGCAGCGGAATCCGATCGACCCAATCGCGATCGCGGAGATCCTTGAACCCCGTGGTCTGGGCGATCGTCAAGAGTTCCGCTGCCGAGTAGCCGGCGGCCAGCAAGACGGCGACGATCGCGCCGGCCGAGGCACCGGCAACGTGCCGGACGCGAAACCCGCGCTCTTCGAGCACCGCCAGCGCGCCGATCAGACCGACGCCCTTGACACCCCCGCCCTCGAAGACCAGATTGACCTGCCGTGTCCCCGTCGTTTCATCCCTGCACATCAATTCGGCCATTTTCCCTTCCCCCGTTCCCCCACCCGATGACAGCTTATCTCGTACCCCGCCGGCCGCGGAGGGGCACATCCTTCGTCAACCACGTCATGATCGCCGCCGGCACGCCGCGGCGCATCCCACGATGGGCGTATTTTCGCACAGGATCATGCGGGAAGGTTGCTACGTCGATTGACGTATGGCAGATCGTCACGACGCGGACTTGCCGTGGCAGCCTCCGGCCCAGGGCCGCGAGAAATCCTCTCAGTCGGTCCCGGTCGGTGCGCTGTCGCACGGCGCTCCCCACCCCTTTCGCCGGATCTCGTTCAGGAACAGGTCGAGCAGTGTCCAATACGTGCCCCAGGCATCGTACCCGTACGCTTCATGTTCCTGCTCGGCGAGCGCCAGAAGCGTCACCCGACCGTATTCCTCGTCGAGTGGCGGCAAGCGGAGATCGTCGAGGTAGGCGGGTGGAATCAGCGGCTGCGGACCGAGACGGAGCGCAATACGGGTACGTGCCATCCGCTGCAGCGCCGCCGCGGCGGCGTATCGCCGCTTCGCACGTTCTTGCACGCCACCGGCCAGTCGGTCAATCGCCGAACGGGCGTCGGGCGCGAGGTCCGGGTGGGTGAGCAGGAGCACGACGACGGCCTGCTGGAGCCGTGGCTCGCGCGCCCCTACCATCCGAGCGAACAATTCGCTCGCGGTCCGGGGAACACCGTTCCGCGTGGGCCGACCCGGCGCCACATGAAGCACGCCCCACGCGTTCAGCGCCGTTGTCAGCTCGTCCCAATCATCGTCGGGCGAGTGCGCGGATTCGACGCTTTCGGATGCCTGCCCACGAGTCCGTTGTGTCATCAACCCACTCGCGACCGACTGCCCCGCGCTTCGGCGCTAACCCCGGTCGAGCGTCTCCAACACCGCCGCGAATGCCTCGATCCCGGCCAAGGTATTCGGCTCGAGCCAGACCTGAAGATGCGAGACGCCTTTTTCGGCATACGCGCGCAACGCCGAGGCCAACGCCGCGGGCGACCCGGTCAGCGGCGGCACCGACATCGTCGACGGCGCGTGCGGACCGACTTCGGCCAGGACTGCCACCGTCCGCTCCAAACCCTGCGGCGCGCGCCCGGCCTCGGCGCAAGCCGCATCCACGTCGGCCAGCAGCGAGGTCACCCCTTCCACCCGGTTGCCGGTATGGCTGTACCAGACGTTCCACTGGTCGGCATGCCGCGCCGTCAGCCCGAGCATGCGTTTGCCCGTGGTCCCGATCATGATCGGTGGCCCGCCCGACCGGGGTCCCCGAGGACGGAGTTCGCAATCGCGGGCTTGATAGTACGTGCCCTCGAAGTCGACGTGACCCTGGCGCAACAGACCCGTGATGATCGTCAGCGCCTCTTCGAAGCGATCGACCCGGTGGTCGAACGGGTACCCGAAAGCCCGGTACTCCGGCTCGTTCCATCCCGCGCCGAGGCCGAGGATCAGTCGGCCGCCGCTGATCTCGTCGACGGTGTCGGCCATCTTGGCGAGCAGGGCGGGATTGCGAAAGCCGGCGCACATCACCAGGGTTCCGACCTCGACCCGCTCCGTCACGGCCGCCAGGGCGGCCAGCAACGACCAGCATTCCCACGGTCCCCGCGTCTCGGTTTCGGTCCGGTGGATGAAGTGGTCCGTCACCCAGACCGAGTCGAACCCGACGTCCTCCGCCGCCCGTGCCATCGCCGCCAGGTCCGACCAACGCGCCGTCGCCCCGTTCAACTGGCCTTCCGTCTCCGGGAGCAACAAGCCGATCTTGAGTGGGCGCCCGCGCGCGGTCATCAACTGCTCCTCCGTTCGCCGCTGCCTGTCGTGACCAGCAAAGATGGGACGTTCGCGCTTGTATCACAGCCGTCAGGGAGCGTCAACGCGGGCCCCAAGACGAGCAATCGGCGCGATCGTTAGCCGAGGCCGTGGCGGAGGGCGTAGCTTGCCGCCGCCGCGCGGGAGGTGACACCGAGTTTCTGGAGAATCCGGCCGACGTGGGTGGAGGCCGTGCGCGGACTGATGAAGAGCGATTCCGCGATCTCCGCATTCGAGCGCCCTTCGGCGATCAGACGCAGCACCTCGGCCTCCCGCGCCGTAAGCCCCATGGCCGCCTCCTCATCCGCATCGTCGGGGGCCACATCCGCGCCGGACGTACCGATACGCGATGGCCCCCCGACCGCACTTGCCTCGGCGGCCGCCTCGTCTGGAGTCAGCATCCGCCCGGTCGCCAACGCGGCGGCGAACCCTTCCTCCCCTAACCGGTGTCGCGCCGCCGCCGCCTCGGCTTCGACGCGCGCCCGGTCGGGGGGCGGGACGGGGGCACCGAGGACATCGCGCAACGCTGTCGCGGCGCCCCAGAGGTGGGCGGCGCGCGCGGATTCGCCGAGACGGGCGGCAGCCGCCGCGAAGGCTTCGAGCGCCTCGGCCAGGTACCAGCGGTTGCCCGTTTCTCGGTCGCAGTCCAACGCCTCCCGCAGGAGGGGCAGCGCCGCCTCGGCCTTGCCCTGTTCGGTCAAACTTCGCCCGAGGTGGATCAGCACGCGGCCCGTCCCCAACTTGCTGTCGAGCCGTCGGTAGCGTACGAGGGCCTCCTCCAGGTGGGAGGTGGCGCGTTCGTAATCCTCACGCAACAATGCCGCGTAGCCGAGTTGTCCCTCCAGGGCCGCGATCCCGTCCTCGTCCCCCGTCTCTCGGATGAGCACGCCCGCCTCCGCGAAGCGCGCGTCGGCGCAGGCGAAGTCTCCGGCGTGGAGAGCGAGTGTTCCGAGCCGATTGAGGGCAAAGGCGGTGCCGGCGCCGTCACCGGCTTGCCGGAAGAGGACGAGGGCATCTCCGAGCGCCGCTTCGGCTCCCGCCCGGTCCCCCTGCCAGAAGGCAACAACGCCCGCGGCGTGGAGTGCCTTGGCCCGGACCGGGACCGGTTCGTCGCCGGCACGGGGGAGTGCTTGCTCCAGCCACTTCCCTTCCTCGGCGTAATGGCTGTGGTGCTCCCAGTACCGCAGCAGCGCCCCAGCCAGGCACAGGCCCTGAGTCAATCGGTCTGCCTCCAGCGACCAGGCGAGGGCGGCGCGCAGGTTGTGGTGCTCGGCCTCGAGACGGTCCAGCCAGGCGACTTGATTCGGTCCGGTCAGTTCGGGTTCGGCCAACTCGGCCAGCACGAGGAAGTAGTCGAGGTGGGCATCGCGGGCGTGCTCCTCTTCCCCGCTGTCCGCCAACTGCTCCAACGCGTAGGCACGGATCGTCTCGAGCATCGCGAAGCGCGGTTCCTGGTCGGGATGGTCCGCCAGATGGAGGAGCCCCTTGTCGACCAGAGACGAGACCCCGTCCAGGACGTCGCCCGCGGCCGCGCCGCCGGCGACCGCCTCCGCCGCCGTCAGCGTACAACCGCCGACGAAGACCGACAGCCAGCGGAACAACGTCTGGTCTTCCGGGGTGAGCAGACCGTAACTCCAGGCGATCGCATCGCGCAGGGTTCGCTGCCGGGCCGGCGCGTCGCGCGCGCCTCCGGTCAGCAAGGCCAGGCGATGCTCCAACCGGGCAAGCAATGCCTGCGGCGAGAGCACCTTGGCGCGTGCGGCCGCCAACTCGATCGCCAGCGGCAAACCGTCGAGGCGGACGCAAATCTCGGCCACCGCAACGGCATTTTCCGCGGTGAGGGCGAACCCGGGACGAACGGCACCCGCGCGCTCGACGAACAGGGCAACCGCCTCGGCGGCGGCAAGCTCCGGTAACGGCGGGAGGTGAGCGGGGTCGGGCAGCGACATCGGCGGTACGGGGAATTCCTGTTCGCCGCCGACGTGCAGCGCACCGCGGCCGGTCGCCAAGACCACGAGACCGGGACAGTCGGCAAGAAGATCGGCAACGGCGGGCGCGGCGGCACCGACGTGCTCGACGCTGTCGAGGACGAGCAGGAATGTCCGACCAGCCAGTGCCGCGGCCAACCGCTGGCTCACCGGTCGATCACCGGCCTCCGGTACCCCGACGGCGCGGGCGACGGCAGGGAGGACCCGGGCGGAGTCGCGCAGCGGGGCCAGATCCGCGAAGGCGGCACCGTCCGCAAACTCGCTCGCCAGCGACTCGGCCACCTGCAGCGCCAGGCGTGTCTTGCCGACGCCGCCCGGCCCGGTCAGGGTCAGCAGGCGGACCTCGTCGTATCTGAGTAACTCAATGACGGCCGCGATTTCGCGTTCCCTCCCGACGAAGGAGGTGAGAGGAACGGGGAAATCCATTCCGGCCGCGTCGTCGCCGAACGGCGGTGAGACGAACGCTGCCTCGGCTTGGCTTCGATCAGCGGACATCGGCTCGGCCACGGGTGAGCCCTCGGAGATCGGGGCGCGCATGTGCCAATCTTGCGGGCCCTCTCGGTCACCGTCAACCCGATTGGGCCTCGATGCCCACCGGTCGGCCTAGTCGATCGACGCTCCAGAGCCGAATCTGACTGCTGGGCAGGAACGCCTCGACCCCGACGTCGTCGATCAGTTGCACGAATCGGTCTCGTCAGACAAGCAGCCGGCGCGGCCGGTCCTGCAACGCCTCGGCGACGCGGTGCGCCTGCACCCGCTCCTCCCCGGAGAGGGCGGCGACGGTGCGGGCGAGCTTGAGGACGCGGTGGCAGCTTAGGCAACTCCTGTTGACGTTGCGTCTGAGCTACGCGTCGGTGAAGTCCTCCAATAGGAGAATTTCGATGTCGGTCACTCGTCGCAGCTCCCGATCGTTCGTCAGGAACGCCGTCGCTTTGCTTTCCAAGCTGGCTGCGACCTGGAGCGCGTCGGCTGGGAGGAGTCGCTACTTGGCTCTGAGTTGGGCAGTTCGACGTGCCGTCACTCGATCGACATCGACAATTCTCAAGTTCGGCAAGTTGTCCAGAACCAGCTCGTAGGTCTGCGCGATGTCCTCTCGCCCCAATTGAAACGGTCGAACGACGAGCTCCATGAGCGCCAACACCGAAGTCACGCCCTCGAACGTCGCATCCGTCATTCGTCGGAAGATCGTGCTCACCGTATCCGCATACCGAGGGTGACCTTCGTTATGGCAAATGAACACGGACGTGTCCATTCCGATGCGCTTGTGGCGGCGCAACGCTTCGCCTATTTCTGCCACGCTTCGCGCTCCTGTCTCAGATAGTCCTGTGGGTCAACCCCCTCCCAGATCTCGCGATGAAGGCCGCGCAGGAGTTCGACATAGTCTTGTCCCTCGGGCCGCACGACGGCGTAACCGTCGCGAATGTCGATCGCCAATCGATCGCCGGGGAGGATGCGAAGTTTCTGTCTCATTTCTGCCGGCACAACGATCTCGTAGTCGGTGTTGACTCGGACATGCTCAGTCATTGATATCTCCTTTCCGCACCCGTGGTCGACATTGGAATCCTTGCCGATTTATGTTTGTAATTGCCGTGGCCGGTACTGCAATGCCTCGGCGACGTGGTGTGCCTGGACGCGTTCCTCGCCGGCCAGGTCGGCCACCGTCCGCGCCAGTTTCAGCACCCGGTGGTACGCCCGCGCCGAGAGGTGCAGTTGGCGCACCGCGGCCTTCATCATCCCCTCCCCCGCCTCGTCCAACTCGACGTGCTCCTGCAACTCGCGCGGCCCCATGTCGGCGTTGGTCAGCAGGTCGCTGCCGGCGAAGCGGTCTTGCTGCCGCCTCCGTGCGGCCTCGACGCGGGCGCGGATCGCCGCCGACGGTTCGCCCGCGCGGCGGTCGGCCAGCTTCTCGTACTCGATCCGTGGCACCTCGACGTGGATGTCGATCCGGTCGAGCAGCGGGCCGCTGATCCGCTTCTGGTACCGCTGCACCATCGGGGCGGCGCACCGGCACTCCCGCACCGGATCGCCGAGATAGCCGCAGGGGCACGGGTTCATCGCCCCGACCAGGGTGAAGCTGGCCGGGAACGTGACGGTGCCTGAGGCACGCCCGAGCGTGACCTGGCGATCCTCCAGCGGTTGCCGCAGCATCTCCAACGTGCTCGCCGCGAACTCCGGCAGCTCGTCCAGAAAGAGCACGCCGCGGTGCGCGAGACTCACCTCGCCCGGTCGTGGCCAGGAACCGCCGCCGATCAATCCGGCGCTGCTCGTTCCGTGGTGGGGGGCGCGAAACGGTCGTTCCCGCAACAGCGGTGTTTCCGGCGGCAGCAAGCCCCGGACGCTATAGATCTTCGTGACCTGCAACGCCTCGTCGATGGTCATCGGCGGCAGGATCGTCGGCAGCGCCCGCGCCAGCATCGTCTTCCCCGACCCGGGAGGACCCGTCATCAGCACGTTGTGGGCGCCTGCCGCCGCCACTTCGAGCCCGCGTTTCACGTGCTCCTGCCCGCGAATCTCCGCGAAGTCCGTGTGCGGGAACCGATCCGGCGCCGGCGGTTCCTCGCCCGGGCACTGTGGCTCGATCGGAACGTCGCCCGTGAGGTGGTTGACCAGATCGGTCAACGTCCGTACCGGGTAGATCTCCACCCCCTCGATCAGGACCGCCTCTTTCGCATCGTCGTGGGGGACGAACGCCCGGCGCATTCCCTTCTTTGCGGCCAGCGAGATCATCGAGATGATGCCGGGCGTGTGCCGCAACACGCCGTCGAGCGACAACTCGCCGACGATGATCGCGTCCTCCAGATCGGGCGGTATTTGACCCGACGCGGCCAGGATGCCAAGGGCGATCGGCAGGTCGTAGGCGGGACCCGCCTTCTTGAGATCGGCCGGCGCCAGGTTGACGGTGATCTTGCCAAGCGGCACCCGTCCGTGGCTGTGACGGATCGCCGCGCGCACCCGCTCCCGACTCTCCTGCACCGCGCTGTCGGGCAGTCCCACGATCACGATCCCCGGCTGCCCGTGCGGGCTGCCGACGTCGACCTCCACTTCGACCAATACGCCGTCGAGGCCGACGACCGCACAGCTATACACCTTCGCCAGCGCCATCCCCGTCCCGCCTTTCTTAGATGTCGCATTATCGCCGTTTTTCAAGCATGTTTGCCCGAGTACCGGCGCACCCCTGCCGGTTGATTTGGAACTCGCGAATCGCTTGTTCTTTTGCATCTTGCTTGGGCAAGGCCGACCGCGTTGCGCAGGGGCGGACCGCCGTGTCCGCCCCTACGACGGTGCGCCACCATTCGATCTAGTTGGCCCGCAGATGCGCGACGACCTCGACGTGGTGCGTTTGCGGAAACATGTCGATCGCCGCGATCGACTGCAACGCGTAGCCGTGGCCGCCCAGTTGCTTGAGGTCGCGCGCCAGCGTCGCCGGGTCACACGCGACGTAGGCAATCCGCCGTGGCTTCAACCGAACCAGTCCCTGCAGTGCAGCAGGTTCCAGCCCCGTTCGCGGCGGATCCACCACCACCAGGGCCACCCGACCGATACCCCGTCCCCGCTCCGCGAGCCATTGCTCGACGGGAAGGTTGGCAAATCGGATCGTTGCGACGCCGGCCTCCTCGGCATTCTGCCGTGCAAATTGGATGGCCCGCGAATAGGAGTCGACCCCGTAGACGCGATCGAAGCGGCGCGCGAGTGGCAAACTGAACAGACCGACGCCGCAATAGAGATCGACCGCCGCCACGCGAACCACGGCCTCACGGTCCTCGGATTCGACCTCGGCCACTATCTCTGCGGCCGCGTCGCCGGCATAGCGAAGCACCTCCTCGACCAGTCCCGGTAACACGTCCAGATTGGCCTGGAAGAAGCACGACGCGTCGAACCGGTAACGCTCGGGCCCGACCACAACCGACAACGCCCGCTCCGGTTCCCCCGTCAGCGGCGGAGAGAGCGTCGTCCCCTCGTCGCCGAGGGCCGCCCTGATCTCGGCCCGACCAGGCGGCAACGCTCCCTGCTTCAGACGGTCGCGTAACCCGTCGAGAATCGCCTGTAATTCGGGGCGCAAGACCTGGCAGTCGGGGCCATCGCAGATGCGGTGCGTGCCGCGCGCGTACGAACCGATCAGGCGTGCAGCGCCGTCGTATTGCCACTCCGCGCGGGCCCGATATCCCCACTGCCGCGGTGAGGGCACGATCGGGAACTCCGCGGGCGGTTCGATCCCGCCGATCCGGCGCAAGCAATCGCGGATGATGTCGAGCTTCGCCGCGAGTTGCGCCTCGTAGGCGAGATGCTGAAAGTCGCAGCCGCCGCACGGCCCCTGGCGGCGGTCGACCACCCGCGACGGGGACGCCTCCAGGAGTTGCTCGATCGTCCCGAATCCGCTCCTGCCCTGGGTGCGTTCGAGCCGAACCAGCACCCGGTCGCCGGGCGCCGCATCGGCGACGAACAGGGTCAACCCCTCGGCGTGGGCCAACCCCAATCCACCGGGCACGATGCGCTCGATCGTCGTCTCCACGATCCGCGACGGCGCCTCGGGAGGAGGCTCGGTTTTGAACCGCTCGCCCAGTGAGCGGGCGCGTTTGGGGGCGGTTGATCGTGTCACTGCCTGCTCAACCCTCGCTTGTGCGGAACGTCACAATCTGGTACACATCGGACAGAGGTCGCGGCCATTTTCCGTGGACGGCACCCTGCCGTCGGGAGTCGTCATTCGCGCCATGTCGAAATCGCTCATCAACGGCGAAGGCCGCCTCAAACTCGCCATCCAGCGCAGCGGGCGCCTGACCGACGACACCCTGAAGTTGCTCCACTCGATCGGATTGGAGTTCGAAAGTTACGGTCAGCGCCTCTTTTCCGTCTGCCGCAACTTTCCCCTCTCGATCCTGTACGGCCGCGACGACGACATCCCCGAATACGTCGGTCTCGGTACGGTCGATCTCGGCATCGTCGGCCGCAACCTGATCTACGAGGAAGAAGTCGACGTCGAAGAACTCGAACCGCTCGGTTTCGGTTTTTGCTCGCTCGTCGTCGCCGTCCTCCGCGATTCGCCGTACCAAACGGTCGACGACGTCAAGGACGTTAAACTGGCGACCTCGTACCCGAATTCCGCCCGTCGCTACTTTCGCGGGCTCGGCGTCGAACCGGAGATCATCACCCTCAGCGGCTCCGTCGAGGTCGCCCCCGGTCTCGGCCTGGCCGACGCCATCGTCGAATTGACGGCGACCGGTTCCACCCTGCTCCTGAACGATCTCCGGCAAATCGAGACGATCCTCGATTCGCAAGCCGTCCTCGTCGCCAACCGCCGGGCGATGTGCGACCCCCAGCGGCGCGTCAGCATCGATCGCCTGCTGATGCGCATCCGTGCCGTCCGCGCCGCCCGCCGCTACAAGTATGTCATGATGAACGCACCGGCAACGGCGCTGCCGGCGATCCGCGCGGTCGTCCCCGGTCTGAAGGCGCCGACGGTCATCCCGCTCGCCGTCGAGGGCTGGGTCGCCGTCCACACCGCCATCGAGGAAGACGTTTTCTGGGAGTCGATCGAGCGCCTTCGCGCCGCCGGCGCCTCCGAAATCCTCGTCTCCTCGCTCGATAAGTTGCTTCTCTAGCTGGTAGCCGGTAGCCGAAAGCCGGTAGGACAGACGGGCGGACGGATACTCGGTCCTCAGCAATCACTTCCGGCTACCGGCTACCGGCTACCGGCTCCAGGGGGAGATTCCATTGACTGCTTCTGATGTCGCGGAGAAGAGGGCATCGTTCGATGTCGCGTCGTTCGTGCGACCCGTGGTGCGGACGGTGCCGAGCTACGTGCCGGCGAAGTCGCCGGAGCAGCCGCCGCGGCGCATCGTCAAGCTCGACATGAACGAGTCGCCGTACGGTCCGTCGCCGAAAGCGCGCGCGGCGTTGGCGGAGTTCGCGGAGACCAACCGCTATCCCGAGTTCGACGCGGGGCCGGTTCGACGGGCCCTCGCCGGTTACACCGGGGCGCCGGTTGACCAGATCATCTGCGGCGCCGGTCTCGACGACGTCCTCAACACCTTCATCCACGCCATCATCGACCCGGGCGACGAGGTCATCATTTCCGAGCCGACGTTCGGCGTCTACCGTGGTCTCGCCTCCCTGCACGGCGGGCGCGTCGTCGACGCCCCGTTGACTCCGGACTTCGCCCTCGATGCCGAACGCGTGCTGGCCGCCGTCACCGACCGCACCAAGCTGATCATCGTCTGCACGCCGAACAATCCGACCGGCAACGTCTTCGATCCGGCGACCGTGGAGCGGATCGTCGCCGAATCCGGGCGTCTCGTCGCCATCGACGAAGCCTATGCCGAATTCGCCGGCTCGACGCACCTGCCGCTGATGGATCGACACCCCAACGTCGCCATCCTCCGCACGATGAGCAAGTTCGCCGGGATGGCGGGCATGCGCGTCGGCTACGGCATCTTCCCCGCCGCCTTGATGCCCTATCTGCAGACCGTGACTCCACCGTTCCACAACGTGACGCTTGCTTCGACCGCGGCGGTCATCGCCTCGCTCGACGATCTGCCGTTCCTCAACGGCGTCGTCGCCCGCATCAACGCGGACCGCGACGCGCTCGCCGACAACCTGCGGGAACTTCCCGGTGTCAGGCCGTTGCCGTCCGCGACCAACTTCCTTTTGGTCCGGCTGCCGGTCGACGACGCGGCGCCGGTCGTGCGGGAACTGGCGCGACGCGGCATCCTGGTCCGCCACTTCGGCCGACCGGAACTCGGGATCCGAGACTGCCTGCGCGTGACCATCGGCACGACCGAAGAGAACGAGCTGTTCTTGGCCGAACTCGCGGACATCCTGCGGGAAGGAGGCAGTCCGTCATGACGGACCTCCTGCACCGCATCCGCAAAGGCTCCGTCGAGCGCAAGACGGGCGAAACCGACCTCCGCGTAGCCCTCGATCTCGACGGCCATGGTAACGTCGCCGCCCAAACCGGCGTCCCCTTCCTCGACCACATGCTCGACGCGCTCGGCCGGCATGGCCGTTTCGATCTCGATGTCAACTGTACCGGCGACGCGGCGATGGACCCGCACCATACAGTCGAAGACGTCGGGATCGCGGTTGGACTGGCGATCAGGCAGGCGCTGTCCGACCGCACCGGCATCGCGCGCTACGGCCACGCCTACGTCCCGCTCGACGAGGCGCTCGCGCGCGTCGTCGTCGATGTCTCGGGGCGGCCGTTTCTCCATTTCGACGCCACCATGCCCGAACCGATGATCGGAAGCGATTTCGCCTCGAGCCTCGTCGAAGAGTTCTGGCGGGGTCTCGCGATGAATGCCTATCTGACCATCCACGTCGATCTGTTGCGTGCGCGCAACGCCCACCACGCCGCCGAATCGATCTTCAAGGCGGCCGCCCTCGCCCTCCGCGACGCCACCCGCCTCACCGGCGACCCGACCCGCATCCCCTCCACGAAAGGATTTCTGGCATGATCGCCATCATCGATTATGGGGCTGGCAATCTCCGCTCCATCCGGCGCGCCCTCGAATCGGCCGGTGCCACCACCGTCGTCACCGAGGACCCCGCGGTCGTCGTCGCCGCCGACGCCGTGGTGCTGCCCGGCGTCGGCAACGCCGGTCACTCGGTCGAGCGCATCCGGCAGATGGGGATGGATCGGGCCGTCTACCGAGCCGTCGAGGCCGGGAAGCCGTTCCTCGGCATCTGCGTCGGCATGCAGGTGCTGTTCGAGGACCAGGAGGAAGGAGGCGTTCCCGGGCTCGGACTCCTGCCGGGACGCGTCCGCTCGCTCACCGGTCCGGTCAAGGTGCCCCACATGGGTTGGAACCGCTCCCGGGTCGTCCGGAGCGGACCGGCCGGCGAGCCCGGCGACGAGCCCTACTTCTACTTCGTCCACTCCTACGTCGCCGAACCCGCCGACGAGGCCGACATCGCGGCGGTCGCCCACTACGGCGAGGACTTCGCAAGCGTCGTCGTCCGCGACAACGTCTGGGGAACCCAGTTCCACCCCGAGAAGAGCGGCGCCGACGGTCTCGCCTTCGTTCGCCGGTTCGTCGCCCAATTGGACGAGGCGGCGATCGCGCGCGAGTTGAGCGGAGCGATGGCGTGATCGTCTACCCGGCGATCGACATCCGCGGCGGACGCTGCGTCCGGCTGGTCGAAGGCGACTTCGGCCGCGAGACGGCATTCGATGCCGATCCGGTCGACGCGGCCCGCCGCTGGGCCGACGCAGGCGCGGAGTGGCTGCACGTCGTGGACCTCGACGGCGCCAAACTTGGCGCCCCATCCAACGTCGAGGCGGTTCGCCGGATCCGTGCGTCGGTCTCGGTTCCGATCCAGCTCGGCGGCGGTCGCCGCACCGAGGAGGACATCGCCGCGGCATTCGATCTGGGTGTCGATCGGATCGTTCTCGGCACCGCGGCCCTGCGCACGCCCGATCTCGTCGTCCGCGCCGCCGCGCGCTGGTCGGACCGACTCGCGGTCGGTCTCGATGCACGCGACGGCCGCCTCGCCGCCGCCGGTTGGCTCGACCAAACCGACACGACCGTCGACGAGGTGGCGACCCGGCTGCGGCGTGCCGGTGTCCAGGGTTTCATCTACACCGACATCCGCCGCGACGGCACGCTCGCCGGCCCAAACCTGAGTGCCCTTTCCGATTTGGTCGGGCTCCTCGGTCGCGGCGTGATTGCTTCGGGCGGCATCGGTTGCCTCGACGACGTCGTCGACGTGGCACGAACGGGCGCCGACGGCGTCATCGTCGGCCGCGCCCTCTACGACGGCCGGATCGACCTGGAATCGGCCATCGCCGCCGCCCGTATCCCGGAGCCACTCCGATGCTGAGCCATTCCGCGGTCGCCACCGCCACCCTGACCCGGCGCGTGATCCCTTGCCTCGACGTCACCAGCGGTCGCGTCGTCAAGGGAATCGAATTCGTCAACCTGCGCGACGCCGGTGACCCGGTCGAGTTGGCGGCGTTCTACAACCAAGAAGGCGCCGACGAACTCGTCTTCCTCGACATCACCGCCAGTTCCGACAGCCGCAAAACGATGGTCGAGGTGGTCGCGCGCACCGCCGATCAGGTCTTCATTCCGCTCACCGTCGGCGGTGGCGTGCAGACCGTCGCCGACATCCGCGAGATACTGCGGGCCGGTGCCGACAAGGTCTCGGTCAATACCTCGGCGATCGCCACCCCCGAACTGATCAGCGCCGGGGCCGACGTTTTCGGCCGGCAGTGCATCGTCGTCGCCATCGACGCCCGTCGCAACCCGGACGGCGCCGGTTGGCGCGTCTTCTCCCACGGCGGCCGCCGCCCAACAGACCTCGACGCGGTCGAATGGGCGCACCGCGCGGCGGAACTCGGCGCGGGCGAATTCCTGGTCACCAGCATGGACCGCGACGGTACGAGGGACGGTTACGACCTCGACTTGCTGGAAGCGATCGGGAGGGTCATTAACGTGCCGGTGATCGCCTCGGGCGGCGCCGGCAACCTCGATCACCTCGTCGCGGCACTGGCGCCCGGTCGGGCCGACGCCGTGCTCGCCGCCTCGATCTTCCACTTCGGCGAATTCCGGGTCGCCGAGGCGAAGCGGTACCTCGCCGCCCACGGCATCCCGGTCCGACCGTGACCGCGTCCGATGACGCCCTTGCCACCCTCCGCTTCGACGCGGACGGTCTCATTGCCGCGGTCATCCAGGATGCCGAGTCGGCCGCCGTCCTCATGGTCGGTTACATGAACGCCGAGGCGCTCCGGTTGACGCGCGAGACCGGGCGCACCCATTTTTGGAGTCGAAGCCGGGCCAAACTCTGGCGCAAGGGCGAAACCTCCGGCCACGAGCAGATCGTCCACGACGTCTACGTCAACTGCGAATCGAACACGCTCCTCATCGCCGTCACCCAGGTCGGTGCGGTCTGTCACGATGGCTACCCAACTTGCTTCTATCGCCGGTTCGACGAGGACGGCCAACTCGTCGTCGTCCGCGACCGCAGCTTCGACCCGGCGGTGGTCTACGGGTCGGCGGCTGTCGGATCGGTGCCGGCGATTCTGCGGCAAGCGAGCCGACTCTGGCTTGGAGCATACGAGTATCTCCGCGACCACGACCTCTCTGCCGAATCGTCCACTTCGCGCAGACTGCGGCCCGGCTCGCCCCCGGTCGACCGCCGGATCGCCGACGAGCTTCGCGAGCTTGCCGGTGTCATCGAAGGCTCGCATCGACACGGCGACCGGAGTGACGATCTCCGCCTGGAGGCGTCGCAGGTGCTGTATTGGGTTGCCATGGCAGCGATGCAGGACGGCATTCCGTGGGAGCGCCTCCGTCCCGACGTTGCCCTCGCCACGAACGAGGATTCGTTGTCGACCGGCTCGGCGGCGAAGCTCCTCCGCCGCGACGCCGACGATTGGGATTCCGGCGTGACCGGCGAGCGTTCGTCGCGCCTCCACGCGACGGTCGCGTTGGTCGGTCAAGCCTGTCACTCGGTCGATCTCGACCCGTCCGAGCTGATCGAACGCGACCTGCGCGACCTGCGATCCAGGCCGTACCTTGCTCCCTACTTCGAAGCGCACGAAGCCGCGGCCGTCCGCGGCTAGGGTCGACCTCGCCGGTAGCGCGAATGGGACGAAAGGTGGGGTCCGAAACCTCCGCCGGACGGGCATACTTGGCGGAGAAAGATTCCGCGCACTCCGCGTGCGGCGAGGAGTGGAGGTCGGTCGCGTGTCGTTCATGGGAGAACTCAGCGACGTCGGGGTCGCCGACCTCCTCTACCTCCTTGCCCTCCGCCGCCAAACCGGCAAGCTTTCGATCAGCACCCACGGCGACGAGGCGACGCTCTTCCTCGACAAGGGCCAATTGAGTTTCGTCACCTCGACCAACATGGCGCTCCGCCTCGGTCGCATGCTGCTCCGCCTCGGCTACCTCGACGTCGAACAACTCCGTCAGGCGCTACGTGAACAGGAGGCGGCCGGGCGGAGTCACGGACTCGGCACGATCCTGATCGGCCACGGTTGGATCACGGAAGGGGAGTTGGCCCACTGCGTCGAAGAGCAGTGCGTCGAGATCCTGGCACGGGTCATCGCCGCCGATCGCGGGATGTTCGTCTACCAGCGCAGCACCAACCAACCGAACCGGACCGAAAACGTCGCGCTCAACTCCGACCGCATCCTGCTCGAAGCGACCCGGCGCACGGACGAGCTGATGGCTCTGCGCGGTCTGCTCCCCGATCCCCTCGCCCCCTTGATGTTGAGTCCCGCCATCGACGAAGTCGCCGACACCCTCTCCGAGGCCGAAGTCTTCGTCGCCGCGACCCTTCAGGCCGGCGCCGGCAGTCTGGCCGAAGTGGCCGGCTCCGTCGTGATGGAGGAAACCACGCTCTGGCGCACCGTCATCGGGCTGCGCGAACGCGGTCTTTTGCTCGTGGGACCAGAAGAACACGCGCGGCCCCCCGCGGCCGAGCCACTCCGGTCCCACGCTGCCGCGGCGGACGCCGGTCTCCTCGGCCAAGTTCTGAGCCTGGACGCCGAAGATGCGGGTGAGCGGCAATCCGCCCGCCACGCGTCGTCAATCGCCTGACAGCACCGTTCCGAGCAAATTGCCGTGCACCGAGGCGACGGCCGCACGCGCACGACGCACGTCCTCCCGCGTCACCCGGCCCGGCGTTACGGCGAGCAGGACGGCATCGACCCCGCCCGCGACCGCCATCCCGGCCGCCGACACCAGCGGCGGTCCCGCCCAGACGATCCACCGGCATCGATCCGACAGGTGATCGGTCAAGGCTCTCACCCGGTCAATCCGCAGGGTGCCCGCGATCTCTTGCCACCGGTCTCCCCCTCGCACAAGTGTCAGGCGGGCAATGTCGGTCTCGGTGAATCGGATATTCGCCGGGCACTCTTCCGCGAACCACCCGGCAAGTCCTTCGTCGCTACTCTCATCGTCGGTGAGCCGCGCCGCGCCGTCGACGAGACAGGTCGACCAGCCAAGCTCGGCAACGGCCACCGCGACCCGACAAGCGACGGCAGGGACCGCGCGGCGAACGGAGGTAACCAGGAGACTGCGAGCGACCGGCCGCTCCGGTTCCGTCTCCCGCCGATCTCCCAGCATCGCGCTGTCGACCGCGACCGCAAGCGAACGCCAGATCTCTGCCGTCGCATCGTTCCCCGGATCGCACGATGGTGCCAGCAGGTAAGGGGCACGAACCGGCGGGGTGTCGGTCATCTCGCGACCTTGCGCGATCGGACGATCCCTCTTCGAACGCGCGGCGACCGGAGGTCGGCGAGGACCGGGACGCCAAATGCGCGTTCGATCTGATCCTGACCGCGCAACCGAGGGTCAACCAGATCGACCAAGAGCGCCAGACCGCCGCCAAGAACGACCGCGACGAGGAGGACCACGGTCGATTTCAGCATCTGATTCGGACGCGAACGCGTCGGCTCACCCGGTGGGTCGATGACGTTCACCGTTGCCGGCGCACCGCCGGCCGGAATTAGGTAGCGATTGACGAGTTCCGGTAACGTTTTTGCCACCGCGGCGGCGATTTGGGAGGCCTCGGCCGGATCGTCGCGTGTTGCGAGGACCGTCAACACGCGGCTGTAGCGCGTGCCGCTCAACGACGACTGCACATCTTCGACCGAAAGCGACGTCCCGGCCATCGCCGCGTGGACACCTTCGGCGAACTCGCGCGAGCCGACGACCGACGGCAGGTCGTCCAGGACCATCAGTTCGGGTCGCTCGGAGTTGCCCGGAATCTCCGTGTCGCCGGGGATGAGGATGGTCGCCCGAAGGCCAACTTGATACGGACGATGCCGGTCTTGCCAGACCAGGAGAGCGGCGACGAGCACCGGCACCAGCACCACCGCCCACCACCGCCGCCGCAAGATCGCGATCAGCTCGGGCAATTCCACCGTCGTCCCCGCTCGCTGGAATGTTGCAAATCGATTAGTACGCCCCGCGTTGGGTCAGGATCGCCGGGGCCGTCCGCACCACGATCTTGAAGTCGAGCCAGGGCGACCAGTGCTCGGCGTAGTAGAGATCGAGCCGAACCATCTCGTCGAAGGTCAGGTTGCTCCGGCCGTTGATCTGCCAGAGACCGGTCAGACCCGGCGTCACGAGGAGACGCTGGTGGTGCCAGTCGTCGTACGACGCGACCTCCTCCGGCAAGGGAGGACGGGGGCCGACGACGCTCATCTCACCACGCAGCACGTTGACGAACTGCGGCAACTCGTCGAGGCTCCACCGCCGCAGGCGCTTCCCGATCGGTGTCAATCGCGGATCGTCCGGCAGCTTGAAAAGCCGCGGATCGCTGCCGTGATTGGCGCGGATCAACTCGGCCCGCTGCTCATCGGCGTTCTCGACCATGCACCGAAACTTGAGGCACGTAAAAGGTACCCCGTTGCGGCCGATCCGCTGCTGGCGAAACAGGACCGGCCCCGGCGAATCCCGCCGGATCATCGCGGCGATCACCGCCATCGGCACTGCCATCACCGTCAGCACGACGAACGCGATCGCGATGTCGATCGTCCGCTTGGCGAGCCGATTCGCGCCGCGGATTGAGGCATCCTTCAGACCGATCAGCGGCATGCCCGCCACTTCACCGAAGTCGACGCGGTCGACCGACAGTTGCAAGAGATCGGGAACGAGTTTGAACGTAACGGCGCGCTGCCGGCAGTGGTCGATGATCTCCAGCGCCCGGTCCTGCGCACCGGCCGGGAGAGCGATGATCACCTCGTCCACGGCGAGCCGGGTGATGACGTCGCCGACATCGCCGGTCGCGCCGAGCCGCTCGGTCCGAGTGAGCCCGTTTTCCGTGGCCACGGCCAGGGCATCGGCGGTCGTCGAGTCGTCGACGAACCCGACGACCCGGTACCCGAGCGCCGGCAGACCGATCATCGCCTGCATCAACCGGCGACCGGTCTCACCGGCCCCGACGATCAGCACGCGATCGACCCCGATCTCCCGCGCCCACAACGCCCGCCGGAACCAGCGGGTGAACACCCGGCGCCCCAAGAGGAGCACGATCGCGATACCCCAAGCGTAGATGAAAACGAGACGAGAGGGAACGAACCGCGCGAGGAAGGCCGTCAAGATGACGCCCGCCATCGCCGTCGTCACCCCGCCGACAAGGATTTGCGCCTCGTCGAGCAAACCGACGGTGCGGGGCAGGCGATAGAGACCGCGGAGGAAGAGGAGCACCACGGTCAGGGCGACGAAGAGCGCGGTTTTGGTTTGGAACGTTGCGAACGGTTCGTGGTCCGCCGGACGCACCGCTCCGCCCCATTCGAGGCGATAGCGGGCCTGATACGCCAGCCAGAAAGCCAGCCAGACCAACCCGGCGTCGGCGACCGCCTGGCCGAACCGCCAGGTGACCGTCGGCCACCCCGCAAGGGCGTGCCGCGAACGGGGTCGTGTCGCGCGCCGGGCACCGCCCAAGACGTGTGTCTGCTGCACCGCCGTCCCCAGGTTGCTCCGTCCCCAACGTCGGAACCGGCTGTGTTCGGCTGCAACCGAATCGCCGCGCGGCGAATCATAGCACCGCCGCGCACCGCACCCGCGTCCGGCGATGGTACCATCGCGACATGAACGCCAACGAAACCGACCCGACCGCGCCGCAACCGCCCGCATCAGAGTCTCCCCAACCGACCAATACCCAGCGTCTCTGGACGCCGTGGCGGATGCGTTACGTCGGAGGCGGGGCGGCCGAGCCGGGCTGCCTCTTTTGCAACCGGCTTGCGGCCGACGACGACGTCCGATCCCTCATCTTCTACCGCGACGATCGCGTCTTCGTCATCATGAACCTCTTTCCCTACAACACCGGACACGTCATGATCGTTCCCAACGACCACGCCGCCACCCCGGAATCGGCGGCCGAGACAACCCTCGCCCGCATGGGCACCCTCCTTCGCCCGACCCTGCGGGCATTGCGGCGCGCCCTCAATGCCGACGGTTTCAACGCCGGTCTCAACGTCGGCTCGGTGGCCGGCGCGGGTGTCGCCGATCACCTGCATCTGCACCTCGTTCCGCGCTGGCAAGGCGACGCCAACTTCATGCCGATCCTCGGCTCGACGATGGTCCTGCCGGAGTTGATCCCGGTGACCTACGCGAAGCTGCGCGCCGAGCTCGATCGCGAGTTGGCCGGCCACGCCGAGACGTCCTACGACGTCAGCATCGTGGTACTCAGTCAGAACGCGAGCAGCGTTCTCCTTGACGGTACCGGGCAGCGGGCGTCCCTTCCCTCGACGTCCGCCGGCCCCGGACAGGCGATCTGGCGCGCGATCGCGCAGCATCTGACCGAGCTGGGAGTCGAAGCAATACTGGCAGGATGGGCCGGCCCCACACGTGCCTCGTCAGCCGGGCGGCCGGCACTTACGTATCTGGCGTCAACGTTCTCACCCGCCACGGAAACGATCCGCTTCGAACCGGTCGAGCGGGCGTTTTCGCTTTTGGCGAGCGAAGACGATCGGGCCGTACTCCGCAACGCCGTTGCTCACCTCGCTCCGCTCGGCGCCTGATCCCCTCGACCCCACCCATTCGGCAGGTCCATTTGACCTTTCGCCTCAGGCCGTTTGTCTGACCGACCGCGAGACGACCCAACCTTCCCGATACCGGGAAAATCTCACCAATGGGGGATGCCAGGATGCCGCTTTGTCGTGGAAAGTACACGCAGACCGACAGCGACACGCGAGCGGGACCCATGGATCGGTTCGACCACAAAGAGCCTGGGGGGAAACCGGAGTTCGACCTTCAAGGCCGACTCGGCAACTTCCTGATTTCCGACATCCTGCAGATGATCGGCTTCTCCGGCAAGACGGGGACGCTGACCCTCATCCAGGGTTGGAACACCCGGACGATCTCGTTCGATCAGGGCCGGATTTGCTACGTCGCCGCCGGCGCCCGCCTCCCCGGCATGTTCGACCTCCTGATCCGCATCGGCCGCGTCCAGCGGCATCAGATCGAAGCGTTCAAGGCGCGCCGGCCCGGCAAGTCGGAAGAGGAGATGCTGGCCGAGCTCGTCCAGCGCCGCCTGCTCGACCGCGAGGACCTCGACCGCTGCCACGAACTGCTGCTCGAGTCCGCCGTCTACACCCTCTTCCTCTGGCGCAACTGCCTCTACACCTTCAAGGCCGGAGAGGTGGCCAAGGACGGCGGTGTCGCCGTCACCGTCGACGGGAACCACCTCATCATCGAAGGGACCCGGCGCGTCGACGAATGGATCCAGATCAGTCCGGTCGTGCCGTCGGTGTTCATGATCTTCCGCCAGCGGCCCCACCTGATCGAGCGGACCGTGCCGGAAGGCCTCGAAAAGGTCTACCAGTACGTCGACGGCCAGCGCGACGTCGCGACGATCGCCCGCGTCACCGGTCTCACCCAATTCGACGCCGCGCGCGCGCTCTACGACCTCGTTCGGGCCCGCTTCGTCGAGGCGATTCCGCCCAACAAGCGCAAGGTCTGCGAGCTCTACAATCTCGCCGTCGAATCGATCTACCTCAAACTCGTCCTCTACGACTACAGCCGCGACGCGCTGATGTTCGAGAACGAGCTCAATCGGTTCGCGGTCGAAAACCGGCTCAAGGTGCGGATGGCCGCCGGCAAAATCATCCGCAGCGATCTCGAAACCGCGATCGGTCCGACCGAGCTCGTCGACCTCTACAAACTCTTCATTGGCATCCAGAACAACAAGTTCTCGAAGATGTTCGAACCCCAGGTGTTCCAGGGCCTGATGGAGGGGCTCTATCTCAACTCCGATCCCGAATTCAAGGCGATGATGCGGATGTACGAATTCATCGAGATCGAGGGCCTGCTGCTCCTCGACATGTTCGAGGGCCGCCGTCGCCGCGAGGGCAGTGCCACGGACGAACTCGCGGCCCCCTCCGAGCAACCGCAGATCGCCTAGCCGATTCCCCGGGCGAGCGGTCGCCTCTCGGCCGCACGCTATACTTGCCGACCTGTCGTTGGGACCGACGCGGCAAGGCGCCGGATCGCTCGCGCGGGGGTAGATGGCGTGGCCGGTGCGGACGTGCGGCGATTCTCGATGGACCGCCGGGGCACCTCGCTCAGCTTCGTCTTCGGCGTCACCCACGGTGCGCTGCTGTCCCTGGCGGAAGCGCTGCTCTTCCCGACGATCGTCCTCACCGTCTTCGTCGCCCAACTCACCGACGATCCGATCAAGATCGCCCTGGTACCGGTCATCGGCACCACGGTTTGGTTGCTGCCCCAGATCGTCCTCGGTTCCGCGGGGTGGCGGAACCGGCGCCAGCTTCCGTGGGCCAGCGGTGCCGCCATCGTTCAGACCGCGGCGATCGTCCTCTTGGCCTACGTCGGTTACCGGGCCGACATGAACGATGGCGAACGCCTGCGCTCGTTTTTCCTCTGCTACGCCGTCTTCAACTTCGCCGCCGGACTCGCCAGCATCCCCACGCGCGAACTCCTCGCGAAGTCGATCCCCCGCGACCGGCGCGCGACCTTTTTCGCTCAGCGGAGTCTGTGGGGCACCGTGTTGGCGTTGGTTGCCGGTGTGGTCGTCCGCTCCCTCTTCGGCGCCGATGGCCCCGCCTTTCCGCGCAATTTCACCTCCCTCTTCGCCGCTGCCGCCGGCGCCCTGGCCGCGGCGACCTTTTTCCAGATGCGGTTGCGTGAGCCGGCGCGACTCGTCGGCGGTTCGTCCTCCGCGCCGCCGGCCGGTCTGCGCAACGCCCCGCAGGTGATGGCGAATGCCAACTTCCGGCGGTTGATGGTCTTTCGCGGCTTCCTGGTGGCGTCGACCCTCGCCGATCCCTTTCTCGTCGTCTACGCCCGACGCGAACTCGATCTGCCGTTGTCGTACCTCGGCACCTACTTGATCGCCGCCGTCGCCGCGCGGTTCCTGTCTGCGCCGCTCTGGGCGTGGCTGGAATCCCGTGGTGGACACCGTGCCGTCCTCCAGGGAACGGCACTGTCGCGCCTGGTTGCCCCGCTGGTCGCGCTCATCCTTCCCTACGTTGCCGACACGACCGTCTATCGCGACCGTTTCGACGACAACCGCCCGCTCTTCCTCGCCTTCGCCGTCGTCTTCGTCGCGCTCGGCGCCGCTCTGGGCGGTCAGATCCGCGCCAACTACGGATACCTGATGGACATCGCGCCGGTCGAGTTACGTCCCGCTTACACGAGTCTCGCCAACGCGATCATGGCCGTGGCGGCCCTCGCCCCGCTGATCGGCGCCGTCCTGGTCGAGCGCTACAGCTACGAAACCCTCTTCACGACCGCCTCGCTCGTCGGTCTGGCCGCGGTCTTCGTCAGCGGCATCTTGACCGATACCCACACCCGCACCCGACCCGTCACCCAGGCGTGGCGTCTGCGCGGAGCGCGGTCGGCCCCCCCGGCCCCCCAATCCTGGGGGGAGACGAAGGGGCGCCCCGGTCTTTAGGGCGGTCCTGAAGGGAAGCCGCCGTTCACCCCCGGGTGCCCTCTGGGCGTTTGGGGGGCCGGGGGGGCCGCACCTACCCCAACTGCGGCAATACCTCCGCCGCGAGAAGCTGCAATCCGTCGATGTCGTCCATGTCGAGCCATTGCGCCATCACGCGCGAGACACCCGCCTCGCCAAGCCGGCTCAGCTGATCGACGATCTCGTTGGGAACACCGAGTACGACGCCGCGATCGCGAAGAGCCTGCGGGTCGCCGTTCAGCTTCTTGGTGACCTCGGCTTCGTCTCGGCCGACCACCACCCGCGTCATCAGCGTTCGCTTGACCGCGTCACGCGGCCGACTCCGGCCATCCAGAAGACGATCGAGTTCGGCGCTGAGCGTGGCGAAACGATCGGGGCTCGCGTACACCGCATTCCACTCGTCGGCAAATTCCGCGACGAGCGGCAGGGTGCGCCGTGCGCCGTTGCCGCCGATGACGATCGGTGGACCGCCCGGCCGTTTGGGCCGGGGCAAGAGCAGGGCATCTTCAAGGTGGTAAAACTCGCCGTCGAAGGCGCTCGGTTGGTCCGACCGCAAAAGACGGGTCACGACCTCCAGGGCTTCCCGCAGACGCTGGAACCGTGCATCGAGATCGAGCAGATCGAAACCGTACGAGCGATGCTCGCGCTCCTGCCAACCGGCGCCGAGACCGAGTCGCAGCCGCCCTCCCGCCAGATCGTCGACCGCCGCCGCCGTCCAGGCCGCGACGACGGGGTTGCGAAACCCGACCGGCGAGACCATCTGCCCGAACTCGATCCGCCGCGTGTGGCTGGCGAGCCAGGTCAGGGACGCCCAGAGTTCGAGCGCATCGAGATGCGGACCGTCCGCGTTGGTGAAGTGGTCGGAACGAAAGAGTCCGGCGAATCCCAGGTCTTCGGCGGCGCGGGCGAGGCGCTGCCAGCGTTCCCAGTTCAGACCGTCCTGTCCCTCGATCATGATCGCAACGTCGGGCACGGGCGCTCCTTTCGAACCGAGTCCTCACGAACGACAGCCGCGGCATCCTACGTGGCGAACCGGCCTCGCCGCAAGCGGCCCGATTCCCGCTCCGAGCGTTTTTGATACCCTGACGGCGAGGACGACCAGGCACAGCAGTCGACGCGCGCTCGAACAGTCCCAACCGGTTCGCCGACTTCACACCGAGATCAGCCATGCAGCCGATGTTCTCGCCGCGCCGACCACGCATCGCGGCCGTCGGATTGGCGAGTTGGGATCGGATCATCCGCGTCGCGCGTTACCCCGCCGCGGGTTCCTACGCGATCGTCCAGGGCACCGCGTCGCTCCCCGGTGGGACGACCTCCAACAGCGCGGTCGCACTCGCCAGACTCGGCGCCGACGTTGCGATCGCCGCCCTCGTCGGCGATGACCCCGAGGGCATCGCGATGCGCGAAACCCTTGAGCGCGAAGGCGTCGACACGCGCTGGTTGACGACCGTTGCGAGACGCGCCACGGACGGCGCGACGATCGTCGTCTCCACGGAGCCCCACGAGCGGACGATCCTTTGGCACCAGGGAGCGCGTCTCGTCCGCGGTGATCGCCTCGACGTCGCCGCAATCTTCGACCGCGAGGTGGTTCTCCTCGACGTCGACGATGCCCCGCTGCGCCGCTTCCTCGTCGATCTGCCGGCCCACACTCTTCCCGCTGTCCGCATCCTGGGTACGCTCACCTACCTGGTCGATGCCGGTATCGACGATGCGTTCGACGTCGCCCTCCGGCACGACGTTCTCGTCGGGAACCGCCGCGAATTCTGTGCCCTCACGGGTTGTTCGGACCTCGAAGGGACCGTCGCCGCCGTGCAAACCGCCATGCCTGGCAGCAACCTGCGCGCCGCGGTGGTCACCCTCGGTGCCGACGGAGCAACCGCGTTCACGGCACGGGAGCAATGGAGTGCAGCCGCGTTTCCGGTCGAGCCCACCGACACGACGGGCGCGGGCGATGCGTTCGCCGGCGCGATCGCCTTTGCACTCGCGCTCCGCTGGAATTGGCCCAATTCCCTGTGTTTCGCCAACGCCGTCGCGGGGCTCTCGACGCGCGCCGTGGGCGCTCAGACGGCCCTCCCGTCGCTCGCGGAGGTCGCCGATCTCCTCGGTGTCGATCCCGCCGCGTTGCGGTGAGCGATCGGGCCACACGGTGTGTAGGGGCGGACCGCGGTG
>DATBFX010000448.1:0-2385 GCA_036558305.1 Thermomicrobiales bacterium | reverse complement strand
TCCAGTCGCGCTCCGAGGTCGCGCACCGCCTCGCACTCCGCCGGCGTGAAGATGGTTGCCCGGCTCGTCCGAACCAGCTCGACCAGGTAGGTCGCGGTGGTCCACGGCTGCACCGCCACCCCGAGTTCGGTGGCGGCCAGCCAGAACCGCTCCACCGCCTGACCCGCGCGGAGCAGATCGGTGGGTTGGTCGCCGTCGGCGGTGATCAGGACCACCGCCGATGAGGCGTTCATCGCCTTCACGGCCAGCGTCTCCAGGGCGTGACCACCGTCTCGCAGACTCCGTAGGAAGACCGCGACGTCGGACCGGGCCACCAGCCGCATCGCCGCCGTTGCCGCTGCCGACAGCTCCAGCGTCGCCAGGTCGATCCCGTCGCCGGTCGCCGCGGCGTCCTCCGGCGACCAGCGCAGTTCGGCGACGAGTTCGGCGTGGAGATCGGGATGGAAGAAGCGCACCCGGTCGGCCGCCCCCGCGATCTGCCCCGCCTCGGCGAGCGATCGCTCGTCGGTCACCAGATCGAGGTGCGCCCCGCAGCCACGGACACTGCCGGCGAGCGCGTCGAGCGTCGCCCGCGCCAGCGGCACCCGCGGCGCGACCCGCCGGTTCGTTGTCCGCGCCACCACCGCCGGCAGCAACCGCGCCGCCGGCGACGAGGCTGCTGCCTCATCGGGAGAAAACGTCAGCACCGCGACGACCTGAGTGTCGTCGCGGTAAGGGAACGGCGAGATTGCGGTCGTAAACCCGCGATGGGCGGCCGCGATCCGCACGTTCTCGATCGCGGCCCCCAATGCGACGAAGCCGGTTCTCCGCTCCCCGTCCATCAGGTTGGCCGAGCGATCCCGGTCGTGGCTAACCCAGAGGCGCTCGCCGTCCCAAGCGAACTGCCAAGGCTGGCAATTGCCGGCCGACGGCGCCAGGACCCCGTGCGCGACGGCGAATCGGACGAATTCCGGGATCCGTGCGTCGATCGGGTCCGGCGCGGCCGTTGCTACCTCAACGTGACCGTTGGTCGATTGCGCGATCGCGTCTGCCGTCAATGCCTGCTCCATATCCAGGTAGCGGCGACCCGACGGCAACGGTTGTCCCAGCGCGAGGCGCCGGACCGCCGCGGTGATCGCCGCCCCACCGAGCGCGACGTCGGAACCGAGTTGCGGCCAGGTCGTGATCGTCTCCCCGATCTCCAGCATCGAGGCGCCGATCCGCGGCGAGAGGGTGTCCAGACCGAGGATGCCGGTTACCAGCTTGACCTTCTCCTCCGTGTCCGGCTGCTCCGGCACGTCGGCGGCGGCGAGATCGCCGACCAGACCGTGGAAGAGCGGCCGCGTCGGCTGGCAATCGAACCGCTCGACGTCGACCATCCCCCGGTCGCTCGTCGCCATCAAAACCGGCAACCGGCGGTCGCGGGCCGCTTCGCGCAGGAGGACCTTGAGCCGGAGGTCGTCGCACTCCTCGACGAGGACGTCGACCGGCGGCGGACCGTCGAGAAACTCGTCGATCGTGGCCGGTGCGAGCCCGGCGTCCCAGAGCGAGAGGTCGACGTAGGGGTCTTGCTCGACGATCTGCCGCGCCGCGAGCACCGTTTTGGGCAGCCCGATCGCGTCCACGCTGGCGCGGATGCGGTTGAGGTTCGAGAGGGAGAGGTAATCGAAATCGGCGAGACGGAGGTGACCGCACGTCCCCTCCAGCGCCAGCGTGGTCGCGATCGCGTTGCCGACCGAGAGCCCGACGATGCCGACGGTGAGCCCATCGAGCGTCGCCTGCTCGTCGCGCGTCACCTTGTGCCGGTTGCGGTCGAGCCGCAGTTCCCGAAACTCCGCCGGCGGCAGTAGGTGCACGAGTCGACCCGACCACGGATAGAAGACCCAGCGCCCGAACGTGGCGAGCGGCATCCCCGCCGTGATCGCGCGTTCGCAGGCGGCGAGTGCGTCGTTCGACGGTGGCTTCCCGCGCAAGCGGGTCTCCGCCAGATCGCGAATTTGCTGATCGAGGGTGTCGGACGTTCGCCAGACGCGATCGGAGCTCCGGAGGATCGCCAGTTCGCGCGCGTCGTCCGGCGCGGCCGGGTCCAGGATCACGGGGCGCCAGACAGGGTCGTCGGCGATGTCGGAACGGCGCTTCGCGGGCGCCCGAAGGGTCGTCACGTCTCCGTTCTCCTCACCGCGGCGGTACGGAGGCCGCGCTCGTTCGTTGCCGGTGCGGCCGGTGTGCGGCCGCCGCCGTACCCATGCGCTCGTCCCCATGCGGGGGGCCGTGTCATCCTATCGGTCGGGAAAACCCGGCGCGTCGTGAATACGACGGACGCGGTGCGATTCTTGTTGGCGGGCGTACTTGGGGTGGTTTGGAGAACAAGCAAACGGCCAACGCGCGGACGACGGTCAGGAGCGG
>DATBFX010000447.1:0-2174 GCA_036558305.1 Thermomicrobiales bacterium | reverse complement strand
CACGTCCGCGTGGCGCCCGACAACTCCAACGTCGCCTGGACGGACATCTCCGGGTTCACCGACCCGTTCGCGGCATGGCGCAACCCGAACGGCACCGGGACGTTCTCCCACGCCGACGACTCCGACGGCGCGCCGCTCCCGTACTCCTCGCCCGAATGGTGGGGTCCCGGCCACCTGCTGATCACCCACGATGGGACCCAGTTCACCAGCAATGCGCAGTACGGCCTTTACAACCTGGCTGATGGTTCGGCACCCGGTTGGAACAACGATGAGGCGATCGGCGACTCCCCCTCCTACCAGGTGGTCACGTCGCGCAGCGGGCTGAAGTGGGCGGTGATGACCGACGACGGCCCGGACAACGGCGGAACCATCCACAACATCGCGATCACGCTCGAGACGGCGGCGAGCACGCCGCCCACCACCAACATCGACGACACCCACTGCACGATCACGCTCAGCGCTTCCGAGTTCTCCACCAACCATGGCTCGTCTCTGGCCAGCATGTCCTTCTCCTCCGACGGCTCAACCCTGGCGTGGGGGCAGGACGGAGGGATCTACGAGGCGAACGTCTCCAACCCCACCGACTGCGCCGCGGTGACCGGGTCGGTGCACCTGGTGGTTCCCGGCGGCCAGATGCCGTTCCTGGGCGCGGCCTCGCTGAGTCCGCCCGCCGGAACCGGCACGAAGGGCGGCGGAACCGGCACGAAGGGCGGCGGAACCGGCACGAAGGGCGGCGGTGGTTCGTCCCACACCGGCGCGCCGAACACGGCGATTGCGAGCGTCCGGGTCAACAAGCGCTCACGTCAGGCGAGCATGAAGTTCCGTGGCTCCCACGGGGTCGGAAAGCTCTCCTTCAGGTGCAAGCTTGATCGCGGCAAGTGGACGCGGTGCCGCTCGCCAAAGACCTACAAGCACCTCAAGAAGGGCCGCCACACGTTCCGGGTCAAGGCCGTCGATCGCCGCGGCAAGGTCGATCCCACCCCGGCGACGAAGCGGTTCAAGGTCTGATGGCGACGCGACGACTACTGACGATCGCGACGCTGCTGTCGGCCGGCGCCCTGGCTTTGCCAGGCGCCGCGCCGGCGGCCTATCCGGGCGCCAATGGCGAGATCGCGTTCACCTCGACACAGGACGGCGGCGCCCGCCACATCTTCGCGGCGACCGGATCGAGCGTCGTCGATCTGTCGGGCGCGTCCTCATCGGCCGCCGACGCGCAGCCGAAGTTCTCTCCCGACGGGCGCGAGATTCTGTTCACGAGGTCCGCGCCGGGTCTCCCGAACACCGAGATCTTCGTGATGGGCGCCAACGGCACGCAGCGCACCCAGCTGACAAGGACCCCGGCCGGAAACGGCGATGCCACCTGGTCGCCCGACGGCACGCAGATAGCGTTCGTGTCCGAGCGCGACAACGAGATCCCGAACATCTTCATCATGCGCGCGGATGGGACCGACGTGCGTCAGATCACGCATGACACGGCGGCCAAGAGCGAGCTCGCGTGGTCGCCGAGGGGCGACCGGATCGCATTCGTCCGCGTGCCGGCCGGCGGCGGCGACCGCGACATCTACTCTGTCAAGACAAACGGCTCCCTTCTTGCCGACTTGAGCAACGACCCCACCAATTTCGACCTCGATCCCTCCTGGTCACCGGACGGCACGCGGCTTGCCTACTCCGGTCCGTTGCAACCGGGCGAGTCGGTGGGCATGGACCTGTGGATCATGAACGCCGACGGAAGCGGCCAGCACGCACTCGTGCACGAGAACAACAAGTACTCCGACGGCGGCTTCCCGGCCTGGTCGCCCGACGGCACAACGATCGCCTTCACCGCCAATAACGGCACCGGCTACTACCACGTGTGGTCGATCCCGGTGTCGGGCGGCCAGAACGCCGAGCTGATCGCAAACAAGCTGCCCGGAGGCAACCCGGTCGACCAGCAGGTCGATTGGCAGCCTGCGCCGACCAAAGCGGCTCCGAAGACGCGGATCGCCCGCGCCGTCATCAGAGAGCGTGCGGCATCGTTCGTGTTCGCCGGGAGTGGTCCTGCGACCGCGTACCGCTGTTCGTTGCGCGAGGGCAGTCACAAGGCGAGATTCAGACGCTGCAGCTCGCCGGCGACCTACAAGCGGCTGAAGCCTGGCAAGTACACGTTCTCGGTGATCGCCTCCGGGCCCAACGAG
>DATBFX010000446.1:0-44004 GCA_036558305.1 Thermomicrobiales bacterium | reverse complement strand
CTCGGCGTCGCAGGAGTTGGACGATCTCTTGGCCGCCTGTGCCGCGCGCGGATGGCAACCGTTTTGGAACGAATACGTCTTCACGGCACCGCGCGAGCGATGGCACTGCGAAGTGCGGAAAGCCACAAGGACCGGCAAGCGCGACGGTCGGTTGATAGGCAAGGGTACCGGACACACGCGAGAGGAAGCGCTGGAGCGGGCACTGCGTCAGGTCGGCGGGAACCGCAGGAAGAAGTCCAAGGAGTCCGACTGCGCGTCGGCCTGGGATTTCCAAGATCAAGACTATCCCACCTTCAAACGCGCGGACCACTACGACAACTATGCCTATTCGATCTGGCCGGTCGAAAGACGGGACGATGATTGACGAAACGACCCCGGGGTTCAGAAAGCATGGCCGTCGCTGAGGACAAAGGAGTGCCCGATCACTTTGTATGAAAGGCATGACGGATCGCGGCCATGAACCTTGACGAACTGCGCCCGCTGGTCGCCGACGGCGAAAGCGAGCGACTCGAACTCAAGCGTAGTACCGCCGAGTTGGAGCGTGGACTGAGAACCGTCTGCGGAATGCTGAACAACGTCGTCGCCGGCCACGTCGTATTCGGCGTCAACGATCGTGGAGAGATCGTCGGACAGGCGATCGGCGACAACACGATCGAGCAGATCGCTCAACGCTTGCAAACGCAGTTTGAGCCCGTGCCGCCCGTAGGCATCGAGCAGATCCCGGTGGAAGGTGGACGAGACGCGATCGTCCTGCGGGTCGGCATCGGGGGCGATCTCTTCGCATACGAGGGTCAAACCTACGAGCGAGTTGGGCGCACGACGCGACGGATGCCGCAAGCGACCTTTCAGCGCCGGATTCTTGAGCGGGCGCACGCTAACAATCGTTGGGAGATGCAACGCGCGGATGGCTTCATGCTCAAGGATCTCGATACCTCCGAAATTGTCCGTACCGTCGAGGAGGCGATCCGCCGCCAGCGCCTCGAAGATCCCGGGACACGGAGTAGCCGCGAGTTGCTGCTGGGTCTGGGATTGATCGAGGACCGCTCTATTCTGAACGCGGCGGTCGTGCTTTTCGGCAAGCCCGAGCGCCTGCGTGTTCGCTTCCCCCAGTGCGTCTTGCGCATGGCGAGGTTCCGTGGGGTGACGACGGCGGAGTTCATCGACAATCGCCAAGAGATTGGCAATGCCTTCGACCTGTTCTTGCGCGGCCAGCGATTCTTCCGAGATTACCTTCCGGTTGCCGGTCAGATTGTCCCGGACCGTTTCGAACGCGTGGACAGGCCACTCTACCCACCGGAGGCTCTCCGCGAAGCCCTCGCGAACGCGATCTGTCACCGCGACTATCGCGACGGCGGCGGATCGGTCAGTATCGCGATCTTCGACGACCGGCTGGAGATCACCAGTACCGGACCGTTGCCCTTCGATCAGAGCGTCGAAGAACTGACGCGGCCGCATCCATCTCGCCCGTGGAATCCCCTCATCGCTCGCGCCTTTTACCTACGCGGCATCATCGAAACCTGGGGGCGTGGCACATTGAGGATCATCGAATTAGCACAGCGGGCAGGATTGCCGACGCCCGAGTTCGAGGCGACGCGTCACTCGGTGACCGTCAGGTTCCGGCCTTCCGATGTGACGGCCTTCCCAGCGGATCAGCAGTTGCCCGTGGTTCAGCGTCGCATCCTCACCGCTTTGGTCGAACTTGGGCCGTCATCACTGTCGCGCATCCAAAGCAAGATCGGTCAGGACGTCCCTTCTCGGACGATTCAGAACAATCTGCGTGCGCTTCGAGAGCAGGGACTCGTACATCTTTCGGGGTCGCGCCGGGACGCGCGGTGGTCGCTCGCACCCGGTGGCAACCCGGACGAGGTGTAACAAAGTCGTTAGCCGGGCCGATCTGGGTGCAGCACCGGGTAGTCTCAACACAAGACCCAAAGACGTCCATGGTGGTGCATAAACGGTGTATATGGTGTTAAAGCACCAATCAAGGGAGGAAGGGCCGTGAAGGTCGAGACGATCCTCTCCCAGATCGATCTGGGAGCGATGGCGCTGCCGGAGTTCCAGCGCGGCTACGTCTGGAACCGCGACCAGGTTCGCGGGCTGATGGATTCCCTCTTCCGGAAGCATCCTGTCGGCTCGCTGCTCGTCTGGGTCACGAAAACCGATGCGGCGCCGATCCGGGGCGACGGTGGCCCGCCGCCGGGCAGTCTGGTGGAGCTGCTTTTGGATGGCCAGCAGCGCATCACGTCGCTCTACGGCATCGTCAACGATCGTCCGCCGCGCTTCTTCGACGGCGACGCCCGCGCCTTCACCGATCTCTACTTCAACCTCGCCGACGCGACCTTCGAGTTCTACGCCCCGCTCAAGATGAAGGGCAACCCGGTCTGGATCGACGTCAGCGACCTGATGCGCCAGGGCGTCGGGGAGTTCATCCAGCGGATCTACGCCACGCCGGAATTGAAGGACCAGCTGCCCCTCTACCTGAACCGGCTCAACGCCGTCGAGGGGATCAAGCAGATCGACCTCCACGTCGAGAAGGTGACCGGCGAAGACAAGACCGTCGACGTCGTTGTCGATATCTTCAACCGCGTCAACAGCGGCGGCACCAAGCTCTCGAAGGGCGACCTCGCGCTGGCCAAGGTCTGCGCCGCCTGGCCCGAGGCCCGCGACGAGATGAAGCTGCGCCTGACCAAGTGGCGCACGGCGGGTTTCCATTTCCGGCTCGAGTGGTTCCTGCGCTGCATCAACGCCATCGTCACCGGCGAGGCCATGTTCGCCGCTCTGGCCGGCGTTGACACGCTCTCCTTCCAGCAGGGCATGCTGCGCTCCGAGAAGCGCATCGACTCCGTCCTCAACCTGATCTCGTCCCGCCTCGGTCTCGACCACGACGAAGTGCTCGGCAGCCGCTACTCGCTGCCGCTCCTCGCCCGCTATCTCGACCAGCGCGGTGGCACCTTCCTCGACCACGCCGAGCAAGACAAACTCCTCTACTGGTACGTCCACACCTTCCTCTGGGGTCGCTACGCCGGGTCCACCGAGTCGGTCCTCAACCAGGACCTGGCCCTGATCGAGGATCTCGGCGGCGCCCTCGACCGCCTGATCGAGCAACTCCGCCAGCAGCGTGGCGACCTCCGCCTACGCGCCAACGACTTCCTCGGTTGGAGCCGCGGCGCCCGCTTCTACCCGCTCCTCTACATGCTGACGCGCGTCCACCAGGCGCGCGACTGGGACAGCGGCGTCGCGCTCAACAAGTACCTACTCGGCAGCCACACCAACCTCCACATGCATCACATCTTCCCCAAGGCACTGCTCTACAAGCACGGGTATTCGAAAGCCGAGGCCAACGCCCTGGCCAACTTCACGTTCTTGACGCAGGAGACCAACCTCAAGGTCTCCGACCGCGACCCGGCCGAGTACCTGCCCGCGTTCGTGGCGAAACACCCGGGGGCGGTGGCATCCCACTGGCTCCCGATGGACCCCGATCTGTGGCGCGTCGAGCGCTACCGCGACTTCCTGGCGGCGCGCAGGGAGCTGCTGGCCGACGCGGCCAACGAATTCCTGGACGGGCTGCTTGGTGGGGCGGTGCCCGAGGCGGCCGTGGCAGAACCGGTGCTTGAACGGCCGCGGGCGGCGACCCGCGCGGTTCCGGTCGGGGGTGTCGCCTCGGAGGACGAGGAGCGCCTCATCGCGGCGTGCAACGCCTGGGTGGTCGAGCACGGGCTGCCGGATGGGGAGTACATGTACGAGGTGACCAACCCGGCGACGAACGAACCGCTGGCATTGCTCGACCTCGCCTGGCCGGCCGGATTGCAGGAGGGGCTGAGCGTGCCGATCGCCCTCTTGATCGACGAAGGCCAGGAGGCGGAGGAGGCGGCGAACCGCGCCGGGTTCCTGTTCTTCACGTCGGTCGACGAATTCAAGGCGTACGTCCGCAGCGACATCCTGGCCCTCGAACCGGCCGGGGTGTGACCCCCGTGGCGAGACGATGGACCACCTGCTGGCCACACTCCTAAGCCGCGGTGAGGCGAAGGATATCGACTTCAAGGGACCGATGGGCTGGAATCCCAAAGCGGATCAAGCCGGGTGCTGCGGATTGGTGAAAGACATCCTCGCCATGGCGAATACCATGGGTGGCCACCTGGTCATTGGGGTGGGGGAAACAGCGTCGGGCTTGGACCCGATCGGCGTCAATGCAGCCGAGTTGGCCGGCTGGGACACAACCAAGCTCAACCAGTTCGTCAACCGGTATGCCGACCCGCCGATCAACGCGACGCTACTCAAACGGCAGCACGCGGGGAACACGTTCGTCGTGATCGAGGTTCCCGTGTTCCCGGACATGCCGCACGTGTGCAAGGTCGATTTCCCCGGCGTGCTCCGCGCCGCGACGATCTACGTACGGACGGACAACAACGAGAGCGCCGCGGTCGGTTCGGCGCACCACATGAATGCCATGCTGGATCAGGCCGTCCGCAACCGCTCCGACCGAATGTTGGAGGCGATGCGGACGATCCTCGTCGGCGCGACGATCTCGCCCACGCCGAGCGATCGCGAACAGTTCGACGCCCAACGAACGGAGGCGACGGAACGCTTCCACGAACGCTACCCGTTTGCCCAGAAGCCCTACACGGGTTTTCTGCGAACCACGAGTTGGCCCGTGCGCTTCGAGGAGAATCGGTTTACCGTCGAGCAACTGAGTCGCGCGATCGAGACGGCGTCTGTCGCGTACCGCGACTGGCCGTTTCTCTTCGCGCAATGGGGACGGGACACTTACCGCATCGCGGACGGGATCGAGACGAGTGTGACGCTCGCCGACCCGGTGAGGTACCGCTTTTGGCAACTCCGCACTTCGGGGCTGCTGTTTCAGCAAGTGCTCATGTGGGAGGATGTGGCCTACGTGGATCGGCTACCGCAAACGATTGCCACGATTGAGGGCATCGTCGGGTATGTCACGCAGGCGATCGATACCGTCGCGCGCCTCTATCCCGCCTTGAGCATCGAGGGTGAGCAGATCACCCTGCGGTTCGATTTGCTTGGTATGGAGGGGCGGCAACTAATATCCGCACAGGGGCGTTACCTGCGCGGTCCATACGTAGCGCGATATCCGAGCTTCGTCTCGGAACGGGTTATGCCGATCGAGGAGTGGGCCGCCGGCCGCATAGATCACGCGATCGAGACGGCGAGGACGCTGATGATGGCCTTCAATTGGGACCACCCGAACATCCCACGCTCCGATGTCGAAGAACTGCTGAACGGCAGACGCTGATCCGATCCGACGGTCAGGTCGCGAGATTGACCTGCTGGTCCGCGATGTTGACCTGGACCGCCGGTAACTGCAGGCGTCGGACCGTCGCCAGCGTCTTGATCGCGTGGAGCAGTTGCCGCTGCGCCTGCCCCGCCCGCCGCAGGTGTCTGTCGGCCTCCGCGGCATGCCCGGCCGCGAGCGCCTCGGCGTGCAGCAGGTCCGCGATGGCGGCGTTGAGCCAGTCGAGGGCGACGCGGCCGGCCAGCCTTCCAGCGGCGTCGGCGCCGGCCCGGCCATCGCCTCGCGGACTGCCGCCACCTCGCGTCGCAGGTGCTCCCGCGTCGCCAGCCTCCCGGATGCCCGGGACGCCACCACGTCGAGGAGCCGCTCCTCCGCCATCTTCTGCAGGCCCGGAAACACCTTTTCCAAGCACGGGGCCAAGTCGATGAGCCTGGCCACCTGGCCCGCTGCGGCGGCGTCCCCCCCATCGGCCCGCTTCAAGAGGTCGGCCAGCCAGGCCCTGATCTCGTCGTGGTTTTGCTCCGCGGCCGGCAAGTCGCTGGCGGCGGCCGGCCGTGCCAACGTCCTCGGTTTAGCTGCGGTCACGTCGCTTCCTCCATTCCCCCCGGTGATGTTGCCGGTAGCCCGCGGCTTGCAGGGCGGCCCGCGTCGCCAGCTCGGCCGCCTGGTCGGCGAGGCGCACGAGCGCGTCGACGTCCGCCAAGGCGGCCGCTGTCTCCTTCCGGCGTGCCCGCAGCTCTTCCCGCCGGCGGCGATCCTCCTCGTCAAGCGCTGCGACCCACTCCGCGAGCGAGCCGGTGCCCACGTACTGCCGGACCACGCGGCCCGCGACTTTCTGGCTTCTGGTGTAGTACCGTCCGCCGCGCGCCCGCCGTTCCCAGGCCATGTGTTGTGTTACCTCCATTATCGTTGCCCCGCTTGCTCGTACCGAACCCGCATCAAGCAAGGATCGCAGGTACTGTGCAGTATCGATCCCTCTCGGTGGTGCCAATCTGTAGAGTTGCTTCGAGCACGGGCCGTTCCTGCGGCCTACCGTTCTTCTCCTCACTCATCCCCCCTAGATGGCTGTCAATTCGTAGACGGCTCACAGTGCCGACTCGAGGTCGTCCCAAAAGGCCATCGGGCCGCCCCTGAACTGGCCGCGGCCTTGGCGCACGAGCACGACGAGTCCGCCGGCACAGTCGGGATCTGCGCGCTCCGGTTCCCACCGGAATCCGCGGACGCGACCTGGTCGCGGCACCGTCTCCAGGTACCGCCTCGGCGCCACTGCCGTTGTCCTTCCCGTCCCCTTTGCTACGGTCAGGTGCCGGCGCCTAGTCACGTTCACCAACCCTTGTGGAAGCACCGTCGTGTTCGGAAGTTGTTCGAAAACGGCGTCGCGTCCGGCGAACACACCGGGCTCGTCGATGGCCGGATGCGACCACGCCGACCGCGTTTCGGACCGCGACGGCCGGTGTCGCCGGTAGTTGGCGATGACCTGCGCGCCGCTGTCGCGTTCCGCGCGTCGCTGCGTGCTGGGGCTCGGTCCGTACAACTCGGCCCTGGTTCCGCGCGCGATCGGCCGGCCGTCGTGGACGGCCGCGCAGGCCAACGACAGGGTGCGCAAGTAGCGGCGCCCCAACAGCGGACGTGCGGAAAACCGCAGGAACTGGCCGTTGGGGTCGACGCCGAAGACTTCACCCAGTTCGACGTACGACGAAAGCACGACGACGGCATCGCCGAACTTCGTCCGTCGGGCCGATGCGAAGTCGCTCCTTTCCAGGCTGCTGATCCAGGCATAGGCCGCGCCCCGCGAGAGTCCTAACGAGCGCAGGAGGTCGACGGCAGCATCGCGGCGGATGTGCCCAGGGCCTTCGGGGTCGGCGGCACGGACCAGAAGCCAAACGCGTAGCGGATGCTTCAAGCCCCTCCGTAGCGCTTCGGCAAGGAGTACGTGGGGGCACCGAGCAGTCAGCGCGGTCGGTCGCCGAGGTTTTGTCATCGCTGTCTCTGCCGCTGACAACGGTCCACCACCCGGTGACGGGGTTACTTGCCTTCCGGTCGATCCGCGGTCGGTCCGACTTGCACTATCGGGCGTCCTTCCGACCGGCACGGTTCACCATTCGAACGAGGAGGCCGCGCACGAGGCGTAGCGCCGCGGCGGACACCATGCAATCAACCTCGCTGTTCGTCTTGCTACTGGAGAAATCGCTTTCCCGAGCGACGGCCGGAGAAATCGCCGACGCGATGAGTTCGGCGCGGTGCCGGTTGTCGAGCGGGAGGTCGCCCCAGCCGATCGCGGGCACGGTCGTGATGCGACTCACCGGCGAGCGGCCACATCGCCTCGGTGCCAGTCGCCGGGAGGTCCTCAATCGCGTAGGTATTTGGCTGGTCGGCCAGCGTGTCCTCGTCGAGCTGGCGGCACTTGGCCCGGCGCAACACGGCGACAAGCACATCGGCGCCAGCTCCAAGGTCGTTTTCGTAAACGAAGCTAATCGAGACACCCGCAGGTGTAGAATGCCTAGTTGACACACCGGCTTCCTTCTCGCATCGCGGTCAGTGCCGCCGCGATCCGTCGCGCGAGGTCCGGCGTAATCGGTTTCCGCCCACGGAGCAGTGCTCCGAGATGGACGGGATGCAAACCAACCAACGGAGCGAGTTCGTATACCCGCACCTTAAGTCGAGCTATTTCCGCCCGGAACTCCGCCGCCGCGTCCGCCGTAGTGTTGGGTTGCGCCATTGTCACATCACGTCCCTTCGCTACGCTGCCGTGATGCAGAAACATGCATCACGTTCGTAGGTTAGGACGTGCACACGCTAAAATAAATTGTTGACGTGGTGCCTAATGGGAAATCAACAGATCGGTTTTTTCGGCGCTCCAGGTGGCAACTTCGGCACCTCGATGCCGAGGTCCTTCGCCCAGTTGCGGACCGTCGTGCGGACGGTGGGGACGTCCACGTTGCCTTCTTTGGCGATTTGCGGGTCTCGCCATCCGAGGACGACCCGCTGGTAGAGCCGGCGGGCCACCCGCCTCATTTCGTTTGGGTCGACGTGCTGCGAGGGAATCTTCACCAAACCCGACTCTTTGTCCCATTCGTCCATCTGCGTCAGCAGGCTTTCGCAGTGCGCGATGGTGTCCCGGATGCGCTGACGAACCTCCTTCTGTTCCCGCGCGGAGGCCGCGTTGTAGGAACGCGGGATCGGCGGCGGCGGCGGGAGGTCCCTGATCTCGGCCGAGACAAGGGCAAACCCTACCACAAGGCATGGCGGCGCGTCCCGAGGCACCAGGGTGACGTCCAGGTGGTGCCGGCCATCGAAGGCGGGGTTGCGCTCGTCGCGTGGCAGGCCCCACTTGCGGGCGAATACCGCGACCTCCGGGTGGTACTCGACCGAAAGGACGCCACGGTCGAATAGGGGACGCATCTCTGCCGCCAGCCGCGCCAGCTCAGCGACCAGATCCGGGTCGTCGTTCAAGACCGCGTAGTACGCCTCAATCTTGCGGAGCTTGAGTTCATCGCGCGAGAGGTGGACAGCCTGCCCAGCAGGATCGGGGTCGACTATGCTCATGATGGCTTCGCCTCCAACTAGGCGGAATACCTCCGCCCGGAGGTTGTCGCTGCCGCTGCACACCTCTTGTCCACAGTCTAGTCCGCGGCGACCGGTCCGGTCGACAGTACCGTCTCGACCTCGATTGTTCGGGACGTTCGCCCCGGCTATTGCCGAGGAACCCGTCCTCGGCGATGATGCAGGCTCTCGGTCGCGTCGAAGGAGGAGACCACCACCATGTCCGATCCGGTAGCCGCTTTGAGCCCCGCATGCGTCTCGATGAGCGTCGAGGAGATGAAGGCCCGCCATGGCGACCCGCCGTGGCATGAGGTCCTGACGGAGAACGACCGCTACCGGGTGGTGGCCATCTGCCAAGCGCCAGGGCACCAGAACGACTGGCATTTCCACTTCGCCGATGAATGCTGGTTTATCTACGAGGGCGAGCTTACCTGGACGCTGGAGGGGCACGACGAACCGGTCCACGTCAAGGCGGGCGACTGGATCCTGGCGCCGGCCAACACGTTCCACCTGATCCAGGTCCACGGCGACCGCCCGGCCATCCGCATCGCCATCAGCCACCTGGGCGAGTACCACCGGCACGACCGGGAGAACAAACCGCCCGCCCCCGCCGGCGCCCGCCCGGACTGAGCGGCCGCGCTGGAACCGCCGACTCGAACAGTCGGAAGCGCCCACCGCACCCGCCAGCCATCCGGACCGACGATCGACCCGACACTCGCAACGCCTCATCGAGCGGCCGCCGCGACCGCCGTCGTCAGCAGCCGCTCGATTTCTATGGTGCGGTAGTTATCACTATGTAGACGAATGCTGGTCCATTTACGAAGGGGAGCTCTCCTGGACCCTGGAGGGGCACCCGGAGCCGATCCGCGTCAAGGCCGGCGACTGGATCCTCGCCCCGGCCAACACCTTCCACTGGATCCAGGTCCACGGCGACCGCCCGGCCATCCGCATCGCCATCACCCACACCGGCGAGTACCACCGGCACGAGCGCGAGAACAAGCCGCCCGCCCCTGCCGGCGCCCGCCCGGACTGACCACCACGGCGCGAATAGGCAAACGTGCCGATGTCATCCACAGCGTGCGCCTCTAGCATCGCCGTGTCGTCGACCGGATCGTCTCGCCTGGAGACGGCGATTCAACGGTCGACGGTGGCGAACACGAAGGAGGCAACGTTTTGGCGACGACACTTCAGCGGGAGCGCGCATCGGCCACCGGCGCCTACCACCTCGGTGACGCGCAACGGGAGCGCGAACGGCTCGACACGCAGGCGGCGATGCTGCAACCCGCGACCGAGCGGTTGTTCCGCGAGGCCGGCATCGGCCCCGGCATGCGCGTCCTCGACGCCGGCTGCGGCACGGGCGAGGTCACCCTCCTCGTCGCCGACCTCGTCGGCCCGAGCGGGTCGGTCGTCGCGGTCGACCGTTCGCCGGAGATGCTGGCGACGGTCCGGAGCCGTGCGATCGAGCGGGGACACCGGCAGATCGAAACGGTAGCGACCGACATCAACGAGCTGAGCGGCCTCGCCGTCGATGCGGTCGTCGGTCGCTTGGTCCTGATGCACCAGCCGAATCCGGTCCACGCACTGCGGCAACTGGCCGGCGTTGTCCCTCCCGGCGGCGTGCTGGCCTTTCTGGAATACCACTTCCTGCCGCCGACTACCCTGCCCCACCGGCCCCTCTTCGAGCGCGTGTTCACCTGGACGATCGAGTCGCTGCGAAGGGCCGGTGTCGACATGGAGTTCGGTCTGCGCCTCTACCCCGTATTCCGCGAGGCCGGTCTACCGGGTCCGTTCGTTCGCCTTGATCCCATGATCGGCGCCGGTGAGGCGCCGGAGATGCAGCGGCTGTTCGCGGAAACGGCGCGGACCTGCTTGCCGCTGATCGAGCGATTCGGTTTGGCAACCCGCGACGAGGTCGGGATCGACACGCTCGAAGAGCGGCTCCTAGCCGAAGCGCGGGCGATCGACGGTCTGGTCGTCGGCCCAATCCAGGGTACTGCCTGGACGCGCCTGGCCGCGTAAACCGCCCCGGCCCACGACGTCCACGATGCGGAGCGCCCGGCGCGCGTCGAGAAGGCGGCGCCCGGCGCTCCCTTTTCCTCCCCGACTCCCCCCCATCCAACCCCCGAGCGCGTAAGACCCCCGGTCCCTTCTCGCGATTGCTCAACCAAAACGCGTGGTCTTCAAGGTGCGCGGTGCAGCACTACCGCGTCCTGGCTTCCGCCGGCTCGGTTGCCGGCTTCGGCCGGGCTCGCAATCGCCCGCGCTCCGCTCTCGCCTGGTCCATTCCCGTACCCGTCCCTACCGGCAAACCGACCGGAGCGCCACCGCTCGTCGGAATAGCATGCACACGCACCACGGCACATGCCGCCGATCCTCTGCGGTTCGGCCCGCGGCGTTCGGCCCCCCCGGCCCCCCAAACCTGGGGGGTGCACGTGGGAGCGTGCCCCGAGGAGCCGCCCTCAAGACCCCCCTCTCGTCTCCCCCCAAGATTGGGGGGCCGGGGGGGCCGAAGCCTGCTACACTCACGCCCTATCGGCTACCGGCTACCGGCGAGAAGCTATCGGCTGAGGACCACATGACCGCTGATGTCCACCCCCGTCATCCGCTCACCTTCGGGATCGTCACCGGCCAGCACCAACTCTCCCTGTCGCAGCTCACCGAGCAATGGCGGATGGGCGAGGAACTCGGTTTCGACTCCGTCTGGCTGTTCGACCACTTCTTCGCCCTCTACGGCGATCCCGACGGTCCCTGCCTCGAAGCCTCGACCCTCCTCGCCGCCCTCGCGCTGAAAACCTCGCGCGTCCGCATCGGCGTCCTCGTCTACGGCAACACCCATCGCAACCCCGTCGTCCTTGCCAAGGAGATGGTGACCGTCGACCACCTCAGCGACGGCCGCGTCACCCTCGGCATCGGCACCGGCTGGAACGAGCGCGAGCACGCCGCCTACTCGATCCCCTTCCCCTCCGCCGGCGACCGCGTCGCCATGCTCGACGAAGCGCTCCAGGTCATCCACTCCCTGTTGACCCAACCGCGGACGACCTTCGACGGCCGCTTCTACCACCTTCAGGACGCTCCATTCGCCCCCAAGCCGATCCAGGCAACGCTGCCGATCATGGTCGGCGGCAAGCGGCCCAAAATGCTCAGGGTCATCGCCCGCCACGCCGACATCTGGGACAGCAGCCCGACCCCGGAGGAGCTTCGGCAGCGCCGCGCCGACCTCGCCGAGAACTGCACCGAGATCGGCCGCGATCCCGCCGAAATCGTCTGCTCCATCTCCCTCGGCGCCGACCGCCTGGAAGACGAGCAGGGCTTCGCCGACCTCGTCCGCTCCTACCGCGCCGCCGGTGCCAGCCAACTCCTCTTCGACTTCCCGATCTCCACCGCCGGCACCGCCACCGCCGAGCGCGTCGCCCGGACGATCATCCCGGCGCTGCGCGAGGAACTCGCTTGAACGTCGTCGGCGACCGTCGTTCTCAGCCCCCTGAAGGGGGCTTCGTCGGTTGAGCCCTGGGCTTTTGCCCAGGGTCACGCCAGGGTCATCCGGGACTGCATGGACGAAGCCCGCCCCATCCGCCTGGTCACCTTCGACCTCTACGACACCCTGATCGAGTTGCGCCCCCGGCGCTGGGAGCGTCTGGCCGCTGTCCTCGCCCGCCTCGGCATCGACGCCGACGAGGACACCCTCCGCGCCGCCGACCGCCTCGCCGAGGACTACTACACCGAGGAAAACGGCCGCCTGCCGATCCGCAACCGCCCCCGCGCCGAGCGCGAAGCCTACCGCATCCGCTACATGACCCGCTGGCTCGATGCGGCCGGTCTGCCGGCCGATCCCGCCACCGTCCGCGCCGCACGCGAAGGCTACCTCGCCGAATTCGAGACCGCGGCCGTCGCGGACAGCCCGGCCGGCGGCTACCACGTCTTCGACGACGTCCTCCCCGCGCTCGCCAACCTCCGCCGGGCCGGCATCAAACGCGCCGTCATTTCCAACGCCGACGCCGACGTCACCGCCCTCTGCACCCACCTCGCCTTCGCCCACGACCTCAACGCCATCGTCACCTCCGCCCTCGTCGGCTGGGAAAAACCGGACGTCCGCACCTTCCGCGCCGCCCTCGACCCCCTCGGCGTCGACCCCGCCGACGCCCTCCACATCGGCGACCAACCGCGCTCCGACGTCGCCGGCGCCCTCGCCACCGGCATGCGCGCCACCCTCCTCGACCGCTACGGCCGGCACGACCCGGCGGCAATCGGCGTGCCCGTTGTGCGGACACTTCAGGAACTCGCGGACCACGTGCTGGCCACGAACAGCGCGGCGGTGTAACGGCCTCGGCCCGTTTGGCACATTACTATCGGCAAGGAAGTATTGGTCAGGCCCGCTTCTGGACGATTGGAGTTCCGATGCCTCCCGATCTGATGGCACCCCGGAAGGTGGCTCTCGTCGCCGTCAACGTCGGTCTACCAGCCGTGATCGGCACCCACCGCGGTCAACCGGTGATGAGCGGTATCAAGAAGCGCCCCGTCTCGACCACCGCCCTCTCCCTCGACACCCTCAACCTCGCCGGCGACCGGCAGGCCGATCTCCGGGTCCACGGTGGTCCCGAGAAAGCGGTCTATGCCTACCCCGCCGAGTATTTCCCGCTGTGGACCGCCGAGCTGAACCACGATCCAGCCTTCGGTCCCGGTTCCTTCGGCGAGAACCTGACCGTCGCCGGTTGGTTCGAGGATGAGGTGCGGATCGGCGACGTCTGGTCCTGGGGCGATGCCCTGCTCCAGGTCGCCCAACCGCGCTACCCCTGCTACAAACTCGCCCTCGCGACCGGCCGCCCTGCCATCGCCAAACCCTTCATCGCCCACGGCCGCACCGGTTGGTATTTCCGCGTCCTCCGCCCCGGCGAAGTCCCCACCGCCGGCCCGATCGAGGTGGTCGCGCGCGATCCGGCCGGCGTCACGGTCACGGATGCCCACCGCGCCTTGGTCGGCGATTCGACCCGAGTCCGGATCGAACGGGTGCTTGCCGTCGATGCGCTGGCGGCGAGTTGGCGCGGCGCGCTCCAAGAGAAAATCGACCGCATCTGATTCAGTCGGGAGCGTTGGTCGGCAGGACGTAGAGGAGAGCGAGCAGCGCGATGATCGCGAGGGCGGCGGGGGGATAGACGAAGGAGACCGCGAATGCGAGGGCGTACGCAGGCGGACCGTAGTTGAAGCGGCGCGTGATGGCCGCGACCGCGGCGGGATCGGCTTCGGGATCGATCAGACGATGTCTCTTTGAGGCATAGCGCCAGAGAAAATTGTAGACGCACGCCGTCAGGAAGAACCAGCCGGTGTAGACGACGACGGCGGTTTTCTCCCCCTGGTGCCCCAGGTATTCGGCGACCAGCCCGGTCGGAAACGGGACGAAGCAGACGAACAGCAAAAACGACGTGTTGATCAGGATCAAGTAGTGATCGACGCGGGCGATGTGCCTGAAGATGTTGTGGTGATTGGCCCACATGATCCCGATCACGACGAAGCTGATCAGATACCCCAGGTAACTCGGCCAGAGATCCCACAAGGTGTTCCAGAGATCGCGATTGCCGTGGATCTCGTCGTGCGGCGGGACGTGAATCTCGATGATCAACAGCGTGATCGCGATCGCGAACACCCCGTCGCTGAACGCTTCCAGGCGGTTGGTGTCGCGGCTTTCGCCGGCGGCGCGGCGGAGGATCGACGCCATGGGCTTTCCTCGGTCGTCACTCTCGGATGGCCGTCAATTCGAGATCAAGATACGGATGGAGCGGCAAGGACGCCAGGGCTTCTTCGATCCATTCAAGGGAAGCCCCCCGCATCACGATCCACCCGCCGGAGCGATCCGCCGCCAGGTAGAGTTCTTCGAGTGTTCCCTCTTCCTGCAGTTCTCGCACCCGTTCCCGCTCGGTCGGAATCAGCGAGAGCACCTCGTCGCTCCCCGGATCGCGCGTCGTAAACCGAACCATGAAACGCATCGTCGTTCGTCCTTCCCCAACAATCGCCACGCCCTCCGCTTCGGAGGCGATTTTGCCGGAGCATAGCGGTAGGATGTCCGCCGCGCGTCGCGCGAACGGATAGCCCGCGGACTCCACGAACGGGCAGGACCCTCGGGATCGAACGAATAAACAACGAAAGGCCAACGATGCTCATCAACGCCGACCGCTTGAACGACAGCCTCCAACACCTCGCCCAGATCGGTGCCACCCCCGGCGGCGGCGTCACCCGCCTCGCCCTCTCCGACGACGACCGGGCCGGCCGCGACCTGATCAGACAATGGTTCGAGGCAGCCGGTCTCGCCGTCGGTATCGACGACTTCGGCAACATGACCGGCCGCCGCCCCGGCGCGGACGACGGGCCGCCGGTTCTCCTCGGGTCCCATTGCGACAGCGTCGTCCGCGGCGGTCGCTACGACGGCGCCCTCGGCGTCCTCGGCGCCCTCGAAGTCGTCAGGACGCTCAACGACCACGCGGTGGACACGCGCCGCCCGGTCGCCGTCGTCAACTGGACGAACGAGGAAGGCGTCCGCTTCGAGCCGGCCATGACCAGTTCCGGCGCCGTCGCCGGCCGCTTCGACCGCGACTACGTCTACGCCCGCACCGACCGTCAGGGCGTCCGTTTCGAAGACGAGCTGCGTCGCATCGATTATTTGGGCGACGAAGCCGACCGACCGCTCCCCGCCGCTGCCTACCTGGAACTGCACATCGAGCAGGGACCGGTCCTCGAAGCCGCCGGCTTGCCGGTCGGCGCCGTCGGCGGCATCGTCGGCATCACCTGGCTCGACGTCGTCATGGAAGGGCAATCGGACCACGCCGGTCCCAGTCCGATGCGCCTGCGCCGCGACGCCCTCGTCGCCGCCGCCCGCGTCGTCACCGGCGTCGAACGCCTCGCCAAAGACCAGGACGAGATCGCGGTCGCCACCGTCGGTCGCCTCACCGTCGAACCGAACGTCATCAACACCATCCCCGGCAAAGTCACCTTCAGCGTCGACTTCCGCCACCCCGACCCGGCCGTCCTCGAACGCCAGGTCGAACGCCTGGAAGCCCTCGTCGCCGCCGTCTCTCGCGAGACCGGCGTCGCCGGAACCGTCCGCCGGTTCTGGACCAGCGAACCCACCCCGTTCGCCCCCGACGTGGTCGCCGCCGTCCGTTCGGCCTGTCAGGATCTCGGCCTTCCCTACGGCGAGCTCTGGTCCGGTGCCGGCCACGACGCCAAGTACGTCGCCGACGTCTGCCCTTCGGCGATGATCTTCGTCCGCAGCCAGGGTGGGTTGAGTCACTGCGAGCAAGAGTACAGCACACCGGAGGACATCGCCGCGGGAGCGAACGTGCTGCTGGGGGCGACCATGGCGTTGGCCGGTACGCGATAGGCCGCCGGCCCCGGTTGGTCGCACCGCGCCGCGCGACGCCGATCCGCACGGCTCAGGCAGACCGACGGCGCCAGACCAATACGCTGAAGCGCCGCTCGGTCCGGTAGCCGAGCTTGCGCGCCAATCCCAGCGAGCCCGCGTTGGCTGCTCCCGTGTTCCACCACGTCCGGTTTCTCCGCCGCTCGCATTCGAGGATCGTGCGGGCGCAGACGACCGTCGCCAGGCCGCGCCGTTGGTACCCCTCGCGCGTGATCACGGCCATCTCCAGGACGCCCCCGACGGCAGGACCGGCGAACGCCTCCGCCACCACCTGATCGCCTTCGAGCAGGCAATAGCCGAGCCCGTAGTCGACCGCCGTCTCCAGACTGGCGACCATCCACGGTCCCCACATGCAGCGGGGCACCAGATCCTGCTCGATGGGCACCAGGCGCAGCCCGGCCGGCGTCACCACGAGGCGTGCCAGGTCGACGCCAGGGTCGCGATCCTCCAACTCGATGTCCGCGCCCTCCTCGCCAAAGTCGTGCGGGAGCAGCGCCTGCAAGGAGGACTCGGGCGCCAACCCGACGCTTACCACGCGCTCCCGGCGCAGACGTCCGATCACACCGGCCACGAGGTCACGGTCGAGCGAGCCGGCCAGGAAGAGCACGGACGCATCGGAAAACTCCTGCACGCCGACCCAACGCGGAGCGGCCGGATCGTCGGTCAGGATGCGGCCCCCGGCGGATCCGTCGAGGACGGCGACGCACCGCCGCCACGCGTAGCCCGACATGGGGCAGAGTGCGCGGACGGCGGACGTCGCTTGTCCAGGCGCGAGTTCGATCACGGGTCTGGTTCCTTGGCTCCCAGCGATGCAGCCGAATCGGAGCGACGGCACCGCTCACGGCGCCCGCCGGCGTGCGGGCAGGTGCCGACGAAGCGTACGGCCGGCGCTAGACTTCGGCCAGGATCTCGTACACCCCGACCTGCGGCGGACCGGCGACCAGGTGCCCGGCCTGCGCCATGAACTCCTGGAGGTACCGGCGGATGACCGCGTGGTCGGGCTCGCCGTCCCAGAACGTGACGCCCAGGACGTGGTCGGTGGCGCGGTCGCCGGCGAAGTGGCCGTGGCGGAACCCCTGCATCGTCTGCAATTTTACCCCGAACAATTCACGCCACTGACGGGCGAGTTCCTCGAGTTGTCCCGGTTTGGCCTGGCCCATCGTGATGCGGATGTCCACGGTCTGGTCCTTCCCTGCCGATCGCGACGACCGCCCGCCGGTCGCCCTTGCCACTGCACCGTACGGAATGCCAACGCCGCCGGATCAGCACCTTCCGCGCCCGCGACGAACCGCTGCGCCGACTCGCCACCGGGATCGGCCACGCCAAGCTCTGCCTCATTCCGAACACCCTCGCGGGCGTCGAGGCGTGCGGACAGGTGCTCGAAGAATTGGACCGTATCGGCCGTTCGCCGGGGGCGTGACCTCCGACCCTCGTACGGCGGAGGACGGTAGCCCGGCTGCCCTCATCTGCCGGCCTACGGCCACCCGGCGCCGGGGACGGTGACCGTTACCGCCTCGACCCGACCGGCGTTCTCCCCGTGCGCCCCCGGTTCGTACGGAGGATTGGTCAGCAGGAAGAGGGTCAGGCGGTCGGGGCCGCCGAGGGCGCAGGCGTAGCAGGGTTGGCTCGTCGCCACCCGCTCGACGACGGCACCACCCGACGCCACCCGCAGGCACTCGGGCGCCACCGGGTTCGCCACCCAGATCGCCCCCTCGGCATCGAGCGCGATCCCGTCGGGGACCACCCCCGGCAGTTCGGCCCACGTCCGGCGGTTCGTGAGCGCCCCATCCGTCTCGACGTCGAAGGCGGTCAGCCGCTCCGCGAACGTCTCCGCCACCACGAGTGTCGCTCCGTCCGGCGAGATCACCGTGCCATTCGGAAAACGCAACCCGGTCGCGGCGACGTGGACCGCGCCGTCCGGGTCGACGCGGGCGATCGCCGCCGTCGGCAGATCTGGCACGGCCGAGACCGCCAGCAGATCGCGCCCATCGAGGTAGGCGGCGAGATCGAACCCCCAGTTCCCGACCCAGGCCCGCCCCGCCCCGTCGACCACCATGTCGTTGCAATGGAACGTCGCGACACCGCTCAGGTCGGCGTGTTCGACCAGACCGGTCGGATCGAGCCGCATCAACCGGCGATTGGCCCACGAGACGACGAGCAACCGGCCGTCCGGCAGCCAGCCGAGTCCGGATGGCTGACCGGGCACGTCGACCACGCGTTCGATGCCCCCGTTGGCGTCGAGCGCCCAGACCGCGCCGTTGGTCGAGTCGGACAGCCAGAGCCGCCCTTCGTGCCAACGCGGCCCCTCGACGAAACCCAGCCCATCCTTCAGGACCGTCGCCTGCCGCATCGTCGACTTCCCTCCCGCGGACCGCACCGGCGCCTCGACGCGGTCCTGACCACCCGATCGGTCCGTGAACGACGCAATTGAAGCACACGCCACCATGGCGGTCCCGCGGGTGCGCGCCGAGTACCGCTACGTCCGAACGTTTCCGCCGGGGTTGGCCGCCGGTCTTTCCCGTCGACCCCGGACATCGTCGTGATCGAGGAGCATTGGTGATCTTGTCATCGGCGAAGGGCCGGACGGTAGGTCGGCCCTTCGTAACTCCGTCCGAGAAAGCGTCCGCGGGAGCTCACGGGTGCCGGTCTATTCGATCACGTAGAAGTCGCAGGTCATCTGCTCGTCGACCCGCAGTTGAACGAGCATCGATCCCGTGATCTCGCCGAGGCGGGTGCAGAAGATTCGGACGTGGACCCCGTCGCCAAGCGAGCCGTCGAGATAGAGCCGGTGACCGCCGGCGGCGAGTTCCCGAAAGCGAGCATTGCCGTGGCTGTCGAGGGATCTGGCATGCCGCGAGTCGATCCCGAACTTGACGGCCGTTCGCAACGGATTCCCGTGACACTCGGTGAAGATGTCGGTCGTCGGATCGCTGTGACAGACGCGCGCGTGGATCGTGAGCGTCGCGCTCGGATCGAAGCCAAACGCAGAGCACACTGTCTCTTTGCCGTTAAGAAGACTTACCGAGAATTCCGATTCGTTGGACGGGACCTGGGCCGATTGGTCCGACCCGCGCAAGCCACAGAGGACAAGTTCAAGCGTCGGTCCCCCGACCTCCTTCACGCCATGAGATCCGGCCGACAAACCGGTGAACGTCACATTTCCGTCGGCATCGACCACCTGCGCCGCACCACCGTCGACGGAAAACGAGACCGCCTGTTGCGGCACCCTGCAGGAGCCGACCGGGCCGACAGGCTTCTCGCCGACGAACACGCTGCCCTCGGGACACGAGCGCACGCGGATGGTCAACGACGTGGTGCCTTTCGCAGAGGCGGTTGTGGCGAACGGGACGACGAGTGACACGACCGAAACGACGAGGGCGAGAACCGATAGCACACGAAAGGTACGAAACATCGGAGACCCTCACATTCCATTACGGACGACCCATCGTCGTCCAAGGTCGGCTGAAACGCGGTCGATACCGCCAAGGTTTCACGACTGGGGGAACCGCGATGTGGCCGCGGTGGTGCTCGCTACCGGCACCGACTGAAGTCAACGGCGAAGCGCTTCCGGTCACAGCAAGGCTGAGGACCGCGTCCGTGGCCAAACGGGGATTGCCGCTCTCCTGCGAACCGATCCTGCGCGGACGCGTCACACCCATTTTCGACGGGCAGAGCCGCTTCTATGACAACCCGGGCATACCCCGGTGTTTCTTGTCGAACCGCGTGTTGCGGGCGAGAATCGACCCGCGCTCGACGGCATCGCCCCCGACTGCCGCGCGTCATCGTGTCCGTGCCGCGAGGGGAGGATCAGACGTGTTCCGCGATCCGCAAGTCAACGCCTACGTGCGCGACGTCGAAGCCTGCGTCCGCTTCTACACCGAGTCCCTGGGATTCGTCGAAACGTTCCGCACGCCGGAGTCGGGCTCCCCGGTCCACGTCGAGGTCCGCCTCGAGGGGTTGATCCTGGGCTTCGCCGACGTCGAGGCTACGCGCCAGATGCACGGCCTCGACGTCGACGCGGGACCGCGGCGCGCCGAAATCGCCCTCTGGACGGACGACGTCGACGCCGCCTTCGCCCGCCTGGTCGCGGCCGGGGCGACGCCGCTGAGCCGCCCGCACGATTTCATCGGCCGCCTCCGCGCCGCCTGGATCGCCGATCCGGAGGGCGGCCCCGTGCAGTTGGTGATGGGACTGGCCGGATCGACGCCGCAGCCGACCTGACGCGGCCGCAACGATTCGGCTACGCGGGCGCGAACGGTTTTTCCGTCAGGTGCGACGCGCGATCGCCCAGGCACGGCGGCACACCGGGCGCGCCGGGGACGCTCAGGTGCCCGAGGTTGCCGGGCAGTGTGACGAGGGTCGAGAGCGGACCGGTCGGCTGGGCATCGCACCAATTGTTCCAGCGCAGATCGAGCGTCGCCTTCTTATTCGGTTCGAGGCGAACGGTCGTAATCGTCACGCCGCTCTCCTCGGATGCCGAGATGACGCGCGCGTGCGAGGCATCGCGTACCTGAGTACGCGGAAATCCGCCGAGGACGCAGGCAGAATGTCCCTTGTTGGTGAGCGTAATCGTCAGGAACCGGCTGCCGGTTGCGGAGTTGCCGGTTGAGGTCGCACCGAGGTCGGCCGCGCGGCAGAGCGGCGGTTGGTTGGTCGGTGCCGGCCCCTCGGTAATCTTCGCACCGACGATCTTCGGCGTTCCCCCAACGATACCGACGTAGTAGGTGCCGTCATATTGATGGATCGTGCCGTCGGTATGCCAGGCGACGATGACGACATCGATCGGGTACCGGCTGGATGTGCCTCCGGTGCCGTTCTTGACCGAGTTCAACTCGACATAATCGGTGTCCGAATACCCTGCCACGAAGCCGTCGTACGACTGGTTGGCTTGGAGTGTGCTCCCGAGCAAATCGTAGGCGGTCTTGTAGCGGCGGGCGGCGATTGCCTGGTAGTAGGCGACGACGTACGTCTTGTAATCGCCGGCCGCGAGCGTGGAGCGTCTGCCGGCAATCAGCATCGTCCCCAATGCCGCACCGGCTCCCCTGATGAAGGTCCGACGCGAGTCGGGAGCAGCGAGGAACTTCGCGACCACATCGATTCGTCGATCTTCCATGATGACCCTCTCCTTCACATTCGCCGACCCGCTCATCCGCTTATGCGGATCGTTCGTCAGCAACATACGCGCGAACGCTGCGGCCCGTTTCCGGTCGGGAGGAAGCTCAATGTGACCCGGCTTACTTTGTTAAGTCGAGCCAGGACACGAGGGTCACGCGGCGTGCCTTCGGCTGTCGGGCCCAAAACCGGGTGATTGCGACAAGCGTGCCCGTGCCGCATGATGGGCACACACGGCAACTGGGACCAAAGCGACCACCAATCCGGTAAGGAGCGATGCCCATGGTCACCCGATCGACCAACCACGACTGGCTCGCATTGACCATCGAGCAACCGATCGAGCCCGATCTGCCGATCTGCGACCCGCACCACCACCTCTGGGACCGCTACCCGACGCAAGTGATGCCGCGCTACCTGCTCGACGAGATCCTCCAGGATACCGGCGCCGGCCACAACGTCGTCTCGACCGTGTTCCTCGAATGCGGCGCGATGTACAAGAGCGACGGGCCGGAGGAGTTGCGTCCCGTCGGCGAGACCGAGTTCGTCAACGGTCTCGCGGCGATGAGCGCTTCCGGCATCTACGGGAAGACACGCATCGCCGCCGGTATCGTCGGCACGGCCGATCTCCGCCTGGGCGATGCCGCCGGCGCCGTGCTCGACGCGCAGATCGCCGTCGGCGGCGGCCGGTTCCGCGGTATCCGGCACTCGGCGGCGCGGGATGCCGATCCCGCCCTTCCCAAGTCCCGGACCAACCCGCCCGAGCACCTCTACCTCAACGACGACTTCCGGCAGGGTTTTGCCCAACTCGCGCCGCGCCGACTGACGTTCGACGCGTGGTGCTACCACCGCCAAATCCCGGACGTGACCGCGCTCGCGCGCGCGTTCCCCGAGACCACCATCGTCCTCAACCACTTCGGTGGGCCGTTGGGCGTCGGATCGTACGCGGACAAGTCCAAAGACGTCTACGCCGAGTGGCGCTCGTCCATCGCCGAACTCGCCACCTGCCCGAACGTCGTGGCGAAACTCGGCGGCATCAACATGGCGATCAACGGCTTCGGCTGGCACGAGAAGCCGCGGCCGCCGTCGAGCCAGGAACTCTGCGACGCGACGCGGCCGTACTACGAGTTCACCATCGAACGATTCGGCGCCGATCGTTGCCTGTTCGAATCGAATTTCCCGGTCGACATGGTGTCGTGCAGCTACACCGTCCTCTGGAACTCCTTCAAGCGGCTGACGGCGAACTATTCGGCGACCGAAAAGGCCAAGCTGTTCCACGACACGGCGGCACGGGTCTACCGACTGGCTGGTCCGATCTAGCTTCAGTAGAGCGTTGCCGTCCACCGATCGACCGAGCCGGCTGCACCGATCATCCTGGCATCCAAAGCGAAGAGTTGCACATGAACTTACCACGTCGCTGGCTTGGTGATCGTCCCGTTGGCATCTCTCAGGGTCGGCGGGAATTGGCAGGCCCGGAGCGGCCCAAGACGGACGTCCCTGTAGATATCGGCAACGCCTTGGAGATCCTTGGCCGTCCTCGGGCGAGGGTTGAGCAGTGCCACCTTCCTGCCCAGCACAGAACGCACGAGGGAGATCGGAGTCAGGAGATCCGAGTCGTTGGAAACGACGACGGCAATGTCGTATTCCTGCGCGAACGCGTCGACCAACAGATAGCTCGCGAGGTTGACGTCCGAGCCTTTTTCCTCTTGCTCGATCACCTCGACCGTTCGCAGTGGTGGACGTGGCGTCGGCTTCGCGAAGTGCGGATCTGCGAGCCGCCGTTTCTTCTTGTTGGTCGCGAATCGCCCTCGATGAACCGTCAGACTTGGGATGGTTTCCAGAGCGCGGAGATACGTCTGCTGCCGCAGCCGGATATCAGGGTCGAGGGGTGTGGGATTGACGAGCGCGGTGAAATAGCGGATCCGATTGATGTCGAAGTTGGGAAAGACTCGCTCACAGAATCGTCGAAGGTCAAGCCATTTGCAGTTCTGTCAAGTCGGCGGTCGCGCGCTGTCGCGGAAGCGGCCGTGGTAAAAATTGAAACCGTCAAAGTAGACGTTCGCGCGCGTCCTTGGCGGCTTGCTCATGCACACATCCTACTGTTAAATCGCTGAGGCCGCCTTGTGGGCGACCTCGCACCCCGCCGGCGACGCAGCAGGGGATGCGCGGATATTCTAGCTCCTGCCATCCCCATTGACAAGTGTACGTACGGTTCTGCGATCGGTCGTCGATCGGCAAGCCGCACGCGTTCGCGCAACAGGTGACTTCAATTGCCAAGCTCCTCAGCCCTGAATGCCGGTGGCTCCGATGCAACGGAGTCCCTTCGATCCTCCCCCACCCCAACTCCACGTACAATCCTCCCCCAGACAACCGACCGCCCAACCCAGGCCGCGCACCACACCCGCCGCTGGGTAACTCACCGCTCATGGAGCGTAACCGAATGCCGACCATTCTCCAGCAATTGCCCAGGGGGCAGAAGATCGGTCTCGCCTTCTCGGGCGGGCTCGACACCAGCGCCGCCCTCCACTGGACCCGCGCCAAGGGCGCCATCCCCTACGCCTACACCGCCAACCTCGGCCAACCCGACGAAACCGACTACGAGGACATCCCCCGCCGCGCCCGTGCCTACGGCGCCGAGCAGGCCCGTCTCGTCGATTGCCGCGCCCAACTCGTCTCGGAAGGGTTGGCGGCCCTCCAATGCGGCGCCTTCCACGTCACCACCGCCGCCCTCCCCTACTTCAACACCACCCCCCTCGGTCGCGCCGTCACCGGCACCATCCTCGTCACCGCCATGAAGGAGGACGGCGTCAACATCTGGGGCGATGGCAGCACCTTCAAAGGCAACGACATCGAACGCTTTTACCGCTACGGTCTCCTCGTCAATCCCAACCTGCAAATCTACAAACCCTGGCTCGATCAAGCCTTCATCGACGAACTCGGCGGTCGCGCCGAGATGTCCGCCTACCTCACCCGAGCCGGTTTCGACTACCGCATGTCCGCCGAAAAAGCCTACTCCACGGACTCGAACCTCCTCGGCGCCACCCACGAGGCCAAAGACCTCGAACACCTCGACCGCAACATCACCATCGTCGACCCCATCATGGGCGTCCCATTCTGGCGCGCAGAAACCCCGATCGCCTCCGAGGAAGTCCGCATCGCCTTCGAAGACGGTCTCCCCGTCGCCATCAACGGCCGCCACTTCGACGATCCCGTCGCCCTGATGATGGAGGCCAACGCCATCGGCGGTCGCCACGGACTCGGGATGAGCGATCAGATCGAAAACCGCATCATCGAGTCGAAGAGCCGCGGTATCTACGAGGCCCCCGGTATGGCCCTCCTCTTCGTCGCCTACGAACGCCTCGTCACCGGCATCCACAACGAAGACACCATCGACCAGTACCGGGAAAGCGGTCGCCGCCTCGGCCGCCTCCTCTACCAGGGCCGCTGGTTCGACCCCCAGGCGATGATGCTCCGCGAATCCTTGCAGCGCTGGGTCGCCCGCCTCATCACCGGCGAGGTCACGATCGGTCTCCGCCGCGGCAACGACTACTCCATCCTCAACACCGAATCCCCGAATCTGACCTACGACCCGGAACGCCTGACCATGGAAAAAGGCGCCGCCACCTTCACCCCGCAAGACCGCATCGGCCAGCTCACCATGCGCAACAACGACATCGCCGATACCCGCACCAAACTCGTCGCCTACGGCGCCCACGGTCTCATCTCCCTCACCGACAAAAGCGCCATCCCCCAAATCCCCGGCACCACCCCAACCCACGAGTCGTAACCCCGAACCCCGAACCCCGAACTCGAAAGGAGCCCACCAATGCCCACCACCAGCCGCGCCGCCGTCCTCGAAACCTTCAACCGGCCCCTCAACATCACCCAAGCAGACGTACCCTCGCCTCAACCCGGCGCCCTCGTCGCCGAGGTCATCTACGGCGGTATCTGCGGCACCGACGTCCACCTCCACCACGGCAACCTCCCCATCCCCACTCCCCTCGTCCTCGGCCACGAGGCGGTCGGCCGCGTCTGGCAACTCGGCGACGGCGTCAGCGCCGACTTCACCGGCGAACCGCTGAAGCAAGGCGACCTCGTCGCCTGGACCTCGAACATCCCCTGCGGCAAATGCTACTGGTGCGTCGTCGAGCGCGAACGCACCCTCTGCGCCGACCGCAAGGTCTACGGCGTCAACCAGCGCTTCGACGTCTGGCCGAACCTCTCCGGCGGCTGGGCCGACTACATCTACCTCCAACCCGGTTCCGCCGTTTTCCGCCTTCCCGCCGGTATCACCCCCGAGCAGGCGATCGCCCTCGGTTGCGCCGGCCCCACCGCCGTCCACGGCGTCAACCACATCACCGGCATCGCGGTCGGCGACACCGTCGTCGTCCAGGGCAGCGGTCCCGTCGGTATGGCCGCCGCCATGTACGCCCAACTCGCCGGCGCCGCCAAGGTCATCGTCGTCGGCGGCCCCGCCAACCGTCTCTCCCTCGCCAAGGAACTCGGCATCGGCGACGTCCACATCGACGTCTTCGCCACCCCCGACCCCGCCGAACGCCTCCGCATGGTGCTCGACGAAACACCCGGCAAACGTGGCGCCGATGTCGTCCTCGAATGCGCCGGTGTCCCCGCCGCCGTCGCCGAGGGGTTCGAGATGGCCCGCCGCAACGCCAAATACCTCGTCCTTGGCCAGTACACCGACCGCGGTCCCACCCCGATCAATCCCCACGTCATCACCCGCAAGCAACTCAAGATCTACGGCTCCTGGGCCTTCGCCGAAGCCCACTACCTCGGCTACGTCCAATCCCTCCCCCGCCTCGCCGCCCGCTTCGACCTCGCCCGCTTCCTCACCCCCTACCCGCTCCCCGAGGCAAACCGGGCCCTCGCCGACGTCGCCGAAGGGAAGGTGATGAAGGCCGTCTTGCAGGGAGCGGGCGCGGCGTAAGCCGTCACCGATGCGGTTCGTACCCGCGGCAGACCGCGTACCGCTTCCAGACGCGGAACCCGGCGCGGCCGTAGTAGTCGAGAAGCTCGGTCCAATCGGCCACGGCGTCGGTCACCCCCCGCCTCCGGAGCGCCGCCAGGACGCCCCGCAGGAACGCGCTGCCGATCCCCTGGCCCCGCAGGTCGGCCGCGATGCCGATCGGACCCAGCCCTCCCGCACCTGCCCCGCGCAGCGGCGCCCAGTAGTTCGGGGGACCGATGATGGGTTGGTTCGGCGAGTGGAGACGGGCAAGCCCGGCGATGCCGTCGCCACGCCGGAGGAGCAGCCAGTCGGCGGGCGAACCGCCGGCCCGCCGGAACCAATCGGCATCGTGCCACCAATCTGCGTTGAACTCCGCGTCGATGAAGGCGAGCAGCCGTTCCCACTCCGCCGGCCGGCAGGCGGAGATGCCGAGACCCCGCGCGGCGAGCAGCGCCTCGTCGTCGGACGCGGGCCGAACTGCGGCGATGTCGGCGCGAACGTCGTAGACCCACCCCGAAAAGCGGAAGCCGAGCGATTCCAAGAACGGCCGGGCGGCGGGCAGATCGGCGGGCGCGCCCGGAAAGAAGTAGTGGATGCCGCCACCCGCGACGAGCGAGGCGGAGGGCGGGAGACCGGAGGTGGACCGGGACAGCAGCCACTCGAACATCCGCGTCCCGATTCCTCGCCGTTGCCACTCTGGCTCGACGACGACCGCGGTAAGCCAGGCACGATCGCGCAGCGGCAGGCACGGCGCCGCATTCCCACGGTAGTGCTGGAGGAGACCGAACCCGACCAGCCGCGTCCCCTCGTGCGCCAGCACCGCATCGGCCGCGTCGAAACTCGGATTGAGATCAACGATCTGCCGCAACACCCGTTCCCGCAGCGGATATGCCTCACCCGCTGCCCGATTCCACAGCGCCACGACCTCCGGCGCCGCGCCCAGATCGTATGGGCGAAACCGCACCACGCCGCCCACGCCTCTCCTACCGGCTACCGGCTACCGGCTCACCAGCATGCAACCGCCGAAACGCTTCCCCCATCATCTCCCAAACCAACTCCGGCCGCCCGCAACTCGCCGTCGACATCCCCGCGCACCCGAGATACCCCCAGGCCGCGATGTTGCTCGCCCCGTTGGCCGCCGCCGCCTCGATCGCGCGGCGGACCTCGAACTCGCCGCCCGTCGGAATCTCGAACGCCTGGATCCAGATGTGATCCTCCAACCCGCGGGCTCGACAGAGCGCGACGACCTCGCGGGTGACGCGACCGACGTACTCGGCGGTATCGATCGCCTTGCCGGTCCAGTAGGGGTCGGTGCCGAAGATGTCGAGACCGGGGATGTCGGCCGTGGCGTCCCAATCCCGAAAACTGCGGTTGGGATTGTCGGTCGGGAGGGGACAGAGCGCATTGTTCAATCCGCGCTCCTTCGCACGCGCGAACCCAATCCCCAGGAGATTAGTCAGCGCGTCCTGCCGGAAGGTCAGCACGTCCTCGCTCTGGTCGGTCGGCATCGCGTAGCCGAAACGCCGGCGGAACAGGTCCTGGCAGAGATCACACCGGCACGTCCAGACACCCGGCAATCCGAGGTGCTGGGCAGGGAAATAGTGGGGTTCGTCCCAGAAAACGACGTCGCTGCCGATGTCGGCCGCGTGATCGACCCACTCGCGGACGAACTGATGGAACGCCGGCTGATTGGGACACGCCCAATCGGTCCGGACACCATCCGACCGGATTTGGACCGCCTCCGGATGGAGGCCCACGAACGCCGACCGGTGCGGCTCGCCCCCGAACACGTTGCCGATCCCCCACGGGTCCATCCAGACCTCGAGCCCGCGCGCTTTCGTCTCCGCGACCACCGCCCGCATCGATTCCTTGTAGAAGATGACGTCCGTTTCGGACAGGCAGTGCACGACGTAGGTGCAGCCATGGGCGACCATGTCGTCCAGATCCGCCCGCACGTGCTTGAGCAACCGCGAATCGTAGTACGCCACGCCGATCTTCATGCGCCCTCCCCGGCTCGGTCCCACTCGCACTCTTCCACGAAGGCATTCTAGATGACGGCGCACGGGCGTCTACGCGAGGGGTGCGATCACCACGAGGACGACGACCGCGGGCGAGGCACCAGTGTTGCCGAACGAGACCACGCTCCCGGTGGCGACATCGTCGGTCCTCGTGACCAGCACAGGCGCGTTCGACCCGGGGCCGGCCACCACGGTGAGGGTCCCCGACTCGAGCCAGAGAAGACGCGATTCGGGGGTCGGCCCGGCGATCGCGTCGCCGGGCCGAAACGTCACGCGCTCGAGGGCGACGCCCGCGCGGACCGGCAACCTCGTGCCGAGCTGCGCCGTCCCGAGCGTCTCCAGAATAACCCCGTTCCCGCCGTCGCCCCAGCGCTCGACCACCCGCCGGCCGGCGACGTGGAAGACGTCGAGCGTTCCCCACGCCCCGGCACGCCGCGCACCGACGCGCCGAGAAATACGTGCGGCACGTCCGCTCGGAACGTGACCCGCACCATCGCCCGGTCGTCGACGGCGACGAGGTCCTCGACGGCAAGCCGTGCCGTCGGGGTCGTGGCATGGATCGCGGCCAGGTAGCGGCCGGGACCGGCGCGGCCGGGAGTCACGCCCACGCGGTCGGTGCGGTTGGCGAAGTCCGGCGCCACGGTCGCCTCGTGCGCCGAGGCGTCGCCCGTCCGGATGACCGTGTTGACCACCGCGTAGAACGCATCGACCGCCTCGGCGGTCCGTCAGTCGGAGAAGGCGGGCACGGCGACCGGTACCGCCGCCACCGCGACCGCCTGGGCGAGCGCCGCTCCGGTGACGACGGCGAGGCCGAGCGACAGTACCCACGAAACGAACCGTCGCCGTTCCAGGTATACAGCGGGAAGCACCGGCGAACCTGTACCAATCGCTAGGACGACGCACCGGCCGCCGGCGACCCCGCGGGTTGCCCTGGCAGTGGCGCCGCCACGCCGATGCGCACGACCTGACCGGCACCCGGCGGGAAGAGGAAACCGTAGTTCGAGACGTAGAGGGCGCCGTCCGCCCCGAACGTCATTGCGGTCGGGAAGACCAGGCCCGTCGCCATCGCCTCAAGCCCGCCGTCGTCGGTCAGCCGCACGACGCGCCCGCTGCCCGGAACGATCGGCGCATCGGGGCTGCCCGCGCCCGACGTTTCCAGGACGTAGAGTCGACCTTGCGCGTCGAAGGCGAGCCCGAGCACCGCCGTCAACCCCTCGGCGTAGGTGCTCAGCTGTCCGTCCGGCGTCAGCCGGTAGATCTTGGCCGCCCCGGCCGCTACCGGGAAGGTCAACAGCGTCCCGACGTAGAAGTTCCCGTCCGGCCCGAGCGCAATCGCCGTCGGCACGACGTGCCCCTCGCTCGCCGACACGTCGACCACCCGAGTGATCGCCCCCTCCGGGGTCACCTTCTCGACGGCGCCGTGGTTGGGGTGGACCACGTAGAGCGCGCCATCGCGCTCGATCATCGCGTAGGCACCTTCGTCGGGCTCGAAGTCCCCCGGATTCGGTTTGGCGACCGGGTGCGCCTTGACGAAGGCGCTCAGATCGGCGATCAGTTCGGTCGTCCCGTCCGCGTTCACCCGCAGCACCCCATTGGGATCGTTCGGATGACCGTGGGAACATCCGCCGCCCGCGAGCAGGGCGTACATCGTCTCCCCGACCCAGGCGATGTCGGCGATACCGCTGACCTGGCTGCCGACCGCGGGCGCGGTCTGGTTGGATGGCAGCCCGTCGGCAACCGTCGTCCGCTGCCCCGCCGCGTCGAGCTTCGAGATGCGCGCCGTCTTGCCCCCGGTGTACGGCCCGACCGGCGGCACGACCTGCGTGCACTGCCCCTCGGTCGAATCGGTCCCGCCCTTGCCGCCCTCGGCGACGTAGAGCGCCCCGTCCGGCCCGAACTTCAGACCGCGCGGGTTGTCGAGCCCCGTCGCGAACACGGACACGTTGGCCGACGGCTCCGGCAACGGCGGCGCCCCACCGGCGGCCGGAGTCGCCTCCTGAGCGAGCACCCCGATCGGCAACAGGAGCAAGGCAATAACCAGCACACCGAACAGTCCCATCCGCGATCGCTTCGTCAACACGGCTTTCTCCTTGGCACGTGAAGCGTCTGGGCACGGGTTGCCCAGGGTCCGCCCAGTCTGCCCGCGCCACGCAGAGGGCACATCTACGAGACTGATGAATTCGAGGGAAGGGCGTCCGAGGATACCTAGACGAAATGTGATAGACGGGGAGAGACGGCGAGGATTCGGCGTCGACGCGGACGACACTCGACGCTTCGTCGCCCGGATCGCGGCGTGCGGCGTCGCGCGTCAACGTGAGGTCCGGAAAGGCCGCGCGCAAGCCGGCAACGACCTCGGCGACCGCGTCGGGACCGACCGGAGCGGCCGGGGTGAATGGGTCGTGGTAGGCGTGCTCGTCGGCGACGTAGTCCGCGAAGTTCGTCAATCTGCCGCCGTTCCAGACCTCGGCAGAGAAGCGGGCGACGAAGGAGGCGGCGGCCTCCGCCTCCCGGTCGACCTCTGCCGCGACCGGCGCCCGATGGGCCAGCGCCAATTCGGCGCCGACTGCCGCGAGGGCGGCAACGGTCAGGCAGACCAGGAGGCAAAAGGCAGCGGCCGCCGTGCGCGCCCGGCCTCCGCGAGAGTGGGCCAGATGCGGCGAGGCGGGCCGCGCCTGGCTGGCACCTGTGCCGTTCACCGGCGGCTCGCGAGGGCGCCGCCGCTCCGGTGAGCTACTCCGGCAGGAAGCCGACGAAGAACCGGCCGACCATGTACCCCGCTCGCGGCGTCCCATCCTTGTCGGCGCTGAACTGAATCACCCTCTTGCCGCCTCCGGCCTCGCGCCGTTCGGTGCAAGGGACCGTGGACCTCGCCGTGGTCGTTCCCGCCGTCCCGAACGCCAGCGCGATCGCCATTGCCACCACCGCCGCCAACTTCGTCATCTGCGTCTTCATTCCTTGCCTCCTCATTGCTGTCGATTGGACTGATCCGTGCCGGCGTCGTCCCGCCGTCCATGGACGCATACTGCGCCCGGCGGCGGCGTCGAACATCTCCCGAGATAGGTATTCGGGGAGGAGGCTGGCGCGGCTGGCGCCTACCTATTAATGGGTAGGGACGAGGGTTGGCGTGGCTCGGCGGGGGCCGGACCGGCCCCGGTCAGGCGAGGCCGTAGCGGATGGCCCAGGCGGCGAGGGCGGTCCGGGAGTCGAGGCCGAGCTTGCCGAGAATGTTGCGGACGTGGGTGGCGGCAGTGCCGTGGCTGATGAACAGTTCGTCGGCGATCGCCTGATTGGAGCGCCCGGCCGCCACCAGCCGCAGCACCTCCAACTCGCGCGGCGTCAGGCCGCCGGGGACGACCGCCGGCGCGGCCTCGGCCGGCTCCGGCGCGGCGGCCAGGGCGGCCAGCAGCGCGTCCGCTTCGGCGACGGCCGCCTCCAGCGAGAGCTCCGTCCCCGCCTCCCACGCTGCGGCGAAGGCCGGCTCGCCCAGCGCGGCCCGGCCCGCCGCGACCCAGTCCACCTCACAGGGGTCGTCCCCGAACGGATGAGGATCGTCGAACCCGGCCCGCAGCGCGGCGGAGGCGCCGAGGAGGCGGGCGGCCGGCCCCGGCTGGCCGGCGGCAAGACCCCAATCCGCGCACTCGGCGAGCAGCCAGACCACGTCGCCGGGTCCGGAGAGCCCGAGTTCCTCGCGCCGCAGTGCCGCTGCCCGCCGCGGCTGGCCCTGATCCCAGAGCACGCAGGCCAGGTTATCGGCCGCGACGCGGACCAGTTGGGGATCGTGGAGGGAGCGAGCGCTCTGCAGCGACTCCTCCATCAGTGCGATCGCCCGCGCGTGGTCGCCGCGGCGCGCGGCCACCCCGCCGAGGTTGGTGAGAAAGAGGTTCACCCACCGATGCGCGCCGAGGGCGCGAGCGAGCGCCAACGCCCGGTCGAACCAGGCTTCCACCTGATCGAGGTCGCCCTCAGCGCCCGAGATATCGGCAAGGGCGAAGCAGGCCCACACCGCCGGCACAACCTCGCCGAGCGCCCGGCTGATCGCCAACCCCTCTTCGGCCAGCGGTCGCCTCGCCGCGGGGTCGCCGTTGCAGTCCGCCAGCCAGCTGACGGCGATCAGGGTCAGGGCCCGGACCACCGGCGGCACCTCGCCGGGAAGCGCCAAGGCGCGCTCCCCCCACCTGAGCCCTTCGCGCTGGCGACCCATCTTGCCCCAGAACCTGTGGAGCGCGGCGGCGAGGCGCTGCGCCGTCTCGGCCTCCTCGTGCGCGATCGCCCACGCCAGCGCCGCCCGCAGGTTGTCGAGCTCGGCCTCCCGCACGTCCAGCGACGGCATCGGCACCTTGCCCAGGCGCCACGGGGCGTACGGTTCGACGAGCGCCAGACACCAGGCGGCGTGCGCCCGCTCGAGCGACGCACGGTCGCCGCTCTCCTGGAGGCGCTCCCGCGCGAACTGGCGTACCGTCTCCAGCATCGCGTAGCGGGGACCGCTCGGCGACTCGACCTTCTGGAGCAGGCTCTGGTCCACCAGGGAGCCGATGCCCTCGACGACGGAGGGGGACAGGGGGACAGGGGGGCAGACGCCAGGCGCTTCTCCGTCCTGCCCCCCTGTCCCCCTGTCCCCCTGTCCCCCTGCCACCGCCTCCGCCGCCTCCAATGTGCAGCCGCCGACGAAGACCGCCAGCCGCCGGAAGAGGGTCTGCTCCGCCGGGCTGAGCAGGTCGTGGCTCCATGCGATCGCGTCCCGCATCGTCCGTTGCCGCGCGGGCTGGTCCCGCGGCCCACCGGTCAGGAGGCGCAGGCGATCCGGGACCCTCTGGGTGAAGCGGTCCAGCAGGGCAGCCGGGGAGAGGGAGCGCACCCGCGCCGCCGCCAGCTCGATGGCCAGCGGCAGCCCCTCGAGGTGGCGAACGATCGCCTCGACGGTCGGGGCGTTGGCCCCGGTCAGGGCGAAGCCCGGGTCGGCCGCCTGCGCGCGCTGGACGAAGAGGGCGACCGCTTCGACCGACGCCAGGTCGCTCGCCTGGCGGGGGCGCGAGACGTTGGGCAGGGCCAGCGGCTCGACGGGGGCCACGTGCTCGGCCGACAGGCGGAGCACGACGCGGCTGGTCGCGAGGATCGTCACCGCCGGGCAGGCGGCGAGCAGCCCGGCCAGCTCGGGCGCGGCGTCGACGACCCGCTCGAGGTTGTCGAGGACGAGGAGCAGTTCGCGGCCGGCGAGCCAGGCGGCAAGCTCCTCCGCGACCGGCTGGTCGCCGGCCCGGCGCAGACCCAGCGCCTGGGCGATCGTCGGCAGGACGAGGTCGGGGTCGACGAGCGGGCTGAGGTCGACGAAGCGGGCGCCGTCGGCGAACTCGGCGGCGAGGTCGGCGGCGACCCGCAGCGCCAGCCGCGTCTTGCCGACCCCGCCCGGGCCGGTCAACGTGACGAGGCGGACGCCGTCGCGGCACAGGAGGGCGGTGAGGACGGCGACCTCGCGCTCCCGCCCGACGAAGCTCGTTGGCGAAGCCGGCAGCGGCCCGCCGAGCACGGCCCGCTCCGGCAGCGGCACCAGGGGGACCGGCCGGGGGCGGGGTTCGGCGGAGGTGGGGTCGGCCACGGGCGAAACCTCCGACGGATCGGGGGCGACCGCACCCATCATCCGCCGCGCCGGGCCGGCCGTCAAGGCCGCGCCGCCTGCCGCTTACCCCTCCAGGTACCAGAATGGGGCGCTCCACATGAGCCCCCCGAACGCGTTCGGGAAGACGTCGTGCAACCGCGCGTTGTGGCCCACGGTCTGGCTGCCGAAGAAGAGGATGCCGATCGGGAGTTCGTCCCAGACGATCTTCGCCTGCTCGGTGATCAGCGCCAACCGGCGCGCCGGATCCAGGGTGCGCCGTTGCTCGGCTTCGAGCCGGTCGTACTCCGGATTGCTGTAGCCGAAAAAGTTGAAGGGGCCACCGCTCTCGAACATCACGCCCTGACCGGGGTCGATGTTCCAGCCGAACCCCAGCCGAACCATCTCGAAGTTCCGGGCGTCGATCCGCTCGACGACGGTCGCAAAATCCATTTGCTCCACCTTCATCTCGACCCCGACGTCCTTCCACGCATCCTGCATGTAGGCGTCGACGGCGGTGGACGCGGAGGCGCTGTTGGGGTGCAGCAAGGTGAAGCTGAACCGCTGCCCTGCCTTCTCCACGACGCCGTCGCCGTCGGCGTCCATCCACCCGGCCTGCGCCAGCAGAGAACGCGCGCGCGCGGGGTCGAAGTCGTACGCGTCGAAGAGCGCGGGGGCGTAGGCGGGCGAGAGCGGCGGGTGGGTGCCGCGGGCGACCTCGCCCAGACCCTCCTGGAACGCATCGACCATCGCCTGCCGGTCGAGCGCGACGAAGAGCGCCTGACGAACGGCCTTGTCCTGGAACAAGGTCGTCTTGGCCGGATCGAGCTGGTGGGCATAGAAAGTGAAACTGAGCGTGTCATAGGTGACGGCCACCAGTCCGTCGGCGCTGGCGATACGGCCGATCTCCCGGGGAGGCAAGTCCGCCAGGTCGACGCTGCCGTTCTCCAGCGCCAGGACGGTCGTCTGGTCGTTGGGCAGGACCTGGAAGATTGCGCGGTCGAGGTAGGGCACCCGGCTCAGCTCCCGATCCCAGTAGTCGTCGTTGCGCGCGAGCGTGGCGTGGTCGCCCTGGACCCACTCGACGAAGCGGTACGGGCCGCTGCCGACCACCCGCGCCGGGTCCGTGCCGGTGCTGCCGGGGTCGGACGGCCAGTCGGCCGGGGCGACGCCCGCCCAGACGTGCTTCGGCATCACCAGTGGGGGAGCCTCGTAGAGGAAATCGGCGATGGGTCCGTCGGAAACCATCACGAACGTCCGCTCGTCGACGGCCCGGTACTCCTTCAGCACCGCCTTGACGCGCGACGCAACGGGTGCGTTGAAGGCCGGGTCGAGGATCGTGTTGAGGGTGAATTCGGCGTCCGCGGCCGTGACCGGGGCGCCGTCGTAGAAGCGCGCCTCGGGGTGGATGCGGAAGGTGTAGGTGACTCCATCGGCCGCGAGTTCGTAGTCGGCCAGCCCCGGGATAATCGAGCCATCGACCGGATGAATGCCGACCAGCCCCTCGTAAACCAGCGAGAGGAGATCGAATGCTGCCGCACTGATGGACAAGAGCGGATTGACGCTCCCAATGTCGTTGGTGGTGGCGACGATGACCGAGCCGCCCTCGGGCGCCCCCTCGCGCCGCAGGGGGTAGGCGCCGAGGATCTCCCGCATCACCGCCGCGCGCGGCCGCGACCCGACGATCGCTCCGCCGCCGTCTTGGGCCGCGGCGCCGAGTCGGCGGGCAGTGACGCCGAACGGCCCGGCAACGCCGAGGGTGCCGGCGATTCGGAGAAGCGCGCGCCGGTCCAGACGACCGGTGCAGAGAACGGATGGAAGTAGGCCGGCTTGCTGCCATTCGTCGCGCATGATCCCGTCCCTCCGTGAACCCCATCGCGCGATCCGAGTCACCTGCCTGGCTGAGATCGCTACCCGTGCCGCTCCCCCTTGGTCGACCCTGCCGAGCCGCGGCCGTTCCAACGACCGCTACCCTTGCAACATCCGCGCTAATCACCGTGGCTGCCCACCAGCATTTCATGTTCATAGGGCGATGTCAACGCCGTTCCGTGCCGAAGGCCCAGGTCCAGACTAGAGGATCCCCAGCCGGCGCGCCGCCGCCACGGCCGCCGTCCGCGACCCCACCCCCAGCTTGCCGTAGGCGCTCGTCAGGTGGCTGCGCACCGTCCCCGGCCCGACGAACAGCGCCGCCGCCACCTCCCGGTCTGACAACCCCTCGGCAACGAGGACCAGCACCTCCCGCTCACGGGGCGTCAACCCGACGCCGTCCGCAGCCAGTTCCGCATCTCCCTGCGAAGCCGACGCGGCCAGGGAGGCGAGCACTGCCGAGGCGTGCGCGGTCACTTCCTCCGGAGAAAGCGCGCGCCCGGTCGCCCAGGACGTCGCGAAGACCTCCCCCCCGATGGCCGCGCGGGCGGTGGACGCGGCCTGGACGTCTAGGGCCGCTTCAGAGGCGGATGCCCTGTACCCCAGCGCTTCGCCCTGCGCAGCGGCAGCCCCGAGCAGCACCGGTGCGGCGTCGGGGCGGCCCCACGACGCGGCCAGCCTCGCGGTCGCGGCGGCCGCGTCGATCAGACCTTCCTGGTTCCCGACCGCCTGCCACAAGCGCAGGCTCTCGGCGTAGCGACCGGCCGCCGCGGCGACCTCGCCGCGGTCGGCGTCGATGCCGCCGAGTTGCAGGAGCGTATCCGCGATTCCGCACTCAAAACCGTCCCTCTCGAAGAGGGTCAGCGCCTCCGCCAGCAGCGCCCGGGCTCCATCGGCGTCGCCGCGTTCGAGTGCGGCCGCCGCGCGAATCTGACAGCCAAACGCGAGCCCGGTGAAGTCGCCGACTGACCCCATCAGCCCGGCTGCCTCCTCCAGCAACGTCATCCACTGGCCATCTTCCGCACCATCCCTGAGCAGGGCACCGAGCCCATTCAGAGCACGGCCGAGGCCGAACCGGTCGCCGTGTTCTCGCCGCAGGACCACGGCTTCCGCCCTCAGTTCGACCGCACGCGTCCTTTCAATTGAGGGATCGAGCGCGACGAGCTTGATGAGCGCGGTCGCCCGGGCCAACGGGGCGTCGCCGCCGGCTGCCAGCGCGCGAGTTAGCCAGGCACGGCCCTCGGCGCGGTAGCTGCGGTAAACCCACAACCCGCCGAGCGCCGCGGCCAACCGCAGGAGTCCCGTGCCGTCGCCCGTCTCCGCCAACCAGGCGAGAGCCGCCCGGAAGTTGGCGAGGTCGACCTGCAGCAAGTCCAGCCACCGCCGGTGGTCCGGCCCACCCCAGATCCCAGGATCGGCCCGCTCGGCCAGCGCCACGCACCAGGCCGCGTGGCCCCGCCGGACGTCCTGTTCCTCGCCACTCGCCGCCAGCCGATCCAGCCCAAACTCTCGGACCGTCTCGAGCATCGCGTACCGCGGCAAGCCATCCGTCCCCTCGGCCGATTGCACCAGGCTCTTGTCGACCAGCGAGGCGATGCCGTCGAGCGCATCGAGCTTCGAGCTTCGAGCTTGGAGCTTGGATCGGACGGTGTCGGCTACTCCGCCAGCCACGGACGGCTCTAACTCGAAGCTCGAAGCTCGAAGCTCGGAGCTTCCGCAGACGGCCTCCGCCGCCTCCAGCGTGAACCCGCCGACGAAGACCGCCAGCCGGCGAAAGAGGACCTGTTCGTCGGTCGTGAGCAGGTCGTGACTCCAGGCGATCGTCGCCGCCATGGTCCGCTGGCGCTCGGGCAGGTCCGGCGCACCACCGGTCAGCAGCGGGAGACATCGCTCTAAGCGCGCGACCAGGGCCGCCGGAGTCAAGTGGGCGATCCGTGCGGCGGCCAACTCGATGGCAAGGGGCAACCCGTCGAGCCGTTCCACCAACGCGGCGACGTCGGCGGCGTTCCCGTCGGTCAGGACAAAATCGTGCCTTGCCGCCCTAGCCCGCGCGACAAACAACCTGACGGACTCCACCGCGCCGACGTCCGTGACCGAGGCAGGATCGCCGGCGCGCGGCAACGCCAGGGGAGGGATCGCCATCACGTGCTCGCCGGAGCGGCGAAGCGGCGCCCGTCCCGTCGCGAGCACCTTGAGCTTTGGACATCCGGTGAGCAGGGCGACGACGTGCGGAGCAGCGTCGGCGACGTGCTCGACGTTGTCGAGGACGACGAGCAGATGCCGATCCCGAAGCGCGTCGGTCAGCCGATCGACGAGCGGCCGCTCGCCCGTTTCCCGAATCCCCAAGGCGTGGGCGATCGCCGGCACCACGAGGGCGGCATCGGCGACCGCGCCGAGCGGCACGAAGACGACCCCATCGGCGAAAGCCTGCCCCTTCGCGTTGCTCAGAGCCTGCCCTGAGCCCGTCGAAGGGGCAAGCTCTGAGCTTGTCGAAGGGTCGCCTCCCACCTCCTCGGCCACCCGCAACGCGAGTCGGGTCTTGCCCACGCCGCCGGGACCCGTCAGCGTCACCAGCCGCACCTCGGGCCGGCGCAGCAGGTCGACGCCAGCCGCGACCTCCCGGTCCCGCCCCACGAAACTCGTGAGCGGCACCGGCAGCCGTGCCTGGCGCTGTTCCCGCTCTGGGAACGGCACCGGCTCAACCGGGTGGATGCGGCCGCGGTCGGCGGGCGTCGGGTCGGCCATGACGGGTCCTGCGACGGCGACGGTGCGTGTGCGTGCATGATGCTGATCGCATCCCCGTCCGTCAACACCCCGTCGACGCCGTCTCGAGCACCGTCCCGCCCGGAATCGCCTCGGCTATGCGCGAAGTCCCCCGGCGGATCACCGCCGGGGGACTTCGCCGAACACGGGAGAATGTCGCCCGTCGGGCGGCGCCGATGAAGCGGCGCCGCCCGGACGGGGAGCTACGCGGCACCCGCGTCCTCGGCGCCATCGATGCGGGCGAGCGCGGTCACCAGATAACCGACGTTGCGACCCAGCGCCTGACCCGCGTCGTTGTCGATCGGGAAGTGGATGCCGGCCCAGGCCCGCGAGGCGGCCGCCTCCGCCGCCAGGGCGAACAGGTCGTCCGCGTCCTGGGGGAAGAGGTGCGCCAGCACCACCGCCGCGGCGTTGGAGACGGTGGAGTGCGCCGATGGGAACGACGGGAATGGCGGGGTCGGGAAGAGCACGTCCAGGTCCGGGTCGGCCGTGATCGGCCGGGCCGTCCAATAGGCGTACTTGGCATCCCAGGCCGCGATCTCGGCGTCGGCGATGGCGACGCCCGTCAACGCCAGCACCCGCGCCGCCCGCGGCAGGTCGAGCCCCCAGCGGACGATGAGGTCGGCGGCGAACCCGTCCCAGGTCATGGTGGCAGGGCTGTTCTGCCAGAAGTTGGCTGCCCGCGCCTGGGCAAAGGTGCGCCGCGCCACCGCTTCCCGCACGGCCGCGAGCTGGCTGTTCCAGCCCTGCGAGGCGAAGGCGGGCGGCGGCGCGGGGCGGTATTGGTCGGCGCTGGTCAGGACCCAGCGGTGCCAGGTGGGCGCGAGCGGCTCCTGCGGCTGCTCGACGAAGGCGGGCGGGGTCGGTTCCCAGTACCCGTCGCCGGTGGGTCGCCCGCTGCCGTCCCAGGCGGAGGCGGGAGCGTCGTCCTCGGCGATCGCGATGGCGCGCGCCCCGATCGCCCGGCCGAGCGCCAGACCGGCGTCGGTGTCGCGGCGAAAGTTGAGACCGGCCTGGAGGCGGGAGGTCGCCGCCTCGTCCGCGAGGTCGTCGAACCGCCCGGCTTTCGCGTCGGGGAGGAGGGCGGTCAGGAACGCGGCGGCCGCACCGGCAACGGCGGCGTGCTCCGACGGGAACGACGGCCGGCCCGCGGCGATGCCGTCGATCGGTTTGATCCGGGCATCGACCGTCGCCGGGGCGGGACTGTCGTAGGCATCCTGGGCGTCGTAGGCGGCGACCACCGCGTCGTACATCGCCGTCTGCAGCAGCGCGTTGGCCCGGTACTCGCGGATCGGGGAGAGCCCGAGTTCCTCGTAGGCGGCGTTGGCCAGTTCCGTCCAGACCAGAACGGCCGGCCGCCCACCCCAGCGGGCCACGGCCGCCGTCGCGGCGTCGGTCGGCGCGGCCTGGAGGCCGACGACCTCCTCGATGTCCTGTTGCGCCGGGGCGCCGGGCGCGGCGGGGCGGAGTTCGTCGGCGGAGGTCAGCAGCCAGGTCCACCAACTGGCCGGCGAGGTCGTCGTCTCCTGCATCCGGGCGACCGGCTCGCCGGTCGCCCGGCCGGGAGTGGCGGACGCCCGACCGACGGGACCGAGCGGTACCAGCGCCGCACCGGTCAACCCGGCGCCCATGAGCGTGCGCCGCGAGAAGCGGGGAGAACGAGCGTTCAATCGGTTCATGGCGAACGGTCCAATCTCCTTCATGGTCGTTCCTCCGTGTGTGCATACGCCTGGCAAGCTCGTTTGGCGGCAATCTGTCAGGCCATTCCTCCTTCGAGTCCCCCCGGCGAGGGATTCGCTCGCGCGCCGCTCGGGCATTCCTCCAGCGGTCCGCCGATGCCGGGCCGACATCAAGCCCGAGATTCGGGACTGCCCTCGGCGAGCGGCGAGATCGCGAACAGGACCAGCATCGTCGGGCCGTCCTCCCCCGACCGCAACGTGCTGCTGGCCCCCATCTTCAGGATCGTCGCTCCGCCTCCCGCCAGGGTCGTCTGCGTGGCCGTTCCGGTCGAACTCGTGACGATCTCCAATCGCCCCTCCTCGACGGCGACCAGGAGGAGCCGCTCGCCGGCCGGAATCGACAAAACCGTATTGGCTGCGAGCACCGCCCGACCACTCGCCACTCGCGCCGCATCGGCGAACGCGACGACGTCGACGGACGTCGCGAGGTTCACTTGGACACTTGATGCCGGCGTCGCCGACGCGGGCCGCTGGAGAGCAGCCCGGCGCTCTGGCCGCTCATCAGTCGGCGTCCCCGCGGGCCCGGGCCGTTGTCCTGGGCCTCCACCGACACCGTTCACGCCAACCGAGGGCCGTGAAGGGTCGAGCGGCCAGAATGCGACGGTCAGGACGACCGCCGCCGTCGTGCCTCCACCTCGGAGGGTGAGGCGCGCGCTCGGCGGTAGGACCACCACCTCGCCCGGCGAGAGGGAGCGAGGCGAGGCGACACCGGCGATCACATCCGCCGTTCCCGATGCGAGGACGAGCAGTTCGGTGGTCTCGATCCAGCCGATGCTCACCTCGGCGCCGGGAGCGAGGCGGCTCCGGGAAACGACCAGGGTGCGCGCCGGGGCATGGGGCGCGACGGCGGGCGAAAGCTGCTCCACCGGCAGGGCCAGCAGCGAATCGGACCGGCTCCCCCAATGCTCCACGACCTGCCCGTCCGCGATTCGGAACAGGTCGAGCGGCCCCCAGTCGGCAAACGCGGCGGGGATCGGGAGACCAAGGAAGGAGCCCGCCGTCGCGCCCTCCACCCGCACCCGCGCGGTCACCAGACCGGGTTCGCTCGGCCTCAGATCCTCGACGACGAGGCGAAGAGAGGGGAACGTCATGCGCCACGACAGCAACACCCGGATCAGGTCGGCCCGTCCCTGCACGCTACCGAAACGGGCCTGGTGTTCAACCAAATTGGGGGCGACGACCGCTTCGAGCGGCGCACGATCGCCGGTGGCGAGGACCTCGTTGGCCGCGTCGTAGAAATCACGGACGAGCGCGGCCCGAGACCCGCTGCCCATGGCCGGTTCGGCGATGTCGAGGTCACGGATTGACGTGCCCATCCCGATGAGGGCCAGCCCGGTGACCAGCAAGAGGACGCACGTCAGGAGCAGGACGGGGCGAGGCACGGACGACCTCCGCGGTGCGGCACGGAAAGAAACCAGGCGACCGGTACCGGCGACGACGGCGAACAGGGCGACCGAGCGAATCGGCGTCGATCGCGGCATGATCTGCCCGGTCCGCACGCTTGAAGGCCGGTGTCCCCATCCGTGCGACGATCGCGCGGTCATCCCAGCATGCGGCGCGGTATCCCATTGCGCATTGGGTGAAATCTTTAATTCGCCTCGATGGTGGGAGATGGACGATTAAAGGAGAGCTTTAGGGAGCATGCATCCCGTCCGCGCCCTCCGCCAGCCCGTGCCGATGGACGAAGGCGACGGCGGCGGCACGCGAGGCCAGGCCGAGCTTACCCAGGACGTTCGCCAGGTGGACGCCGACGGTCCGCGGACTGATGAACAACGCCTCGGCGATCTCGCGGTCGGAGCGCCCCTCGGCCAGCAACTGCAACACCTCCGATTCGCGCCGGGTCAGGCCGTGAGGCGCCGAGACGGACGGACTCGGGACCGCCTCCGCTAGGCCGAGTGCCGCGGCCACAGCCTGCTCCACCGGCAGGACCCGACCCGCCTCCCAGGCGGCATCAAAGGCATCGTCGCCCAGCCGGGCCCGGGCCGCCGCGAGGTCGCGTGAGAGATCTGCTGCTTCCTGGGTCTGCGGCGGGAAGCCGGTCGACGCGCGAACGGCTGACGCCGCCGCGAACAGCCGGACCGCCCGCTCCGCCTGGCCGATGCCGAGAAGGGCCACCCGGCCCAGGGACTCCAGGCAAGACGGCAACGTCCACCGATCGCCGTCTCGCCAACTGAGGGTCAACGCCTCGGCGAATGAGGGCGCCGCCACCGACCACGCGCCCCGCCTCCCGGCTTGCTCGCCCAGGTTGCTCAGCACCACGGCCACTCCCGTCGCATCGCCGGTCGCGCGGAACAGCGCCAGCGACTCCTCCCAGCGTGCCGCCTGCCGATCCGGGTCCTCCTCGAAAGAGGCCTCGTTGGCCAGGACCCAGGCGGTCCAGTATCGGTCCCCGTGCGCCCGGTACAGTTCAAGTGCCTCGGCGTAGAGGGGCGCGACCAGTGCCCGCACCCCTGCGGTGTCGCCCGGATGGGTCGCCTCGTGGGCCGTGCCGAGGGCCAGCCCGAGCAGGTTGAGCGCGTCGGCCACGGCCAGGGGGCGCTCGATCCGGCGCGCCAGCGCGAGGCTCTCCTCAGCCGCATCCATGGCGCGCGGGAAGGCGCCCTGGATCGACGCCAGCATCCCGGTCGCCCAAAGCGCGGACGCCCGGGTAGCGGGTGCGAGCTGAGCGCCACCCTCCAGGAATCGGTCCAGCCAGCCCCGGCCCTCGTCCGGATGACCACCAGCCAGCCAGAAGTCGAACAGCGTAGCCGCGAGCTCGGCGCCACCCTCTGCCTCGCCGGATTCGGCCAGCCAACCGAGCGCAGCCCGCAGGTTGGGGAGCTCCCCCGCGAGCCGGTCCAGCCAGCGGCGCTGCTCCGGTCCCCGTAGCCCCGGCACCGACTCGTGCGCGAGCGCCACCGCCCACGCCGCCAGCCGCCGGTTCGCCGCCGCCGTCTCGCCGCTGTCCGCCAGGCGTTCGAGTCCGAACTCCCGCACCGTCTCCAGCATCGTGAAGCGCGGCGCGCCGTCGGGCTGCTCCGTCTTCTGCACGAGACTCTGGTCGACCAGCGAGGCGACACCGTCGAGGACGGACGCAACAGGACCGGATGCCTCTCCCATTCCCTGTTCCCCGGTCCCTGCTCCCTGACAGACGACCTCGGCCGCCTCCAGCGAAAAACCGCCGACGAACACGGCCAGCCGCCGGAAGAGGGTCTGTTCCTCGGACGTCAGCAGATCGTGACTCCAGGCGATGGTGGCACGCATCGTCTGCTGCCGGGCGGGCAGGTCGCGCCCCCCGCCGGTCAGCAGCGGCAGGCGCCGCTCCAGCCGGGCCAGCAGGGCCGGCGGTGGCAGGACCTTGACGCGGGCGGCGGCCAACTCGATGGCCAGCGGCAAACCGTCGAGGCGGCGGCAGATGTCCGCCACCATGCCGGCGTTCGCCTCCGTCAGCGCAAAACCGGTCTCCACCGCCTGCGCCCGCGCGACGAAGAGGCGGACGGCCTCCGACCTGCTCACAGCCGCGGCGGAGTCCGTCTGCGCCGGCGCGGCCACCTCCAGCGGTGGCACCACGTACTCGTGCTCACCTGACACGCGCAGCCGCACCCGGCTGGTCGCGAGGACGGTCAGTCCCGGACAGGCGCCGAGCAGCGTGGTGACGACCGCTGCCGACGTGACGACGTGCTCGACGTTGTCGAGCAGCAACAACAGTCGCCGGTCGCGGAGCACCAGGGCGAGCCGATCGACGAGCGGCGCGTCGCCGCCC
>DATBFX010000445.1:0-3341 GCA_036558305.1 Thermomicrobiales bacterium | reverse complement strand
CCAACGGCGACGGCGACGGGTGGCGACTGGTGCGGGTAGAAGCAGCGAATAGGGCGTATCGCTGCCACGCGAAGTCAAGAGGGTTCGGGGGTTGTTCGACTTGTTGCCGGCCGTGACGGGGCATCCTACACTTCGGAGATGCGAATCGACCCTTTAGTCAGGATACACGGCATGACGAGTCAAGCGCTTTCAACGACGGAAGCGGATGGCAAAGGTATCGAGCGGAACGAGCGCGAGGTGCCATCGCCGCAAGAGTTCTACCGCGAGTTTACCCAGCGCCCAGACGTTCGGGAAATTATGAAGAGACTTGCGAATTGGCAGACTCCGGCGGACCCGCCCGACGGTCGTGGCAACTGACGACGATGGTCCGTCACTAAGCGACCTCTTGGACCGGCTGCCGGTGTCGGCCGCCGAGCGAGAGAGTTTCTCCCGAAACGATGCGCGGTCGGTTGCGGTCAGCGTCCAGGTCTTGACGGCAGCCTCGTACTACTTCAACGCCTTTGGTGTGGCGGAATTCGGCGGACGTCCCGGCGCCGTTCGCGATCGCAGGCTCGTTGAACAGGTGATTGCGGCGGCATTTCAGGGCTTCGGCGGCGTCGATCCGCATCCGAGACCGTTCGACAAGGCGGCGATGCTCCTTCGTGGTATTACACAAGGCCATCCATTCAACGACGGGAACAAGCGCACTGGTTTCCTGATTGCCGCGTACTACCTGAGGATCATGGATTACCAACCTCCTGCGGCGTATCGCGTCGGCGAGATCGTCGATTTCTGCGTGCGCATTTCCGCGGGTGAGATCCGCGAGGTCGAAGCGATCGCCGACGAGATTGAGCGCGTCTGGTCGCTTCAAACTCGTGCACGATGCTGAGAGGTGGAACCGATGCAGATCGAGGTTCTCGGGTCGGCGGGGGCGATGACGATTCCCCGGCCGGGGTGCCGGTGCCGGGTGTGCGCGCAGGCGCGGGAGAAGGGGATCCCGTACGCGCGGAGCGGGCCGAGTCTCTTCGTGCACGGACCCGACGTGCTGATCGACACGCCGGAGGAGATCAAGGACGAGTTGAACCGGTCGCGGGTGACGCGAGTGCCGGCCTGTCTCTACTCGCATTGGCACCCGGATCACGTGATGGGGCGGCGCGTGTTCGAGGCGCTGAACGCGGATTGGCGCGGGTGGCCACCGGTCGGGGGCTGCACGGACGTCTACTTGCCGCAGCAGGTGGCGGGGGATTTCCGACGGCGGCTCGGGTCGTGGGACCACCTGGCGTTCATGGAGCGCGAGGGGTACGTGCGGTTGGTGGTGTTGCGGGACGGCGATGCGGTGGAGTTGAACGGGACGCGGATCACGCCGTTCCGGGTGGCGGTCGACTACGTCTACGCCTTCCTGGTCGAAGGTGACGGCAAGCGAGTGTTGATCGCGCCGGACGAACTGTTCCGCTGGGAACCGCCGGAGTGGTTGACCGGGCTGGACTTGGCGGTGCTGCCGATGGGGGTGGTCGAGCATGACCCGTTCACGGGCGAGCGGCGGCTGGCGGAGGACCACAAGATCTTGACGTTCGAGGCGACGTTCGCGCAGACCTTGGAAATCGTGGCGCGGTTGCGGGCGGAGCGGGTGATCTTGACGCACATCGAGGAGATGGACGGGTTGTCGTTCGACGATCTGCAGCGGTTGGAGCGGCGGTTGAAGGGCAACGGCGTGGCGCTGGAGTTTGCGTACGACACGATGTGGGTGAAGGTGTAGCGGGCGAGGCGTCAGGAATTGGCGGTTCGGTGCGGGTGGGCGCCGGCGGAGAACCCCCACCCCCGAGCGCCACCGCACCGCACCGCACCGCACCCAAAGGGTTCCCGGTTCCCGGTTCCCGGTTCCCGGTACCCGGCCCGACGCGCGGGAGAGGGGAGGGTTGTCACGAGTGGGGTTGCCTCGGCGGCGAGAGGTGGGGACGGGCGGGACGGTCCGGGTCGTGACGACCGGGATCAATCGGGAGGGAGGGAGGCGCTGTCCAGGTCCTGCACGCTCCGCCCGCGTGCCGCTCGGTTAGAAGAACGGAACAAACGATCCTGTTGGTCAATACCTTCGGAGGCCTGGTGCGTACCCACCTCAAGGGGTGGTCGGGGCCGGCGGGAGACGGCCACGGCGGATGGGGGCGGGCATCGAACCACGACCGCGCCATAGGGAAGGCACGGGCGGCGGGCCGCGCCCGGTCGGTCCCCGGCAGGGCGGGGCCCCGGGCGCGGGGCGGATCTGGCCTCCGCACCCTTCCGGCGGTTGGGACGGAGAAACAAGGGGAATCCAGGCGGAAGCTCAGGCCGTTCCGACCCTTCGCACGTCCTCGACAGGCCACCGGTTTAACCAGATGAGTGCCGCATATGATGCCTCAGGAGAAATGATTGATCCGGCTCGCTCTTCCGCCGCGAGCGAGATCAAACACGTGCCAGGCGTGCCGTGGCACCGACCGCGCATCTTGGGTTTCAGTTCACCTAGGTCACGGGGATGATCGGCAGCACGACATGAGAAGGGTGCGCGGCGTCGTGGAGGACCCGTTGGCGTGCGGGGCGGGGCGACGCATCGTCGCCGATCGGGGCGCCGGTGTTGAGGTTGCGATCGAAGCGCGGGAAGTTGCTGCTGCTGATCTCCAGGCGGATGGCGTGGCCGGTTTCGAAGAGATTCGAGGTGACCCAGCAGTCGATGACGAATTCGTAGATGTCGCCCGGAGTCAGCAACTCCGCGGGACCACGTCCCTTCCGGTAGCGACCGCGGACGATGCCGTCGCAGAGGTTCCAGGCGGTGCCGTCCGGGTAGACGTCGATCAGCTTCGCCGTGAAGTCGGTGTCCGGACCGTCCGTCGAAGCGTGGAGGTGGACGAGCACCGGTCCCGTCACCTCGACGTCGCGGTCCAGGGGTGGCGAGGTGTAGACGAGGACGTCGGACCGCATTTCGACCGGGCGCTGATCGAAAACGCCCCAGGGGACGACTTCCGGGTTGCAGCAGTTGCAACCGCCCATGGTCGGGACCGGGTGGTCGGGATTGTAGACATAACTATCGGAAGGTTCCTCGCCGGGCGCCTCCGGACCGAGGGTGCCGTCGCCGAGCAGGGTGTTGGCGTGGCCGCCGGAGTGGAGGTAGTAGGGGGTCCAGACCGTCCGCGCCAATGGCCATTCGTGCTCGTCGCGCCAGACGTCGGCGCCCATCACGAAGAGCTTGACCGGTGGCTCGCGATCGGCGCCGTTGTCGATACCTTTCAACCATCGGTCGAACCAGTCGAGTTCGATTGGGCGCGTGTCGAGGAGGGAGACCTGGCCGAAGTCACGATCGCCGGCGTTTGTCGTGCCGGGTGGTTGGTTGCCGG
>DATBFX010000444.1:0-4018 GCA_036558305.1 Thermomicrobiales bacterium | reverse complement strand
GTCCCCAACAACATCTACCGCAGTCTCAGCATCGGCGCCATCCTCGTCGTCATCGTCGCCGTCCTCGCCACGCTGACCCTGATCCCGGCCGTCCTCGCCCTCCTCGGCGACCGCATCGACTGGCCGCGCCGCCGCACCTACGACGAAGCGACGGTGGCGAAGCAGGCCGCCTACGACCACGAGACGATCCATGCCGGTTTCTGGGGCACGATCACCCGGATCGTGATGGGGCGACCGGTCATCAGCATGGTTTTGGCGATCGGTTTCCTCCTCCTCTGCGCGCTGCCGTACTTCGGCCTCAAGGCGGGTCTGGCCGGCGCCTCCACGCTGCCGAACGACCTCGAGGCGAAGCAGGCCTTCAACATCCTCGCGACCGACTTCTCGGCCGGTCTCGTCTCCCCCGTCGAGATCGTCGTGCAGGGTCCGATCGACGACCAGAACGTTCAGCAAGGCGTTTCGACGCTCGTCGCGCAACTCGGCCAGCAGCAGACGCCGGACGGGCAACCGCTCTTCGGCCCCGTCACCCAGACCCCGGCGCCGGACGGCCAGGCGATGCTCGTCTCCGTCCCGCTGAAGGTTCCGCCCGACGAGTCGGTCGCCTACGACACCATCCACCGGCTGCGGGACCAGATCGTGCCGCCGATCGCGCGCACGATGCCCGACACCCAGGTCTTCGTGACCGGCGTCTCGGCAGGCAACGTCGACTTCTTCGAGATGCGCGACACCTACACGCCGATCGTCTTCGCCTTCGTCCTCGGCCTCAGCTTCATCCTCCTCATGATCGTGTTCCGCTCCCTCGTCGTCGCGGTGAAGGCGATCATCATGAACCTGCTCTCGGTCGGCGCCGCCTACGGTCTCCTCGTCTGGGTCTTCCAGGAGGGGCACCTCGCCGGGTTCTTCGGGTTCCAGACGGTCGAGGCGATCGAAGCCTGGTTGCCGCTCTTCCTATTCTCGATCCTCTTCGGTCTCTCCATGGACTACCACGTCTTCCTCTTGAGCCGCATCCGCGAGCACTACGACCAGACCCACCGCAACCGCGAGTCGGTCGCCGTCGGTCTGCAGCGGACGGCGCGGATCATCACCGGCGCCGCCCTGATCATGGTGGCCGTCTTCGCCGGTTTCGCCGCCGGCCGCCTGACCTTCCTCCAGCAGGTCGGGTTCGGTCTCGGCGTCGCCGTCCTCCTCGACGCCACGATCGTCCGCTCGATCCTGGTTCCCTCGGCGATGGCGCTGCTGGGCGATTGGAACTGGTACCTGCCCTCCTGGCTCCGGTGGCTCCCCGACCTCCGCGTCGAAGGCCCCGCCGTCGAGCCGGTCCCCCCGTCGGTGGAAGCATCCCCCGCGGACTGAGCGCGAACCGGTAGCCGGTAGAGAAACGGCCCTCCCCCGATTTTCGGGGGAGGGCCGTTTGTCTGTGCTCGTCATCCGAGCGGTGCGTGCGAAGGTGCAAGCGGGGCAACCGTTGTGGCCTCGGAGCCGGAGTCAAGTGCACGGATGCCGACGAGCAGCAACCCGAGCGGGTCGCTGCCGGCGGTTCCATAGCCGACCGTCGTCCCCGTCTCGACGAGCGCGCCGCCGCCGGCGGGCACCGTCTCCGCGTCGGCGCGGTGCGTCCCGGCGGTCGGACCCAGCGTGGCCCAGGCTGCTCCGTCGCTCGCCGTCATCGCCAGGGTGCCAGTCTCGACCGCGACCAGTTCGACTGCGCCCGCCCGGTGCGGCCGGAACTCGGCTCCGGCCGCAAGGGCGACGCGTCCGATCTCGACAGTCGCCTGTGCGTCCGGCAAGTCGGCCGTCATCCCACCCGCCAGTACCTGGTGAACGACCCCCATGTCCTCCGTCTCCCCACCCGTGCCCGATTCGAGATCGGACTGGGGAAATGGCGTCGCTGCGGCGACGATGAGCGCGGTGGTCGCCATCGTCCCATCATTGCGGAGCGCCATCAGTCCCCCCTGGGGGACCACCATCGCATCGCCCGGCACCAGCGTCGCCGTCGCTCCCGGCGCTACCGCTCGGTCGCCGGCGCCGGCGCGTCCGCGCGGGACCAGCCGCTCGGCCCGGACCGAGAGGGTATCGAGGTGGATCGTCAACGACCCGGCATCGATAAGGATGACGAGGAACCCGAGATTGGTCGCCCGCGTCTCGCCCGCGTCGGGCGCATAGGTCCAGCGCTCCACTGTCACGGCTTTGCGCGTCGGTCGGTCCACCGGAACGGTGACGCCAAGGAGCGGATTGACCGTAGCCAGCGTCGCCGAGTCGCCCCAATGCTCCACCACGCGCCCACCCTGGACCCGGAATTCGTCGACCCCGTCCCAAAGCTGGGTCCTCGTAAGCGGCAGGCCGACGAACGATCCGGCCTCCGCACCATCGACCTGAACCCGTGCCACCACCCGATCCCCGTCGGCGAGCACGTCGAGGACCGTAAGCCGGAGCCCCGGGGCGACCGCGTGTAACGATTGCACAGCGTGGAGGATGCCCGCGCGATCGGCCGCCACACCCGGACGCGGGTCGTGGTCGACGAAATCCGCGGCGACGACGCCGGCGAGCGCCGTCACGTCGCCGCTCGCCAGCGCGTCGTCCACCGTCGCGTAGAACCGCCGGATCACGGTGTCGCTGGCGCGTCCCTGTGGATCGGCGTCGCCGGGGACCGTCGGAACGAGGACGACAAGACGTGCCTCGGCGAGCACGACTCCGGTGACCAGGGCCAGGACAAGAGCGAGGGGGACGACGGCGCGGCGCGGGAGGGAACCCCCGTTCGGCCCCGAGGACCGAGCGATCATTGCGGCAGGTCGCCAGGCGTGACGGTCAGCACGAGCACGGACAGGGGGGCGTCTCCCACGTTGCGTACGGACTGCACCGACCCACCGACGATCGTCGCCGAGTCACCTGTGGACAGCGCATCCGTCTTTCCGTCCGCGGCTCTGCTTTCGTCGACCACCCCTGGGTCTGCCGACCGTACGCTGTCCAAGGCGCGGTTGTCGTGCAGTGCCGGACTGGTCGCCTCCAGCCCCGCCGTCCCCGCTTCCACCATCAAGAACTCCACGTTGTTGACCCGGTGTGCGCCAATCGTTTCGCCGAGGGCAAGGACGGTGGGATCGCCCGTGACAACCAGAGGCCGCGGGCCAGAGCCGTCGATTACCGTTGCCGCCAGACCTCGCACGGTCAATCCGGGCGGCCAGACGACCTTCGGCCCCGGGCCATCAGCCGGCGCGTACATGGCCAGCACCTGATCGGCAATGGATTGGGCGGCGCCCGCTTCATCGTATGGCGGCGGCGTATAAGGAACGAACATCACACCGAGCACGACGGCTGCCGTGGGATCGTGGTTTCCCAATGTGACCCACGCACCGGCGGGGACGACGAGGTGATCGCCCGCCAGCAACGGCTCGCCTTCGCTCTGCGAGCCGACGAATGTGAAGAGCGCTTCGGGCGCTTTCGCTCCGGCGATCGGGGCATCGGACGACCCGGCCAGGACGCGACCTGACTCGACGACGTAGACGGCCGGCCCGCCCGCCGCGATGGGGGGCAGCGACGTCCCAGACAAGAGGGTGAAGCGGACCACGGCAACCAGGATCTTCCCGTCGGGCGGATCATCCACCGTGACCGTCCACCCTGCGTCCGGCACGGCGATCGCCTCCCAGCCCGCCACGTACTCGACGATGAGTCCGTCCTCGAACCGGAAACGATCGGTGCCGCTCCACGCCAAGGGCGGTCCGTCGATCGTCAGACCTCCCTCCGTTTGCCGCCGCGTCGTCTGCGCGACGAACTGGGCGAACACGAGGTCCCCCTCCGCAACCATCGTCTCGACCGTGAACTGAAGACCGGGGTACGTCCGCCGCAAGGCGGTCAGGCGATCGACGAGCGCTCCGGCTCGTGACGATTGCCCGGGGGTCGCCACCCGGGTGAGGACTTCGGGGACAAAATCGCGCGACAGTGCCGCGTCGTCACCTCCACGCAGCACCCGGTTGACACCTTCGTAGAACTGGCGGACGGTGCGTTGGTTGGCGGGCTGCGCGCTTGC
>DATBFX010000443.1:0-18942 GCA_036558305.1 Thermomicrobiales bacterium | reverse complement strand
GCCGGACTCGCGTCGGAGATCAAGGACGGGTTCGACAAGGGTGTCGAGGACGCCAAGCTCGACAAAGAGGGTGAAGGCGCAGGCGACGACTTCGCCAAGGGGTTCGGCAAGGCCACCGAGAAGGAGTTGCCCGACGCTCTCGGCGGCGGGATGGACAAGGCCCAGTCCGACATCGACTTCGAGGGTCGGGGTGAGGATTCCGGCGTCCAGTTCGCCACGGGCACACGTGAGGGTGTCGAGCAGGAGTCCCGTCGCCGCAATCCGTTCTCAGCGCTCGGGGACGCACTCAAACGGGCGTTCTCCGGGTTCGGAGATCAACGCGACGAACTGGGTGCGTCACTCCAATCCTCGATCACCGACGCCACCGACAACATCGATCTGTCCGATGCCGGGGAGAAGGTCGTCACCTCGTTCCGCAAGGGGGTGGACAAGGAACGTAAACGGCGCAACCCGTTCAGTGGACTGCTCAACAGCGTCGAAGGGGTCTTCGACAAGCTGACGGCGTTCCCGTCCGGCAAGTTCGCCTGGGCGACCGTGCTCGGCTTGCCCGCCATCGGCGGGGCGGCGAAGCTCATCGCCGGGGTCGGCGGCGGACTCGTCTCGATCCTCGCCAACGTCGCCACCGCCGCCGCGGGCGCTGGCGTCGCGCTCGGCGGGTTGGCCGTTACCGGGGTGCCCGCGATCCTCGCGATCAAACAGGCGCTCAGCGTCCAGACCGAAGCGCTCGACCAGTTCAACGACGACATGGCCGAGATCGCGGAGTCGTGGCAGTCGTTCGGCGCGGCAGCGCAGGAGAGTCTGCTGCCCGCCCTCGAAGACGCAGCCAACCTGCTCACCGACAAACTGCGGCCCGGCCTGACCGAGTTCTCCAAACACATCGGGGAATCGGTGGCGGTCACCGTGCGGTGGGCGGCAGCGGCGCTCACCTCGAAGAAGAACCTCGACGCGTTCGGGGAGATTCTCGCCAACTCGCAGAAGGTCACCGACGCGTTCGGGCGGGTCATCATCCGGCTGGCGGACGTGCTGCCGCAACTGTTCGCCGCCGCTGCGCCCATCGCCGCCGACTTCGCGGAAACCCTCGACCGGATCGCGACCCGGTTTCAGGACTGGGTGAACGAAACCGGCACGGCCGGACTCGCTGACAAGTTCGACCTGTGGTGGGAACGGGCGAAACGGCTCGGGCGGATCATCTCCAACGTCGCGGACGCCCTCGGCCAGATCTTCTCCATCGGTGCCGACGCCTCCGACCCATTGCTGAACCGGATCGAACGGATCACCCAGGAGTTCCAAGACTGGGCGCGCAGCCTGCGCGGTCGCCGTCAGATCGCCACGTTCTTCGAGAACGCGCTGCCGGTGCTGCGCGAAGTGGCGGGCCTGTTCGGGGACATCATCAAGATGATCGGGGAGCCGATCCTGACCGGCGACACCGGAGGCGTGGTCGAGTTCATCCGGTGGCTCCGCGAAGAAGTCATTCCGATGCTCGGGGAGTTCGCGGAGGAAATCCGGGGCATCGGTCTCAGCCCGGATTCGATCAAGACGTTCGTGGAAGCGCTGCTCACGTTCACCCAGTTGCAGGTCGAGTCGGGGGCGACGCAAGGGTTCATCGACGGGATCACCGGCATCCTCAACGCCGTCTCCCGGCTGTTGGCGATGCCGGACATCGGTCCCATCGCCGGGAAGATCCTGTACTTCGCCGGGGTGCTGAAAGCGTTCAAGCTGGTCACCGGCATCAAGTTCACGTCGCTCATCTCCGGGTTGATCAACCTGTTCGGCGGGATGGCCGGGGCCGAGTTCGCGGTGGGACCGATGGCGGCGCTCGGCGGCGCGCTCGCAGCGATGGCAGTGCCGTTGCTCGTCATCGCCGCCGCCGCGGCGGCGTTCTTCGTCGTGTGGAAGAACTGGGACACCATCGTGGGCGGGCTGCAAGCGGCATGGGAGTGGTTCACGAAGCTCAACCCGGTGCTGCGAGTGTTCGTCGGCATCCTCGCCGGGTTCCTGTTCCTGTTGCTCGGTCCGCTCGCCGCCGGGGCAGCGGCACTGCTCGGCTTGGTCGCAGCGTTGAAGAACTTCGCTGCGGTCAAGGAGTTCGTGATCAACGCGGCGAAGGCAATCGGGGATTTCTTCACCGAGTTGCCGGACAAGATAGGTGCCTTCCTCGCGGCCATTCCCGGGGCGCTCGAAACCGCGAAGGACGCATTCTTGGACTTCGCGCAGAGCGTGCCCGGACTGCTGCTCGACTTCGTGCAGGCGATCCCGGGGGCGCTCGCCGCCGCCGGGCAAGCGTTCACCGATTTCGCTCAACAGATCCCGGGATTCCTGCTCCAAGGACTGTCCGCGCTCGGCAACGTCGCCGCCCAGTTGGGATCGGCGCTCGGCAACCTGCTGCTCTCGGCGCTCGCCTCGCTGGCGAACTTCGGTGCCCAGTTCGGCCAATTCCTGCTCACCCAGATCGTCAACGGGTTGCAGGCGTTGCCCGGACTGGCAGTGCAGATCGGGCAGGCGTTGCTCCAAGCGTTCATCGACGCCGCCGGGTTCCTCACCGAATGGGCAGTGCGGCTCCCCGCCCAGATCTTCGTGTGGGTGATGCAAGGCATCGCCAACCTCGCCCAGTTGGGCATCGAGATCGTGTCGCAGATCGTCGTGTTCCTCGCCAAAGCGCTCCCGGCGATGACGACATTCTTCGTCACCCTGCCGATCAAGATCCTCAACTGGATCGTGGAGAGCATCAACAAGCTGATCCCGGTCGGGGCACGGATCATCGCCACGCTGGTGAAAGGGCTGATCAAGGCGGCACCCGCCATCGCCCGGTTCTTCCTGCGGTTGCCCGGCCAGATCATCGGGTTCCTCGAAGACGCGGTCAGCACCCTGTTCGACATCGGTGTCAGCCTGGCCCAAGGGCTGCTCGACGGGATCATCTCCCTCGGCCCGCAGATCATCACGTTCTTCCAGCAGTTGCCCGGCAACATCCTGCGGCTGCTCGGACAGGTCGCCAACTTCCTGTTCGACGTGGGCCACTCGATGATCGACGGGCTGTGGCAAGGAATCCAGGCGGCGTGGGATCTCGGTCTCAACTTCCTGACGACGCTGCCCAGCCGGATCCTGACGTTCTTCTCCACGTTCGGGTCGATGCTGGTCACCGCCGGGTCGGCGCTGATCCAAGGGTTGATCAATGGGGCGACCTCGCTGCTCGCCTCGCTGGATGACCTGTTCGCCGGACTCCCCGGCCGGATCGGCACCGCTCTGGTCGGACTGGGCACGACAGTGCTCGGAGCGGTCACGAACATGGTGACCGTGGTGATCCCGGCGGTCGCCGGGTTCATCACCCAAGTCGTTTCCGATCTCGCCGGTCTCCCCGCCAAGGCGTTCACCGCGCTGGCCGGACTCGCCGGACAAGTCCTGTCACAGATCGCGTCGATGGCCTCCCAGGCGCTCACCGCGGTCGCCACGTGGATCACCAACGTGGTCAACGACCTGCTCGGCCTGCCCGGTCAGGCAGCCAGCGCGCTCGCCACCCTCGCCTCGTCCGTGCTGGGCAAGTTCACGGAAATGGTGACCGACGCGACGAAGGCGGTCACCGACTTCATCACCGACATCCTCACGGACATCGCGGGGATCCCTGTCGGGATCGTCCTCGCATTGGTCAACCTCGGATCCAGCCTGCTCGGCGTCTTCACCGACGCGTTCAACAGTGTTCTCGACGGCATCGAGACGTTCTTCACCAGCGTCTACAACGCGTTCCTGGGTCTGGCTGATCTGGTCCTCGGCGCGCTCGGCAACTTCGCCTCCGATGTCGCCAACTTCATCCTGGGAGCGTTGAAAGAAGCGGTGAACATCGCCATCCGGGGCGTCAACGCCATCATCAGAGCGCTGCCGTCGGTCCACATCCCGGGCACCAACATCACCATCGAAGTCCCCACCATCCCCGAGATCGGGGCGATGGGCCTCATCCTCACCCGTCCCACCCTGATGATCGGCGGCGAAGCCGGAGCCGAAGCACTGATCCCGCTGACCAGGCCGCAGCGGGCACTGCAACTGATGAACCAGACCGGTCTCACCAGTCTCGTGTTGCAAACCGCCACCCCGACCGGCGGCGGCGGCGAGGTCAACATGGTCAAGATCGAGAACGCCACGTTCACCCAGCCGGTAGACCTCGACCTGTTACTCGCCAAGGTTCCCCACGTCTACAACGTCATGACCGGCCGGAGGTAGCCACGTGTCCCGCATCGACCAAGCCACCGACGCTGACCGACCGCCGGACTGGCCGGTCCATCCCGGCGTCATGCACTTCCGGCTGATCGACACGCAACGCAACACCGAGTCGCCGCTGCTCGGCGTCCTCGACCTGTCCTGCGAGAACGGGTACGTGGTGCGCAGCTACGAATTCGCCCAGCCCGAGATCCGGGCTGCGGTATACAACAACTCGCTTGATGACGGCACGCTCGACGTGACCAAGTTCTACGGGTCACGGGCGATCACGTTGGAGTTGTCGTTGAAGGTGCGGGCGTCGGTCAACGACACCGGGGACCGGATCGAGATCCCCAACCCTGGTGGCGGTCCGATGGTCGAGGCGACCGAAGCCCGGCTGCGGGACCGGCTGCGCGGCTACTTGCAGCCATACCGGCGTGCCCGGCTCATCTTCTCGGAGCACGACGACGAACGGGTCCGGCAGATCATGATGCGCGGCGCGGAGTCGGCGTGCGTGATCGCCCAGCCCCGCTTCAACTCGCTGTCAGCGTCATGGGTCGCGCCCCGCTGCTACATCGAGTCGTACGGCCTGCATCGAGCTACCGCCATCGTGGACGGCGTCCTCGGGGAGTCACTGTCGATTGACATCGTCAATGCCGGGAACGCCCCCGCCTACTGGGTGGCGAGAATCCAAGGCGAAGGTGTCAGCCCCCGGTTCGTGCTGAGCAACAGTGTCACTGGGTCGTCGTTCCTGAAGTTCAACTACGCGACCCAGCAGCCCGGCGACATGGTGACCATCGACTCGTTCACCAAGTCGGTGATCATCAACCGGCAGCCTGTCGGGTTCGGGTACGTCGATGACCAGTCCCAGTGGTTCCGTATACCGCCCGGTGTGTCCACCCTGACGTTGGACGATCTCGCCCAGACCCGGCCCGGCTGGCCGTACGCGATCTGGACTGACGGGCAACGACTCCCGGCGTTCATCCTGCCCCAGTCCCAGCAGGGCATGTTCACCCGTCGCCGCGAAGGTGAAGGCAACCCGCCGTGGGTCGCCCCGCCCGGCACCGACACCTCGGCTGATCCCAGTCTGGCCGGGTTCTCCTGGTCAACCCGGCCACCGGACTCCGGTGACCCGGGAGCCGGTCCACCCGGCGTAGCCCAGATCACGTTCGAGTGGCGCGACACGTGGGTGTAAACGGGGTATACGGGAAATGAGCGACATCGATGTCGGCGTCCTCGCCACGCTCAGCGACCCGCTCGATCCGCAGGCACCGCCCTGGTGGGACGTGGTCCTGAAGAACCCGGACATTCCCGACCCGTTCCAAATTCGCGAATACGTCATCACCGACTGGATGTCGGTCAGCATCACCTACAACTTCGACGGCATCACCGCCGAGATCCAGGTGCCCACCCAGGATCCGGCGATGCGGTTCCTGCGGCAACTCGTGTCGGACATCACCTTGTCCCGCAACCGGGTGCTGCAATGCCGTCTGCGGGTCGTGGACGTGAAGGACACGTTCACCGCTGAGGATCACATCGTCACGATCACCGCCCAGGACTACGGGCAGCTACTCGCCCGCCGTGTCCTGTTCGATGACAAGTCATACGACGACGACACGAACCATCCCGGCGGCTGGGACCAGTTCGACATCGTCCGCAACCTCGTCTCGTACACCCAGAACTTCCAGAGCCTCGGGATCACGTTCGGCACCACCGGCCTGTCCGGCCGCAAAGTGACCGGTGATCTGCAAAGAGGACAGTCGATCCGCGACGCGATCAACGTCATCGCCCGCGTCGAGAACGGGTTCGACTGGTGGGTGGATCAGAACATGAAGCTGTGGATGCAACGGCCCCGCCGTGCCCGCCACCTGTGGGTCAACTCGCTGATGACGGAACGGATGACCTGGAAGTGGGGGGTGCAGGTCCGCGAACTGCAATGCGACTCGGCGGCGTCGGAGTACGCGTCGGTCGTGATGGTGATCGGGGCGACCGCCGCCACCCAGATCGGGAACCGTAAACCGATCCCTCCCCCCGATCCGGCCATCGTGCGAGCGTCGGCGCTGGGGATCCCAACCCCGTTCGGCCGGTGGGAACGCACCTACTCGTACCAGGACATCATCCGCCACGACGGTCTACTCGCCAAGGCGAAGCACATCCTCAAAGACCTCTCATCGATGCGTTGCACCTACTCGATCACCACCGAACCGGGGGCGTGGGGCAGCCAGTACGCGCCGACCGTCGGGGACATCTTCGATCTGGTGGTCGAATCCCCGAACCGGACGAACGTGCATGACGTGGTGCGAGTGGAGGAACTGAAGATCGCGTTGACCCCTGACGGGGAAGTCATCACGTTGGCGTTGCGAGCCGAAATCGAGTCGCCGCCGATCCCGCTGCTCGATCTCGCCGCACCGTTGGCGGCGCAACCCGACGGGGAGGTGACCGTCGATCTGGACACCGTCGAGCACGGGGCGACGGTCGCCTCTGCACACCTGTCGATCACCGAACAGGTGGTGCGGATCATGGCCGACATCGAGGACCGCACGGGGGTGCTCGAACGCACCGGTCGGGTCGGCGCGGACGAAGTTCAGGTCAGCGCCGACGAACCGACGAACCCGGGAGTCGAACTGTGGTACGACACCGACGCCTAGGGGTTGACCTCGGCGTCCTCGCGCACCCCGTCGTCGGGTTCGGTCACGGAGGAACCAGGTTCCGGTTCCGATGGCGGCGCAAGCTGTTCGGCGGCGACCGACCGCAAGCATTCGGTGACCTGCTCCACTGACTGCTCGGTCCGCTCCGCAATCGTCGCCGCGGTGGCGTCAAGATCGGAGCCATCCCCGAGATCCTCGGCGCTCACCATCGGATACAGGTCGGTGAGCCGGGTCGTCACCGCATCCCAGTTGTCGGTCAGCGTGGCCCGTTCATCATCTGATAATCCCATGCCGACCATCATGCCCGTTCCCGGCTGGTTCGATTCCCCAGGTCAGCGGGGGGGCCGGTAGTACCGTGTCCGGCCATGCGCGTTCCTGTTGAAGCCCCACCACTGCGACGGGCCAGACACGGACTGGTTGACTCGGTCCCGACCTACACCGACGGCCGATGGGAGAACGGGGTCGCCTTCACCCCACGTGGCTGCAACGTCGTGTTCGGTCACGCCCCGGGCTGTCCGGCCGAGTCAAAGTCCGACTTCCAAGAATGCCGACTGATCGAGTCCGACCCGTGGCTGCTCGAAACCGGGCTGGCGTGGGCGACCATCGATTTGATGGCGGATCCGAAGGGTCGGGTATACGAGAGTCTGGACATCGGCACGTCGGCGGTGCTCGAACGGCTCGTGGCGGTCGGCATTGCGGACGTGGCCGAAGGCACCGGCATCGTGCCGCCCGCGCCGACAGCGGTGATCAGTGTCGGCGGGGTGCAGGGCCGGTTGATGTCAGGAGCCGCACCGCCGCGCACGTTCCTCACATCCGCAGAGGTGGATCCCGGTCCCTACCCGCCGCACGAGGCGCTCGGCCGGGTCGAAGCGAAGCTGCTCGACGCCTCCGACCACGTGGGGCAGGGCGGCGTGGTGTTCATGTCACCCGTTCACGCTGTCGAACTCACCCAGGTGTTCGATGAGAACGAGGACGGGGTGCTGGTCACCGAAACCACCGGCTCCATCGTCGTGGTCGGCAACTTCCCCATCGGCACGATCTGGGGTGTGCCCGGCGAGGTTCACGTATACCTCGGTGACATCGAGGTGTTCGAGAGTTTCGAGCGATCCACCAACGAGTTGGTGTTGCGGGCTGAACGGTACGCACTGGTGTGCTGGAACTGCGACGCGTTCGGGGCGGGGGTCTCAAACCCTTAGAACCCGGGCGGTGTCAACCGGATCAAGCCCTTCCCGGGGATGTCTGCCCAGAAGATCCAAACCTGATCGATGATCCCTGCACCGCCACAGGTGATCTCAACGCCAGCGGCGCGTATACCCCGACTGACCCGGACACGGCGTGGACACCGCCGCAGCACATCACCATCGGGGACATGGACTTCATCTGGAACGGGCGCTACTGGGAGACGTTCCCGACACCCTCCCCGGCCCCGGTGATCGCGTCTGTCGAGCCGAACACGCTGCCGACGAACTCGGGGCCGCAGCAGGTCACCATCGACGGCCTGAACCTGTGCGGCCTGTCAGTTCTGACAATCGACGCCGACGCCGTCGATTACACGGTGCCGTTCACCAGGTCGAACGGTTTGCTCGTGTTCGACGTGCCAGCAGGGGTGACGAACATCGCCGGAGCGGGCATGTTCACCGTGCGGGCCGGATCGACCGGAGGGGACATCGTGGAGATCGGCTCGATCTGGCGGGGTCAGCCTGCTCAGCCGACCGTCGCCCCGACGGCGGGAGTGTTGCGCCAGTACCCGCCGCTGCCGGTCACCGCAGGCATGTGGCAGCGCAGCGCGGCCGGGGTTGGGCTGCTCGCCCCTCCGGCCGACATCGCCGCCGCCAACACCGGGGCGATCCCCGGCCTGCTCGAAGACGGGGCGTCGTCAACAGGCGTGGCGTGGCCGACGGGTACGTACATCGTGTTCGGGGACGCCTCCGAAGGGCACTGGAACGGCACCACGTGGGTGGCGGGCCGCGCCCCCTGACCCCTAGACGGCCGACGGTAGACTGTTGGCCCAGACTGAGACGAAAGAAGCAGACATGACGAAGTTCAAGGTGCGGGACGGAACGACCCGCGTCATCGAGTTCGAGGGGGAACGCCTCGCAGAGGTCAGTTCCCGCCGGTCCGGCTCCCCCCGATGGACGGAGTTACGGCTGTACCGCACCCAGTCCGGGGTGTTCGTGTTGGAGAAAGTCGGCGCGTCCGTCGTGGTTCACGCGCCCGGATGCCCGGAGATCCTGCCCGGGGCCACCCTGCCCCGGTTCCAGGCCGAGTATCCGGGTGAGGATCCGGCCAACGACTCATGGTGGTGGTGTGAAAGCTGCGGCGACCGGGCGGCGCAGGACATGACCGCGCTGCTGGTCGAGCAACCCCGGTTCTGGGCGATCATCTCCGAGACACCGGACGAGATCGTGGACTCGCTGTACCGTCGCAAAGGTGGGGCGCGGACGATGCCCAGGATGTCGCTGGTGCTGTTGGAGGACGCGGCGAAGTCATCGCCGGAGATACTCGACAGTTACCGGTCCGAAGTCCTGATTTGAGTCTGAACGGCGACACGCCGCACGCCCGGCTGGTTGACATCCTGCACCGGGGGCGCGGCCATCTCGCGTTCCGGTATACAGAACAGCCGGTGTGGGGCACCGTGATGGACGCGTCGAAGGCCCGGATGCTCGACGGGACGACCCCGAAGAATGGCACCTACATCCGGTGCGGCACGTGCGGCGAAGTGATGGACAGCGCCGACGCGGTGCCGGTCGGCCCGAACTGGTAGTCAGCGGGCACCTGGTAGCCACAGGGCGTATACCGGGGTGTCATCGGCGCTGGGGCCGATGTCGTGCAGCACGTGGTCGATGACGGCGACACAGTGGGTGCGGCAGTGGGCGATCAACCGGCCAGGCGGCACGCCGCTGAGCAGCATGTCGTGGGCCAGAACGAACCGCCAGTTGCGCAGGACGGCGTGGATGATGGTGTCGGCAACCCCGAAGCTGGGGACCGGGCTGGGTTTGCCCCGTTTGACCAGTTCCTCCCGCATCGCGGCGTATACCTCGCTGTACGGGCGTCCGGTGGCGATGGCGACCGCCCGGGGGGCGCAGTCGTCGTAGCCGGGCTTGAACCCGGCGGCGACGCGCCCACCGTCGTCAAGGACGAACCGCATCGTCGTCGGACTCCGGCATGTCGTCGTCATCCCCGTCGTCGTCGTCCAGCCCCAGCCCTTCGTCAAGGAACGCCTCAACTTCGGACAGCCACGCCCGATCCTCGAACAGCCGGTTAGCGGACAGGGACCGGCCGTCAGCCCACGTCTTCACCCGGGCCTTGCCGTCCTCGTCCAACTCGCGTAACTGCTTCTGCACCGCGTTCACCCGGTCCGCGACCGGGTCGTGCTCGTCCGGCACCGCCTTCACCGACGCCGCCGCGCCGTCGTCGTCCTCCGTCGCCAGCCCGCAGATCGCCAAGATGCTGTACCGGCGGGCGTAACTGATCGCGGACCCGGCCTGTTGCGGCCCCTTGCCGACCGGCTCGATGTAGAGCGGCGGGAACGAGATCCACTGGCCGGACTTGTGGTAGATGACCGTCGAGACGCCGTCGTCCCCGACGAACTGGGACAGGGCCAGATCGTGCTTCGCCATCTTCGGCCGGACCTCGTCCAGCACCTTGCTCAACGAGGCGTAGCTGTATTTGATCGGCCCGGCAGCGACCCGGGAGTCGGTGATGATGTCCTCGAACTCTTGAAGCGCGGCGACCCACGCCGGGATCACCTCGTTGGCGGCTTCGGATGTCTTCCAATCCATGATTCCTCCTGGTCTGTGTCTGGATCCAGTATACGGGATGGGTGTCACAGTAGGCGACCGTGGTCGCCGTCGTTGAGCCACACCATCTCCGTGTTCAGCTTGCCGCCGACCCCGACCTGGGTGTTCGTCAACGGCTCGAACGGCAACCAGTCCGCGTCCGCGCCTTCACAGACGATGACCTGTCCGGGCAGGTCACGGCACCATGCCGCCAAGGCGGTGTAGTTCACGTGGGCCGACCCGATCCGGTAGCCGGTGCCCGGCTCCCCCTGGTACGGCGGATCCACGAAATAGGTGGCGTCGTCCAGGCGGGGCGCGTCGCGGTAGTCGCCTTCGACTACTTCGATCTTGTGGAAGTGGGAGGCGTTGCGTGCCCAGCGGCGGCGGGCCAGATTCCAGTTCGTGACCATGATCGGCGTTGTCGTGATCTTGCGGAACGTCCACCACCGTTTCGACGCGGTCATGACGATGTGCAACGGGTCGGCGGTGACTTCCCCGGTAGTCAGATCCGGCAGGGCGGCGATGTCGTCAGGGGTCATCGCCACGACCCGGCGCAGCAGATCCGCCACCCCGGTGTCGGCTTCGATGGCGACCACCTGGTCGAGCAGCGGCAGCCACCGTTCGGAATAGGCGATGGACCCGGCGAACGGTTCGACCACGGTCGGAAAGCTCGGGGCCGGGTAGAGCCGGGCCACCCTCGCCTTCCGCCCGTAGTACGAGAACACGCGTTCAGTCTGGCGGGTTCATGCGTTGCCCGGCGCGTTCGCAGAGCATCGGCAGGAACCACGGGAACAGGACGCTGTCGATGATCCCGTCGATCACTTCCGCGACGGTGGCGTCGGCGCTGACCTGGCTGCGGATGTACGGCACGGCCATCTTGCCGTTGATCCACGTGGTGCCCGGCGCTGTCGCCTCCCGCCACGTCATCGCCGCCACGGCGGCGTTGGAGAACTCGGGTCGCGTCGCCGCGGGTTCCCGTCGAACCGCTTCGGCGCGCTCCCCGACGAACTCGGGGGTGACGAAGATCGCGCTCCGGTCCCGCTTGTCGGCCAGCTTGACCACCCGGCCGTGCGCGGTGAGATGACCCAACGCCCGGCGGGCGTTCCGTCCGGCGTTCTCGTTGTGTCCGCCGATCCCGCGCTCGACGGTCACCTGCTTGTAGGTGACCCCGTGGATCCCAGCCCGGCGAACCTGTTCGAGCACGTCGAAATCGACCTTGTTCAGCGGGGTGAGCGCATCCGGCGGTGAACCCCCCTGTTTCGGGGCGGGTTCGGTGACGGGTTCGGGGGCGGCGGTGATCTCGGTCGGCCCGGTGATCATCGCCAGCGGCACGATCAACGCCTTCACGGTCGCCGGGGTCACCGGCTCCCCGCCCAGGACGTGCTTGGAGATCGCCTTGCGGGTGTCGGCCTTCAAGCTCGTCCAGTTGGCGATCAGGGCGAAGTGGAGCCGGGCGGCGTCGTTGGCGAAGCTGCGGATCTCGACGTACGGCTCCCCGTCGGTCGGGTCCACGTCGGGGTCGATGCCCAACAGGCCGAGTGCGGCCACCCGCAGATGCCCATCGATGACGACACCGTGCTGGTCCTTGACGATCCGCGCTCCGGGCTGCCATCCGATCAGGCCGATGACCTCGGCCATCGTCGCCGCTTCGTCAGGGGTGTGACCACGGCCCGGCAGCCCGTTGCGCCACCGACCCACGTGGGGCCGGTACACCCCGGACTCCATCCAGTGCCGGACGGGACGCTGCGCCCGGGCCGGGGCGGACAGCACCGCCTGTTCCTCAGCGGTATACAGGGCCATAGTTCTGCCGGTGAACGGGGAGGTGAATTCCCGCACCGTCGGGTCCATCGCGTACCGCCCGTCGGGCAGTTGGGTGACGAGGCCGACGGCGTCTTCGAGGACGGCGCGGGCGAGGATCTCGGCTCCGTGGTTGCGGCCCATGCTGTGACCGGACGTGAGATCGGCGTGCAGGGCGGCGTGGTTGATTTCGGCGGCGATCTCGCGGAACGACAACGGCCCCCGGTCGCGGATGGCGACGAGGGCCGGTCGGATCACGAACGCCCACGCGCCCTGCCAACCTGCGGGGAGGCTGGCAGGGCGAGTGGTGGCGATCACGCGGCGTTCTCGTCGGCGGCGACCATCAGGTCGCGCACCGCGGTCAGCACGCTGATCGCTGTCTCGACGGCAGCGAGGTGTTCGGCTGCCGAAGCCGCCGAACGCTCAACGAGAAGCTGCGGGTTCGCCTGCTTCCCGTTGATGAACCCCAACCGCTGCCGAAGCTGCGCCGGGTACGGAGGACGAGGCGAGTCGGTGCCCGCCACCCGGGTGCGGAGCGACGCCCGCTCGTTGGCGATCAACTTGATCGCCTCGTCGTCGGCCCCCGCCTCCTTGGCGGTCTGAGCCAACGCCCGGATCTCCTTCGGGCTGAGACCCGCGTCCACCGCCAGCTTGGCGAGATCCGCGAGCGGTGCCCGGTTGAGTTCGTCCGACGCCCGCCCGAGAGCAGCCTTCACCGTCTTGGGCTGGTCGGTCGGAAGGCCGACGTTGACCAGCACCTTGCGGCCCTTGTCGGCCGCGACGATGTCGCTCACCCGGCCCGGCTTGATCCCGAGTTCACGGGCGATCCGGGCGTTGTCCCAACCCTCGCCACGTGCGAGGACTGTCGCCATCTCGGCGGTGGCCGTGCTGTTCGGCAGGCCGTGCCGGGCGTTCTCCCGAATCCCCACCATGCGGAGACGGTTGATCACGTCTTCGTCCGCGCCATCGACACGGGCGTTGATCACGATCACGGGGATCTGGGCGTAGCCCGCCGCCCGGTAGGCGGGGACACGATGGTTACCGTAAACGAGATGCTCGTCTTCGGTGATCGCGGGGAGATCGATCTTGGCCCCGGCGCGGATGGCTTCGGTGAGCCGCCGCTCGTGGGCCTTGTTCGTCCCCGTCTCGGCCCGGATCTGGACCTTGCCGGATCCGGTGAGGATCGCTGAGGCGTCGTGCCTCCAATCGACCCGGTACTGAAACCCCTCCCCGAGAAGAACGTCGTGCGCGTACTGCGAGACGCCCTCGGGGAGGGGGGTGGTTGTCGCCATCCATCACTCCTGTCTGTCTGTGGTCTGGCGCTCCGACGACCTTCGCCGCCGAAGTGGCAGCAATCGTTACCACGTCGATTACCAGAAAGCAACACCGAATTTGACGGGACGCGAATTCGGTTCGACTCACACCCGTGGTGACCGCTGGTTGTGGATCCACCGGTCTCACCGCACCAACCCGTCATCACCGGACATCCCCGGGCACCCCGGGTCACTCTTGGAATCCCGAAGTATCACAACACGGAGAGCCGCCGATTGGTAGAACGTGGATCGGCCCGTAAACTCCAACGATGTGGCGTCCGCCACGTGAGAACCAGACGCAGGAGACCAGACGATGACCACGGTCAAGGGGGTGTCGATCCCCCGCCGCAGCTACAAGGGGCCGATCACCGGCATCGAGTACAAGCAATCCCGGGTGCTCGGCCGGATCAGCCGGACCCCGAACGCCAACGAGCAGCGATGGCTCGACGCCATCGAGGAAGTCCAGACCGACCTCGCAGACCTGTTGCCGCTGTCCCCCCGGGCGTACGCCTACCGGATCGCTGGGAAGCCCGGATTCACCAAGATCATCGCCACCGGCAAGACCGGCGTGGGCGAGTTCCTCACCCTCGCCCGGCGGGCCGGATGGATCGACAGCGACACCGTGGACGACTCCAAGACCCGCACGCTCCACGTGCCCGAAGACCTCACCCCCGAAGCGCTCGATGACCGGTTGAAGCGGGTCGCGGGCGGCTGGGAACGATGGCGGCGGCTCGGCCAGTTGTGGGTGCCAGAGATCTGGGTCGAGGCGGTCGGCTCGATGCGGTCCGTCGCCGTCCCGGCGGCGGCGTACGGCGCGGCCATCGTGTCCAGTGGCGGCACCAACTCGTTGGCCGAGATCGAGAAGCTCACCGCCAGGGCGGTGGACCGGCTCATGAAGCACCGGATGCGGACCGTCGTGATGTTGATCGGGGACTTCGACCCGAAGGGGTTGGAGCGACTCGACCGCACCATCGCGGACGTGTGGGCGTTGCTGCGCGACGATCACGGCTTCACCGACGCCCAGGCGCGATACCTCGTGCGACCGGAGTGGGTGGCGATCACCCCGGCACAGATCGCTGACCCGGCGCTGGCGTTGCTGCCGTCGGACGCAGCGGGCACCAAATTCGAGATGGAGGCGATGAACCCGGCCGACCTGCGCGACATCCTCACGGCGAAGCTGCGCCAGTACACGCACACCAAGTTGCTCAACCGGGTGGTGGCGGCGTCGCAAGCGGAGGGGGAGGTTCGGGTCCGCCGACTCGACGCATCCTGAGTCCGGTATTCGGTAAACGGTATCTTGACTCGTGTGGTATACTGGATCCGACGGGGGTGTCACACCCCTTCGTCACAATCAAGACACCAGACAGGAGACGACATTGAAATTGGATCAGATCACCTACTACCGGATCGCTCACGACGAAGACGGTCCGACGCATCGGAGTTCGCTCGTGCAGCGACCATTCACGATGGCGTTGCGGTGGATCCCCGACATCCCGATCCCCGAAGACCGGATCAGCGCCACATCCCGCAAACGGGGTGACGCGCCGGTCGATGCGGGCGCGGTCGCGTTGCACTCGTTGAGCAACGGCGGCGAGATCGCGCAGCGCCATTTCGACAACGCGGTCGCCTACCTCCGCGACGCCATCGCGTTCTACGCGGCCGGTCCCGACGAGCCGTACCCCGGTCGCAACGACGAAGCGGTCAACGATCTGCGCGAACTGCTGGGGGAGTTGACGTGACCACTCTGCCCCCTCCCCCGCCCGCTGTGTGGGCACCCCGGTTCCGGGCGTGGCTCAACCGGCGGTTCACCGCGCTCGACCGGCGCAAGGTGCGCATCCTCGCCGCCCAAGGCCAGAACGTGATCGACTTCCACTGGCGACGCGAGTACGCGGCGTGGTGGCACGAGCACGGCTGGTACACGGGGGCACCGACCCCCGATGAGGCGTATACCAACCTGATCGCGGAACGGCGGGTGCGGCAATGAAGTTGAAGCTCACCCAGCACGCCCAGAAGCGGCGCAAGCTGATGAAGGTCACCGAGGATCAGATTCAGACCGTCGTGGAAGACCCCGAAGTGACGTACGTTCAGAACAACCACGGCTCGCCCCGGCGCATGTTCGTGCGTGGCCCCCTGGCCGTGGTCACCGACGACTCCGGCACCCGGGTGGTGACGGTCATCTGGCATCGCGCACGTGGCCGCACCAACGACGGGCAACCGCTGCTGTTCCAGGCGGCGACGCGATGATCGACCTGAACCTGACCGATTCGACGGTGAAGCTGGGAGACCGCTGGTTCCCCGCCGTCGTGATGATCTGCCCGGACAACGACATCGACCCCGAACCGGAGCCGGTGCATCGGATGCTGGGCGGGCCGGGCGGTCGCACCCCACTGGCCCCGTACGGCGGATGGGACGTGTACGTCCCCGCGGAGAACGGGGCGCTGATCGGCATCGACTGGTCGGAGAACCGGCCCGACGAGGTCACCGTCAATGTCCACGCCCGCTCGTGCCTGCTGAACGTCCACGGCCACGAAGCGCTGTACCTGCCGTTCATGATGGCGGTGGTCGGTGACGCCCTGCTGCCCATCGAACGCAACGGCCGGGTCGTGCGGCCGTTGCCCACGTGGCGGTGGGAGCACGCCGAACCGGAGTGGGCGGCTGAGCACATCGACCGGCTGTCCCGCAAGCACCTGTACGTGCCCGACGGACCGAAGGTCGAGTTGCTCCGGCTCGCGGAGGCGTGGGAGATGCGCCCGGAGCCGGTGGGTTAGCCGGTCGGGAACGAGTTGGCGATGTCCTCGATGACGAGCAGCGCGTCAACGACGGGGTTGTCCACGGCGGGGATGCTCACCGTCGGGGCGACGACGTTGGGGATCTTGACGTTGGGGATCGTGACGTTGGGGATCTTCGGCGGCGGGATCTTCAAGGCCACCCCCGGAGGCTAACCCGGATGCTCACCGTCGTGACCAGCATCGTTGTGTTTCCCGAATATCCAGATATAATGTTTACATGACCCAGACCAAGATGAACAGACTCACCGACGATCAAGTGCTCGCCATCGGCCTCGCCTACGAAGACGGCACCAACCTCATCCCGCTCTCCATCGAGTACGGCGTGTCCGTCGGCCGGATCGTCGCCGCCCTCGAAGAACTAGGAATCACCCGGCGCGGCCGGGGCCGACCCCGCAAGACGCTGCCCGCCACCATCACCGACGAATACAAGGCCGGGGCCACGATCAAGGAACTGGCCGACAAGTACGCCACAACCCCGGCGACGGTGTCCGCCTTCCTGCACGCCGCCGGGGTCCACGTGAAACGGCGTGGCTCGACGTGGTCGAAGCTGACCGACGACCAGGTGCTCGAAGCCCGCGAGCGGTACGCCAACGGGGAGACGTGCAGAGCGCTGGGCGAGGAATTCGGGGTCTCCGGTGAGGGGATCCGCAAGGCGATCCTGGGGCTGACCTACACCCATCTGCCCAACGTCCAAGCCCCCAGCCCGAACGGGCATCGCCGCCTGGTGATGAAAGAGGCCGACGTGATCGAGGCCCGCACGCGGTACGCCGCAGGCGAGACGATCACGAAGATCGCCGCCGAATTCGGGCTGACGCCGTCCGTGGTGGGCCACGCCGTGACGGGCAGGACGTGGGGATGGCTGCCCGGCGCGGTCGAGATCCGCGCCCTCACCGACGACGAAGTGATCGAGGCCCGTCAGCGGTACGCCGACGGCGAGTCGTTGCCCCGGTTGGGACAGGCGTTCGGCCACGGCGATGACACGCTGCGGAACGCGATCACGGGCAAGACCCACTCTCATCTGCCGAACCCGGTGGAGATCCGCAGCAAGCAGGAGGCGGTGTCCCGGGCCGGGGCCGTACTCCACGAGGCCGAAGTGCTCGACATCCGCCGCCGCGTCGCCAAGGGGGCGGATTGGCAGGAGTTGGCCGACGAGTACCACGTCGAGAAGTCGAACATCGGCCACATCGTTTCCGGTCGCACGTGGAAGCATCTGCCGTTGGACGGGTCGATTCCTGACCGGCCGTTGGCTGCCGGGCGGCGGCTGGCGCACACCCCCAAGAAAGTGCTGGACGAGGCGACGGTGCTTGAACTGCGCAAGCGGTACGGGGAGGGGATGGCGGCGGACAGGCTGGCCGACGAGTTCGGGTTGAACCGTCAGACCGTCCGGTTCGCAGTGACGGGCCGCACGTGGAAGCATCTACCTGGGGTTGTGCGGAAGCGGAACGGTGTCACACCCCCGGAGTAGACTGGTTGCGGCTAGGACGACCCCCGGATCCCCCGGGGGTCGTTCCGCGTCAGAACTACAACGTGGTACTGTCGCCGGGACGTTGCTCACCGCCGTCGGAACACGGGGTGAGCATGGGAACAGGGTGCCGGAGACGCCCCGCTCGACCGAGATCGAGCGTAGCAGATCTCTCCGTGCGGTATACGAGAACGGAGGGGAAATGGGATGGATGGACGACCGGCTGGCCGAACTGATCGCCGCCGGGGACGAGATCACCGCTGACACGGTCACAGACAACGGGCGGCGAACCGTCGATCCGCTGCACGGAGCAAACGGGCCGCAGTCTGCGATTGGGTCACGGTTCCGCCTGTGGGCGTCGGAGGGTCTGATCGTACGGACGGGCCGGGTGGTGAAGTCAAAGGCTCCGAAGCGCAAGGGTGGGATGATCCAGATCTGGGAGCCGACGACGAGGGGGATCACGTGGGCGCGGGATCGGACGGAGCCGGAATGAGCGTCCAGCTTGGCTACCGGTTCGCCGCGATCCCCGAATGGGTGCTGTACCACCCGGATCTGACTGGCGACGACATCCGGGTGTTCGGCGTGCTCGCCCGCCACGGCAACGACATCCGGCCGTCCCGCCAGACGATTGCCGACGCGATCCACAAGAGTCCCGACACGGTTGATCGGTGCATCTCCCGCCTCCGCAAAGCGGGTGCTGTCGCGGTCGAACGCCGGTACGAAGGGGAGACCCGGCTACCGAACCGCTACTTCCTCGCAGGGGACAGCCCTGCGGAGGGTAGCCGCAACGATGCGGCTACCCCCAGCCGCAAGGGTGCGGCTACCCCAGCCGCAAGGGTGCGGCAGGAACGAGAGCAAGACAACGAGAGCAAGAACAACGAGAGTGCTTCGCACGTGGCGAACCGCAATCCTGCGTTCGACGCGCTCGTGGAAGCGTGCGGATACGACTACGCCGAGATGACCAAACGG
>DATBFX010000442.1:0-3820 GCA_036558305.1 Thermomicrobiales bacterium | reverse complement strand
GCTTCGTGTGGGTTGAGCAACCCTCACCCCCCAGCCCGCCACCCAGAGGGTACCCGGCCCGGTGCGCGGGAGAGGGGGAGAACGCGGGTTGGTTGGCTGGCCGTTTTGATCATTTTGGTGCGAGCTCCAGACCGAAGGGGGCGGGGTGGAAGAGGCGGCTGTCCATTTGGCGGAGGTCTGGGGAGACGCGGAGGGGGATGTCGGATTGGGCGAGGACGTCGCGGTCGAGGTCGATGCCGGGGGCGATTTCGGTGACGGTGAGACCGGCGGGGGTGAGGCGGATGACGCAGCGTTCGGTGACGTAGAGGACGTTCTGGTTGCGTTTGGCGGCCATCCGGCCGCTGAAGGTGACGTGCTCGACGCTAGGGACGAATTTGCGGGTTTTGCCCTCTTTGCGGATGGCGAGGCGACCGTCGTCGATGGCGAGTTCGAGACCGCCGGCGGTCATGTAACCGCTGAAAACGATGTTGCGGGCATTCGCGGTGATGTCGACGAAACCACCGGCGCCGGCCGTGACGTGGGGACGGGCGGCAAGGCGGGAGACGTTGACGCTGCCGTCGGCGTCGACCTGGAGGAAGGAGAGGAAGGTGCGGTCGAAACCGCCGCCCTGGAAGTAGACGAATTGCTGGGGCGAGGGGACGATCGCCTGGGCGTTGGCGGCGCAGCCGAATCGGAAACCGAGGAGGGGGACGCCGCCGACGGCGCCTTGCTCGATCGCCCAGGTAACGGCGTCGCCGAGCCCCTCTTCGAGCACGACGCGGGGGACGAGGGCGGAGATGCCGAACCCGAGATTGACCGCTTCGCCTTCGCGCAACTCCATCGCGGCGCGGCGGGCGATAACCTTGTCGGCACCCCAGGGAACCGGTTCGAAGGACGAGAGCGGTTCGCGGATCTCGCCGCTGATGGCGGGGTCGTAGACGGTCTGCGTCGTCTGCCATTGGTCGGGGGCGAGGACGACGTGGTCGACGAGAACGCTGGGGACGCGGACCTGCTGCGGCGGGATCGAACCGGCGGCGGTGACGCGTTTGACCTGGGCGATGACGAGGCCGCCGTTGTTGCGGGCGGCGAGGGCCTGTTCGAGGGCGCCGAGGTAGGCGCCTTCGTGCTCCATCGAGACGTTGCCCAACTCGTCGGCGGTGGTGCCGCGGATGATGGCGACGTCGATCGGGATGGCGCGGAAGTAGAGCCACTGGTCGCCATCGAAGTCGACGAGTTGGACGATCTCCTCGGTCGTCGCCTCGTTCATGCGGCCGCCATCGCGGCGGGGATCGACGTAGGTGTCGAGACCGACCTGGGTAAGCACGCCGGGGCGGCGAGCGGCGGCGTCGGCGTGCATCTGGAAGAGGATCCCGCTCGGGATGTTGTAGGCCTCGATCCGGTTCTCGTGGATCAACTGCCAGATTTTCGGCGATGGCAGCGACGAGGGACCGCTGGGATACGAACCGGCGATGACCCGTTTGAGGAGACCGGGGCAAGCGAGGTGATCGATGCCGGCGATCCCGTACATGTCGCCGGCGGCGATCGGGTGGATCGTCGTCAGCCCGCGCGGTTCGCCCGTGGCGGCAAAGCGTTCGCCGATCGCTTTCAGCATCGCGTCGGGGCAGCCGAGACCGCTGGAAGAACTGACGGAGACCGTGGCGCCGCTGGGGATGAGTGCGGCGGCATCCTGAAGTGAGATGACCTTACTCCGCGGCATCGCGTCCTCGAACGAACGGATCGAGACAACGCGACCGCCCGTCGCGAGACGGGCGGCGCGATTTCGGCGTCGGCGCCGAGAAGTATAGACGTGACACCGCAATCGAAGTGGCGAGTGGCAACATTCCAAGTCACGGATCGACGACAGACGGACATGACGGCCGCGCGGATCATTCCGACACGACGACGGTGGCGTCGGAGGAGCCTACGTGCCGGGATGTCCTTTACAGATGGTCGAGTCGCCGTCCTTCGTGCAGCAGGTGCCCGGAGCGTCGGAGGAACCGCCGGGCTCGCAGGTCCATCCGGTCTGGCACGGCCCGAAGCAGTCGCAATCGCCCGAGTTCAACTTCACGCAATGACCGGTGCAGCAGGTCTGGCCGGCGGGGCAGTGGAGCCCCGTGCCCAGTCCACATTCCAGACACGTGTGGTCGTGGCAGACCGCTTTCGTCGGGCAGTCCTTGGCGGTGCAGCAACCGGGCCAGGCACCTTCGAACCCCTGAACTTCTTTCGGAACGCAGTACGAGCCGCAGTCGAGTTGGTCTTTCTTGCAGGCGCACTTGCCGTCCTGGCAGACGTGGTCTTTCGGGCAGCAGGTATCGCCGCAGGTCAGCTCATCGGACTCGCAGACGCAGGTCCCGTTGTCGCCGCAGAACTGGCCGGCTGGGCAGCAGTGTCCGTTGCAGCAGGAACCCGAGCAGCACTGGACGTCGGACGTACAGGTCTTGTGGTCCTTGTGGCACGGCAGGCACTTGCCGCGGTAGAGGAACTTGCCCCCCGGACAGAGGCAGCCGATCTTGATGGTGCCGTCCGGCAACTGAGTCTCCGTGCAGCCGACGTTGTCGGGTGGGCAGCAGTGTTCGCCGCAGGTCTGGATCGCCGGGCAGCACTTCCCGGCGTCGGTACAGACGTCGTCGGCGTCCTGACAGCAGGTGCCCTTGCAGCAGGCGTGCCCGCACGGGAGCCCGCCGCAGTTCGGTTTGGCTTCGGCCCGGTCGGCGACTGGAAGACCGGCCGCCCCGGCGACCGCGCCGATCAAGAGCGACAGCGTTCTTCTACGCGACAATCCGGTAGCCAACATACGAATGGTATGGTCGAATCGCTCTCCGTCCATGACGTCTCCCTCCGGTCACCTCGCCCTCGCAGCGGGTAACATCGTGCGCCGGCGACCACCCCGCCGGTACACCGAGCTTACGGAGGCCCATTCGGAGCGCCATCCGCGAGATTGCTGATTCGGGTCGTCGGCGATCACGTAGGTTCGCGGATCGCCCGATCGGTCAATTGGGACCGCTGCCCGGATGACGACCAGACGAGTCCCTCTTGATATCGTGGGCGACAACGCAAAACGCTACGCTGGACAGGTGATGACGATCGGGTTCAGGAACGATGAGTCCTTGCAACACGTGCCATCACCGGCGCACACCGATTGGCAGTGGGGATCGTCAGAGCACCAGGTGAATCCGGAAACCGCGTAGTCATTGTCGGTCGGGTGCATGACCCGGTCGGGGCAATTGGCATCGGGGCCGTCGTAGACACAGCAGAGCGCGAATCCGTCGGTGTTACCGGGCGCGGAGTCGCAGGCGCACACCGCGCGTTCGGGCGTCTGGCAGCAGAGGCCCTCGGTGGTATAGGAGCCGCAGGTGACCGGGCCATTGCAGTTGGTGCCGGCCGGGCAGGTGGGCGGGGCGAGCACCCAGGCGCCGTGCTTGCACTCGTAGAGGAGGGGACAACAGTTCCCGTGCGAGCACTGCCGGGCGGGTGGGCAGCAGGAGTTTGTCTTCTTGTCGAAGGTGTCTCCCCTCGGGCAGCAGGTGAAGCCGTGGCAGATATGGTCACCACAACAGGGTATGCCGTGCTCAGCGTCGCAAGTGTACTCACCGCATTGGCAATCTCCGAAGAAACAGCCTTTACCCGCGGGACAGTGGTGATCGCACGCGCCGCAATGCTTCCGATCGGAGGTCAGGTCGCGGCAAGTGCCGCCGCAGCAGGTCTGACCCTCTGGGCACGTCTTGCCACACTTACGGCAGTGGTTGCGATCGACCGTGATTTCGACGCATCTGCCGGAGCAGAGGGCCTGACCTTCGGGACAGTGGCACTTGCCCTCAACGCACGTCGCGCTGGCTGGGCA
>DATBFX010000441.1:0-10729 GCA_036558305.1 Thermomicrobiales bacterium | reverse complement strand
CGAGCTTATTACTCCCGACTCCCGACTCCCGACTCCCGACCAGGGTGAGGTGTGACAAACGTTGAAAACGACGCGACGACACCGGTCCGCCGGAACGATCTACCGGACGATTTGGTTCAGAGTTTCGAGAAGGTCGGCAAGTTCTCCGAGGTGGTGCTGACCCGCCGCCACCTCCGCTCCTACCAGGTCGAGCCCGCGCAGGCAATCGCCGACAGCATCGCGCGGCACCTCGGGCGGCAGTTCGCGATCGTTTTTAGCCGGCAGGCGGGAAAGGACGAACTGCTGGCGCAGTTGCTGGCGTTCCTGCTCAGCCGGTACCGGGAGGTAGGCGGCAACGCCGTCGTCGGCGCGCCGACGTTCCACCCCCAGGCAGCGTTGACGCGGGACCGCCTCCTCGACCGGCTCGCCAACCCGTTCACCGCGCGACTGACGCACGTCCGCGACGGCTACGCGGTCTACTGCAACCGGGCTTCGGCCCGCTTCCTCTCGGCCTCACCGGGGGCGAACGCGCGGGGGCAAACGGCCGACCTGTTGCTGGTCGCCAACGAGGCCCAGGACATCAAACCCGAAGTCTGGGACGCCGTCTTCGACCCGATGGCCGCTTCGACGAACGCGACGACGGTCTTCATGGGCACCGTTTGGAGCCGGAACACCCTCCTCGCGCGGCAGATGCGCCACCTGGAGGAGATGGAGCGGCAGGACGGCGTCAAGCGCGTCTGGCGCGTGCCCTGGGAACGGGTCGCGATCGATCTCCCGGCCTACGGCGAGCGGGTCCGGGCGCGGATCGCCCAACTCGGCGCCAACCACCCGTTCATCAAAACCGAGTACTGCCTCGAAGAGTTGGACGGCGAGGGCGGGCTCTTTCCGGCCCACCGCCTCGCCCAGATGCGCGGCGACCACCCGCGCCGCCACCACGCCGAACCCGGCAAACGCTACGCCCTCCTGATCGACGTCGCCGGCGAAGAAGAAGCCGGCACCGGCCCACTCGCCTTCGACGACGTCGCCCAGAGGGCACCCGGGCGGGACAGCACGGCGCTGACCGTCGTCGAGGTGAACGGGGGAGACGGACAGACGGACAGACGGACAGACGGAGAACGGTCGTTGCTACTGTCCGTCAGTCCGTCTGTCCGTCTCCCAACGTACCGCGTCGTCGACCGGCTCGCCTGGACCGGGGAGAAACACACCATGCTCCACGCACGGATCGTCGATCTGGCGCGGGAGGTGTGGCGGACGAGCGTGGTGGTGGTCGATGCGACGGGGGTCGGGGCGGGGTTGGCCTCGTTCCTGGCGGCGGCGCTCGGCGAGCGGCGAAGTGGGCGGACACCGGTGACGGTGATCCCGTACCTCTTCACCGCGGCCAGCAAGAGTGCCCTCGGTTGGGATTTCCTGGCCCTGATCGACGGCGGTCGCTTCAAGGAGTACGCCGACGATTCGGCGAGCGGCACCCCGGAGGGGCGGCTGACGGCGCTCTACTGGGACCAACTGCGAGAGACGACCTACGAAACGGTACCGGGGCCGGGCAAGTTGCTCCGCTGGTCCGTCCCGGCCGCACGCGGACACGACGACCTGGTGATCAGCGCGGCGTTGACCGCCGCCCTCGACGACGTCGATTGGCGACCGCGCCGCGCGGTCGGGAGGTGAGCCGACAGCCAACAGCCGATGGCCGACAGAAAACGACACGGTTGGGGTAGGGGAGGGCCCCGTGCCCTCCCGCGTTCGATGGCGCCACCTCCGAAGGGGAAAGACGCGCCAATGAGACCGGGAGGGCGCGGGGCCCTCCGCTACCCCAACCGGTCGCCGCAATCCATGGTGAGACAGGAGATCGAACGTGGAACCCGTGATCGAAAACGACATCCCCGAATCGACAAGCGCCGGAACCACGGTCTCGGCCGAAGATCTGGCGGCGGTGCGGGAGTTGATCCTGCGGGCACACCCGGACGTGGTGCCGGAACTGGTGACGGGAAGCACCGTCGCCGAACTGACGGCCTCGGTGGAAGCCGCACGCGCCGCCTACGCGGGCGTCATCGACCGGCAACCCACGGCCGTCACCACCCCGCCGGTCGTACCGGCGGGCGGGGCGACCATCGTCGTCGACCCCGCGACCTTGCCGACCGCGGAGAAAATCCGCCGCGGTCTCGCCAACCGGACGAAGTAACGAGCTTCGAGCTTCGAGCTTCGAGTTATCGGCACCGCGCCGGAGGGCGCGCACCATCAAGCTCGAAGCTCGAAGCTCACTACTGATAAGGAGCGCCCCAACGTGGCAATGACCAAGGCCGAGGCGGCCAAGCTGACCAACGATCTCCTCCTGCGGGGAGTGATCGAGACCATCGTGAAGGAGTCCCAGGTTCTCGCGTTGCTTCCGTTCATGGAGGTGACCGGGACCGCCGTGACGTACAACCGCGAGGCGACGATGCCGGCGGCGAGTTTCTACGACGTCGGCGACACCTGGGTCGAGGGCACCCCGACCTTCACCCAGGTGCAGGCGACGCTGAAGATCCTCGGCGGCGACGCCGACGTCGACAACTTCCTCCAGGCCACCTACGCCGACCCGAACGACATCGAGGCGGAGGTGATCCGGAACCGGGCCAAGTCGGTGGCGCAGAAGTGGAGCGACACCTTTTTCAACGGCGACACCGGCGTCGATGCCAAGAGTTTCGACGGGCTGACCAAGGTGCTCAACGGCACCGGGCAGGAGATCAGCGCCGGCACCAACGGCGCCCAACTCACCCTCGACATGATGGACCAACTGATCGACCTGGTCCTGCCGGGGAAACCGGACGCCATCTTCTGCAGCCGGCGGTCGCGGCGGAAGCTGTCGAACCTGCGCCGGGCCTCGGGGAACCTGCTCGAAACCGGGGTCGACGCCTTCGGCCGGCGCGCGCTCTTCTACGACGGCATTCCCCTCCTCACCGACGACTTCATCCTCGACACGCAAACGCAGGGGACGAGCGGGGCCGTCTGCTCCTCCATCTACGCGGTCAAGTTCGGGCAGGGCGACGGGGTGATGGGGTTGGAGCACGGCGGCATCCAGATCGACCCGATCGGCGAGCTGGAGACGAAGGACGCGACGCGCTGGCGGATCAAGTGGTACGCCGGCGTTGCCTTCTTCTCGCTGCTCGGCGTGGCCCGGGTCAAGGGGATCCTGCCGTAGTCGGACGAAAACGAAGGGACGGGGCGCGGCACGTGCCGCGCCCCGCAACGATCTGCCTGCCAAGGCGCTAGCAGGGCGTGATGCAAACGCGAGCACCAATCCCGCACGCCTGACCCACAGGACAGTCCGCGTTACTGGTGCAGAAAGTATTGGTTAGGTTGGCGCAGAGGAAGTTCCCGCTCCCGGGGACCGAGCCGACGCATTTTTGACAGGAGATGCCACAGACGTTGGTGCACGCAGCGCTGCCGATGTCGAAGCAGCCACCGTTCACGCATTCGGTTCCCGATGGGCAGGAGACTGGATTGCCCCCGACGCAGACGCCGCTTTGGCAGGTGTCGGTCTGGGTACAGGCGTTGCCGTCGTTGCAGGCGGTGCCGTCGGGCTTGGCCGGGTTGGAGCACTGACCGGTCGCCGGGTCGCACGTGCCGGCGACGTGGCACTGATCGGACGCGGCGCAAACGACCGGGGTGCCGGGCACGCAGGTACCGGCCTGGCAGGTATCGTTCTGGGTGCAGAGGCTGTCGTCGGCGTTGCACGGGGTCCCGGTCAGCGGGGTCTGGACGCAGCCGGTGCGGGGGGCGCAGGCGGCGCTGTGGCATTGATCCTGGGGCGTGCAGGGCACCGCGGTGCCGCCGCAGGTGCCATTGGCCTGGCAGGTCTCCCCCGTCGTGCAGGCGCTGCCGTCGTTGCAAGCCTGGCCCTGGCGGACCGTCGTGCCGCAGACCCCGTCGAGGCAGGTCGCGTCGTGGCATTGGTCGGGGCGCGGGCAGTCCGCGACGGTGCGGCACTGGCAGACGCGGCGGCCGGCGGCGTCCTTGGCGCAAAGTCCGGAGCAGCAGTTGACGTTCTCGCGGCAGGCAGCGCCCGGCGCCCGGCAGGCCACGGCACCGCCCTCGCGCACGCCGGCCAGGCCCAGGGCGCCGGCGACGAGGCCCGCCAGTACGCGCCGCCGGGAACCGGGCGCGGCCAGCGACCGCGCCCACTCGTCGAAGCGGTGACCGTCCATCAAACCCTCCCCGCAGGGTCGCCCCGCGGCTCTTCCCTTGTTCCCAACCTGGGCAAATCGTAGCACCTCGCGAGACGGTTGGGAAGGGAAATCTCGGCAGATCTGGGTCGCATTTGGTCCCCTCAGTGAGGCCGCAAGGACGGACGGGGTGGACGAGGGGGTTCCCCCCGCGGTCTTCCGTTGGCGCTAAGCCGTCAGGAGCGTGCAGCAAGCGCCCGGGACTCCCGAGCCGCTCGTCCGATGCCTGTCGGTTGACGGCCGACGGCCACCGGCGGCGGGGCGATCGCCGAAGCCTGACGGCTGACCGGTAGCGGTTCGGACGTCAGCGCGCCGACGATGTGGTTGCGGTTGGCGAAGATCGTCATCGGCTCCGGCGGCGCCCCCTCGGGCAAGGGCATGCCGTCGGCGATCAGACCGGCGCCGGTCAGGGTGACGAACGGGTCCGGCCAGTTGAGGATAAGGTCGAGCGGGTCGGTCCGCGCCCCGAGATGGACGGTGCCGACGAGGGTAAGCGAGCGCAGCGCCAGGACGACGTTCACCGGCGTTTTGGGCACGTACGAGGCGAGGCGGCGGCCCGTGGGGCGTTCGGGTTCGTCGATCACGACCACGCAGAGCAGATCCGCCTTGCGCACGCGACCCGTGGCAAAGCCGCCGAGGGGCACATCGAGACACTCCGGCCGCACGAGCGTCGGTTCGATCAACGAGATCGCCGACGTCCTCGCCTCGTTGAGCAGATCGAGCACCCGCCGCGGCATACCCTGGATCTCCACGGCAATGTCCCCTACCAGACAGGCGTGCTCCGTGAAGCAGGCAATGCGGGCGATCGAACCCTGAGCGGTGGTCATGGCACGTGTTTCTCCGAATCGGCGTTTCGCCCGAACGACGACGCCACGGCGACCGCGATCCTTCGGCCGCCGACAAACTAGCCGACACGCCTCCCAGGCAATATCGCCCGTCGGTCATGACTCCGGAAACGCGGAACAAGAAAGGACGATCGATGACCCTGCTTTCCCCGCCACCGCTCGGCAGTCCGTGGCTCGGCGATTGGCCGCCCGGTCTCGCCACCGAGGACGATCGGCTGCGCTTCGCCCGCTACGCCGAGGCCCTCGCCTTCTCCGAGGGCGACCAATGGCTCGGCAAGCGCCGCCGCGGCGAAGCCCGCCTGACCTTCAACTACGCCCGCACGCTGGTCCGCAAAGTCGCCGCCTACGTGTTCCCCTCACCGGCGACCTTCTCCGTCGCCGCCCAGTCCTCCTCCCCCGACGTCGCAAACCGTGCGGAGCGGGTGCTCGCGGAGGCGATCGCCGAGAACGACCTGGCGCGGTTGGACGTCGAGCTCTGCGTCGAGGCATCGGTCCTGGGTGATGCCGCGCTCAAGGTGACCTGGGACGCGGTCGGGCGGGCGCCCGTCGTCGCGGCGGTCGACCCGGCGACGCTCGTCGCCTGGTGGGCACCGGACAACCCGCGCAGCGTCTCGCGCATCGCCCAGGTTTACGGGATGACCGGTGCGGCGCTGGCACGGGCATTCGGGCCGGACGTCGACACCAATGGTCTGGTGCCAGACCGGACCTACCCGGTGGTCGAGGATTGGACGGTCGAGCGGTGGACCGTCGACGTGGCGGGGCAGCGGGTGCGGGACGCGGCCAACCCCTACGGGTGGATACCCTACGTGGTGGCGCCGAACAATCCCCGCCCGCACGCCTTCTGGGGCGAGTCGGACTTGGTCGATCTCTACGACGTCTGCCGCGAGTTGAACGGCCGGATGAGCGTCCTCGCGAAGGTCCTGGAACTCTCCGGGGCGCCGATCGCGGTCCTGGAAAACGTCGACGGCTCCGAGGGGATCACCGTCGGACCGGGCGCGAAGTGGGAGTTGCCCGAAGGGGCGAAGGCGTACCTGCTCGACCTGTTGAGCGGCGGCGGGGTCGGTCTCCACGTCGAGTACGTCAATCTGCTCTACCGCGTTCTCCACGACCTGAGCGAGACCCCGCGCACCGCCTTCGGCGACAGCGGGCGCGCCCTCTCCGGCGCGGCGCTGGAGGTCGAGGTGCAACCGCTCGTCCAGCGGGTCCGGCGCAAACGCGCCGCCTGGGAAGGCGTCTTCCGCCAACGCAACGCCCGCCTCCTCGACCTGCTGGAACGCTTCGGCGGCCACGACCTCGGCGGGTTGCGCCGCACCACCACGATCTGGCCGAGCGTCCTCCCCAGCGACACCGACAGTGCCGTCCGTAACGCCGCCCAACTCGTCGCCAACGGCATCCAGAGCCGCCGCACCGCCGTCGCCGCCCTCGGCAGCGACGACCCCGAAGGCGAACTGGCGCGGGTGTTGGACGAGGCGCGGCAACTTGCCGCTGTTCGTTCCGAGCTACGAGCTTCGAGCTTCGAGAAGTAGCCCCGACGAGCTCGAAGCTCGGAGCCCGCACCTGGAGTAAGACGATGACGACACGCCTCGAATTGCGAACCGCCGTGCGGCGGCGGTTGGAGGACACGGGCGGGAGCCCGCTCTGGGACGATGCCGCGCTCAACGACTTTCTGGCGGAGGCGATGCGGCGGTACGGGGTGCGGTTCCCGAAGGAGCTGTCGACGACGGTGAACGTCGTCGCGGGGGCGACGAGCGCGGTCGTGACACCGGCGTTGACCGCCGGCCAGGTGGTGCGCATCTTCGACGATGTGGGTCAACCCATCCCACGCCAGCAGGCGATCGAACCCGACGCCGCGCTCTCGGGATTGGTGACCGCCCAGGCCTGGCGGTGGTGGGGTTCGACCCTCGTCCTGGCGCAACCCGCGGCGGCGACCGCCACCTGGCAGATCGACTACCTCGGCGGGCGCACGTTGCCGACCGACGACGTGACCGCGGTCGACGTCGACGACGGCGACGAGGACATCGTCGTCCTGCTGGCGGCGGCGACCGCGCTCCGACGGCGCGCCATCGAAGACGGCAAGCGCGGCGCCGGACGCGGTGCCGGGAACGGTCCGATCGCCGTCTCCGCCGACGTTTGCCGGAACGAAGCCGAACGCCTGATCGCGGCGCGCCGGCGGCGCGCCCGCGGCGGCTGGACGGCGACCGGGTGAGGGTTCGGGGTTCGAAGTTCGAGGTTCGGAGCATTGATCGTTCCTCGAACCCCGAACCCCGAACCCCGAACAGAAGGAGATCGAACCGATGCCCATCGGCCTCGACAGCGGCGGTTCCGCTCCCGCCCCGGCCCCGCCCGATCCGATCGGCGACGGCACCGATCAACTGACCTGGCCCGACGTCGACGCCGTCCCCCTGATCCCGATCGTCTGGACCCGCTGGCAAACGATGGAAGACGAGCGCGTCTGCCCCGAGTGCGGCCCCCTCGACGGTCTCGTCTGGGAGGAAACCGACGGTCCCTTCCCACCCTTGCACGTCAACTGCCGCTGCGTCCGCGTCTACGCATTCACGGAGTTTCGGACCAGAACGGAGTAGCGAGCTGCGAGCTGCGAGCTGCGAGCTGCGAGCTGCGAGGGCGTACGCCCGGCGCCGCACCGGCGGATCCGCCGAGGCTGCCCGCGCCCCGAAGGACGCCACCCCAAGCTCGAAGCTCGCTACTCCTTTGGAGGCACTTATGCCGCAACCCTACGACATCGAGATCGACGGCGCGGGGTACATGCTCGCGCCGGGCACGTACCGGCGCGTCAGCGACGGGATACCGGAGGGGCGGACCGGCCGCGTCGTCGTCAAGGACTTCTTCGGTGGGCAGCGGCGGGCGTTGCAGTTGGAGCGCGACCGCTCCTGGGATTCGGAGGGCGTCGGGCCGGCGTTGTTCGGCCAGGGGGTCGAACCGTGGCCCTTTTCCACCTTCCACGGCGACGGCGTGATCCTCTCGGTCAGCACCGGTAGCCGCGCCGCTTCGGCCGTCGCCAACGGCTTCGCCTGGATGGGCTACGGCCGGTATCTGAACAAGTCGATCGCGCTCAGCGCGACCTCCTGGGCTTCGTTCGTCCGCGACGAGGACTTCGGGGCGGGCGCCGGGTTCACCGACCTGACCGCCTACGGCGACCAGAACCTCGCCTGTCTCTTCGGTTCGACGTTGGACGTCAAGACCTACGACACCGGGGCGGGGACGGCGGCGACGCTACGGGCGGGCCGGAAGGGGAGCTGCGGCGTCGGCTACGGTGGGTACCTGATGTTCGGCGGTCAGGACGGCGTCACCGTCCGCGTCGACAACGGCACCAACCAGGACAGCCGCGACCTCGACGGCGTGCCGCGGCGGATGGCGCTGCACGCGGGGCGCGTCGCCATCGCCACCCGAACCGGTTCCCTCTTCCTCTGGGGAGGAAAATGGGACGGCGTCGCGGCGCAGTGGAGCGGCGAACCCGAGCCGTTCTTCACACACGGCGTCTACGCCGACGACCAGGATTACGTTTTCCTGACCAGTTTCGGTGGCAAGTTGTACACGTGGCTCCAAGGTGCGGTCATGGAGTTCAACCCCAACGCGGGCAACAACCGGCAGGGGTGGCGGGCGACGGGGTTGGAGGGGCGGAGTTGCTACGGCGCCACCGTCGCCGCCAACATGCTCGTCGTCGCGATCGTCGGCCGGGACGGCGTGCCGCAGGTCTGGGCCTGGGACGGTTCGGGTTGGTGGTTGATGAACACGATCGCCGGCGGGCAAACCCGCTGCTGGCCGATGTTCCTGGCCGGCGCCGGCAACTTCGACTTGCTGACCTTCCGCGACGCGTCGGTCACCTACGACCTCTACCGCATGGCCTACCGCGACGCCACCTACCACAACTACAACGGCGCCGGCGACTGGTCGAGTTCCCTCCTCGACGCGGGAGAGCGCGACAAAAATAAAGCCTGGCGCACGATCGGCTGCACCTTCGCGGCGCCCGAAATCCGCGGCAACGCGGCGAGCAACGACGCCGTGACGGTCGCCCTCGCCTACTCCACCGACGGCGGCAAAACCTTCACCACGGCGGCCAGCACCTCCGTCAACGACCCCACCAACCGGACGCTCGACCTGGAAGCGAGTCTCGCCAACGCGGCGGCGATCAGCCGCTTCTTGATGCTGCGGGTCTCCTTCTCCAGCGTTTCCGACTGGTCTCCGGTCCTGACCGGCGCCTGGGCCGAGTACGAGTTGCTCGACGCCCCGGCCAAGCGCCGCAAGTGGAGTTTCAAGGTCCGCGCCAGTGACGCCACCGTCCAGCGCGACGGCACCATCGCCGCCCGCACCGGCCGCCAACTCGCCGCCGACCTCTGGGCCGCCTGGTCCGCCGGCGCCACCGTCCCCTTCAAGGACGTGGACTACGACGCGACCGCCGCCACCTCCCAGGTCCGCATCGTCGGCATCGCCGAGGAGGTCGCCAAGCCGAGCGACGGCGGTCGCTGGGGCGAGTCGACGGTCGCGCTGACGCTCGTCGAGGTGTGAGGATCGCGTGGAGGCGATGGCAGGTGCTCACGCCTCCACGTCACGCCTCGTGAGAACCTGGTAGCAATTCTCCGTTGACTGCGAGGCAGCCCGTTGACGCCCTTACCAATGGCACCTACCATGCTGTCGGATTCGTGGCCGCAGCGTCACACAAGGACTTCAGAATGACTCTGGGTTTCCCACATGTTTCAGATATTCGATTGACCAAGGCCCCGCTTGCCGAGGTGGTTTGTCAGGTGCGATTCCCCGCGATCCTTCGCATCGATAAGGAGTCCCCTAGCGACTTTCAAGAGGCGGTACGACGACGCTTTCCCGTGTTTGAGGTCGAGCAGGGCGTCCAACTAAGGCTACCTTCTCCTTTGGTTGCGGCAGCCTCAGAGGCCCAAATGACACCCCGACTTTACCGGTTTCGAACCGCCGATGGGGAAAGCTTCATTACCGTCACCGCGGATTCGTATGCTCTAACCACGAACCGCTACACGGTTTGGGATGAATTCGCACACGATCTTCAGCTCGCTCACGATGCAATGCAACAAGTGTATGAGTTGCCATTCTCAACACGAATCGGCCTCCGATACGTGAACGTCTTCCTGCCATCTCAGACAGGCTATGAGACGTTAGCAGAATTGGGGCAACTGCTTCGCTCCGAACTGACATGCCTGCTGTCAGTCGACGCATGGTCGACTCCAAAGGAATTGCTCACACAGATTCTGCTCGAAGATGAAGAAGGCAATCTGACCATGCGCGTGGGCGCAAAGGCAAAGGACGATTCGAGCGAACCGGTTCTATTCTTGGATCTTGATTACTTCGAGGAGGGTCAGTTGCCCACTCAGGGACTCATCGAACGATGCCAGCGATACCATGATACAATCTATGATGCCTTTCGCTGGTGCGTCAGAGCAGACCAACTTGCGATCTTTGAACCAGTTGAAGGGAGCTGCTGATGGTAACCGCCATATTCGATCGCCGCAAAAGAAGCTTAGATGAGCATCCAATCGGAGCTACTCCAAGCCAGATACACAACTTCGCGTTGGCGAGGTCAGGGTTCCCACAAACGGAGTTTTTCGAGGCGCTGCCAACACGTAATTGCGATCCCGAGACAAGCGATATCGTAGAGATGTTGCTCGAACGTGCCCTAGTCGACTACGCGTCGGCGCTGCTTTATGGATCAAGACTTCCCAGCCT
>DATBFX010000440.1:0-2167 GCA_036558305.1 Thermomicrobiales bacterium | reverse complement strand
CGATCGCCTCCCAGCCCGCCACGTACTCGACGATGAGTCCGTCCTCGAACCGGAAACGATCGGTGCCGCTCCACGCCAAGGGCGGTCCGTCGATGGCCAGACCACTCTCCGACTGCCGCAGAGTCGCCGCCGCCGTGATCTGGGCGATCACGAGGTCGCCTTCCGCGACCACCGTCTCGACCGTGAACTGGAGATCGGGGTACGTCCGCCGCAAGGCGGTCAGGCGATCGACGAGCGCTCCGGCCAGTGACGGTTGCCCGGGGGTCGCCACCGGGGTGAGGACTTCGGGGACAAAATCGCGCGACAGTGCCGCGTCGTCACCTCCACGCAGCACCCGGTTGACACCTTCGTAGAACTGGCGGACGGTGCGTTGGTTGGCGGGCTGCGCGCTTGCGTCGGCAAGGATCGACGGCGCGGTCTGGACCGACGCGGCGAGCAGAAGGAGGGCGATCGCAGTCAACACGGCCAGACCGCAGGAGACAGGCAGCAGCACCGCTCGCCGTATCGGGCTCGTCCGTTTCCGCCGCGCGCCCATCAATCCCTGCCTCGGCACTGCCCTGGTCAACGGCCGTATCCGCCAAGGGCGGTCTGCCGGTACCCAGACTGCACCTCCGCAGACCCGAGCGCATGACCGAGATGGGGCATTTCGTCGAGGAAGATGGACGCGGCGGCGTAGCCCATTCGATCGTGGGCGTCGCGGGACGTTCAGACGAGTTCGTGCCGGACGGCGTAAGCGGCGGCGGCGGCGCGGGAGGGGACGCCGAGCTTGCCGAGGATGCTCTTGACGTGGTTGGTGGCGGTGTGGCGGCTGATGAAGAGGGCGGCGGCGATCTCGGGGTCGGTGCGCCCCTCGACCAGTTGGCGCAGCACCTCGACCTCGCGCCGCGTCAACCCCGCGTCATCGGCCGGTCCGGCGGCGCGCTCCCGTCCCGCCGCGGTTGCCGTTAAGCGGGCCGCGGCGATCGTCTCGTCGGCGGCCGCCTCGAACGGCAACGCCCAACCGGCGTCCCAGGCCCCGGCGAATCCCTCATCACCCAATTTGGCGCGGGTGCCGGAGACGACGCGATCGTACGGCTCCCGGAGGCTGAGATCGGCGACGACACCGTACTCCCGGCGCATCCGCTCGATGGCGGCCAAACAACGCGCGGCCTCGGTTGGTTGTCCCAATATCCCGATCGCGATCGCCAGCCGCGACAGACAGTCCACGCTGCCCGTTCGATCCCCGTGCGCCCAGAACACGCGAAACGCCTCCACCGCGTAGTCGACGGAGCACGCGTACCGGCCCCGATCCTGCATCAGCGCCGCGAGCGATCCCAGGCAGAGTGCGGTGCCCCAGTCTTCGTTCCCGATCTCGCGCTGAATGGCGAGCGCTTCCTCCAGCAACGAAACCGCGCGGTCGTCGTCGCCCCGTAAGTGCGTCACCCATGCCAGGTTCACCAGGGTGAATGCGGTATACCCACGATCGCCCAGTTCGCGTAACAGTGGGAGCGCTTCCGCAAAATGGGCGTATGCGCGCGCGTTGTTACCCTTGATGTGCCACGCGAGTCCGAGGCGGAACAGACCTTGCGCCTCCTCCACCTGCTCGCCGAGCTCGCGCCAAATTGCCAGGCTCTCCTCGGCGTAGGCGATGGCCGCATCGGCGTCTTTTTGGCGATGGGCCAGCCCGCTTGCCCAGCGCAGCAACCTGGCTCGCAGCTCCGCGGACGCCGCCTCGCACCCGACCAAGGCGATCGCCCGCGCCAGCCAGGACCGCGCCTCGCCGAACGGCCCGCGGACGTACCAAAACTCGCCGATCTCCGCCGCCAGACGACACCCCACTCCGGCGTCGCCGCGGTCGAACGACCAAGCCAGCGCCGCCCGCAGGTTATCGTAGTCGGTCCCCAAGTAGTCGAAGAACGCTCCCTCGTGCCTGGGGTCGGTGCGTTCGGCCCGTCCGACGAGTTCCAGACACCACAGGGCATGCCTCCGATGCGCCGTTTCCTCTTCCGCGTGCAGCGCCAGTTGCTCCAGCCCGTACTCCCGGATCGTCTCCAGCATGCCGAAGCGGGGCTCGCCGTCCGGCTGCTCCGCCCGCGTCAGCAGGCTGGAATCGACAAGGGCGGCGATGCCGTCGAGCACGGAGGCGGAGGGCGGAGGGCGGAGGGCGGAAGGCGAACCGTCCTCATCC
>DATBFX010000439.1:0-6888 GCA_036558305.1 Thermomicrobiales bacterium | reverse complement strand
TTCGGCGAGCCAGCGCGGATCGGCCGCGGGCCAATCCTGCCCCCCGATGGCCGCCCATTCCGCGTCGAGCAAACCGAGGGCGATGTCGTCTCTGCGCGACCGCTCGGGTTTGGTGGAGAGCACGGCGTATTGCCGCTGGGCTCCCGTCGCCTCGTTGGCGAAATCGTCGATCAACTGGCGATAGTGGCGGCCGCGATACAGCGGGTGCCGGGTGAAGACAGGGTCCCCGGGCGGAGCCGGCGGAATCGCCGCGGCCGTACGATCCGTCTCCGGCTGCTCGGTCGGCGGGACCGGCACGGGCGGACGGTCGACCCCGGGCGACACCGGCGCCGCTTGGGGACGCGGAGCCGCCGTCTGAGAGAACGCGGGCACGCCGCTCAACGCGACCAGGCGCTCCTCGGCCAATCGCGCTCGCAGTTGCCAGGCAGTCATCGCCTCAAGGAGTTGATCGGACCGGGCGCGTTCTTCGGCGAGCAGTTGCCGGAGGACGTCGGCGACCCCTTGCTCGCTGCCTGGACGATCGCCTTGGGGAACGGTGGTTGTCATCGTCGCACTGCCAACCGAGGGTGGTCCGCGAGGTCGGTGAAGCATCGCAGCCCACGCAGGGACACGCAAGTAGGTCATCGCTTCCCGCTGCCGCCGACACCTCGGGTCGCGCGAGTCGGATACGCGACAGCGGGCGGGGCGCAGTCCGATCGACCGAGTTGCGGAACGGGCCGTGTGAACGAACGGGACATATGACCCGGCGAGAGTCGGGACTCCCACCCGATGGCATAGGAAGATCGTGCCCCTACTATAGTACTATGCGTCGTCGATCGGCGGCGCCGTCGACTCAGGAGGCACTCGGTGTATTCCCCGCATCCCGCCCGCGTCTCGGTTCTCCTCGTCGATGCCCACCCGGTGTTTCGGGTTGGCCTGCGCGCGGCGGTCCAGGCCGACCACATGATCCGGGTCGTTGGCGAAGCCGGCGACGGACGAACGGCCGTGCGATTGATCGAAGAGTGCACGCCGGACGTCGTCGTGACGGAACTCGACCTGGAAGACGGGGACGGGACGTCGCTCATCCGCGCCATCAAGAGCACCGCCCCCCGGCGACGCGTGCTGGTCGTCGCGGCCCGCGTCGACGCCGGCCCAATCGTCAGCGCGCTCGACGCCGGTGCCGATGGCTACCTGCCCAAGTCTTGCCCGCCCGAGGAGATGCTCGCGGCGGTGCGGATGGTGCACGCGGGAGAACGGGTACTCGACCGGGTCGCGATCACGGCCCTCGTCGATCAGGCCGCTGGTCGGCGCGAGGCTCCCCCAAACGCCGAGGCGCTCAGCGCACGCGAGCGCGACGTGCTCGGGCGATTGGCAAGCGGAGCGACGAGCAAGGAGATCGCGGCGGAACTGGGATTGCGACCCAAGACGGTCGAGAACCACCGCGCCCGCATCCTCGACAAGCTCGGCGCGGTCAACACGGCGGCGGCGGTCCGCGTCGCCACCGCCGCCGGTCTCATCGAGCGCGGGACCGTGCCTGCGACCTCCGCCGCATTCTCCTCCTGACGCACCCGCCAACCGCGACCACGGCGAACCCCGCTCGGCGATCGCGATCGCCGCGAGGTCGACCGGGGTACGGTTGGGCCGCGCTCCCCAGCGGTACCGAATGCGTCGTCCGCAGCATCGTCGCCGCCACGTTCTCGCCCACGGATAAGATTTGGCTGCACCGTTCCAACGGGCTGCGCCGAGACCGCCTCACCGCGCTGGACACCGAAGTCGATCGCCAACGACACCGGCGTCAAATGACGGTCGACGGGTTGATCGGCGCCGGATCCGCGTCGAAGGAAGCCATCCGCCGACGCATGGCCGACATCGAATCGCTGATCGCCCGCCTCGACGCCGAGTGGGCGGAATTGGACGCGGTCCGCGCCGATGACCTTCCTGCGGACGAAGCGGGCGCGATCACACGCTTTGCCGCCCATGTCCGCTAAGGGCTTGCAGACGCGACCCTGGCGGTGTACGAGACGCCTCGGATTCGCGGCACCGTTCATCCCGATCCGGCCGGCACCCGCCTCGGGCGCAACGACCGGTTCACGATCGCCTGGAAGGGAACCATCGAACGACTTTATACGAGTCGGACGGCGCCGTAGTAATGGTCAGCATAGTATCCACCGGTGAGGTCGTTGATGGTCACGACCCCGTTCGCGCTCGATGCATGGACGAACTGGCCGTTGCCGATGTAGATGCCGACGTGCGAAACACCCTCCAGGACCGGGTGTGTGTTGGCGAAGAAGACCAGGTCGCCCGGTTGCAGTTCCGGCAGTTCAACGGCGGTCCCGAAGACGATTTGCTCCAGTTGGTTGTAGCCGATGTGGATGCCCAGGACATGGGACACGACCCAGTCGGTGAACCCGGAGCAATCGAAACTGTCTGGCCCGGCGGTTGCCCAGACGTACGGGTAGCCGAGGTACCGTAAGGCGAAGTTCACGATGGTTTCGCCGGCTGTGTGCGGTGGCCCGAGCACCTCAATCGCCGCCACCGCCGCCCGCCCGGTTACCCCGTCGAAGACGATGTCGAGGGTGCCGTCGTCGACCCAGACATCGAACTCCTCGACCACGGCCTGAGGCGGTGTTCCCTGGGCATGGAGATCCCAGTGATCGAGTTCCCTGGTGCCGCCTTCCATATTGACGTTGAGGACTCGCCCGCCGTCTGTGGAACTCGATGCCACGAAAAAGAGCCGGACGCGATAGGTGCCGGGCGTCGTGACCGGAATCGCGTAGCTGAAGCGACCACCCGAGACAGTGCTACGTCGCTCGGTGCGGAAGATGGCATCGTCATCGGTCCCGGTGATCTCGGTCTCGGCGCGGCGACGGAAAGAGGCGCCGCCGGTGTACTCGGCATCTGCTTCCCAAACCACGTCGCCGCCCGTCGTTACGGCCGGACCGCCGGCGTTGATACGGGCGACCACTTCGCGTTCCGGATAGCGAGTCAGGACCTCCGGTGGGAGCCAGAGCGGGGTGCCGCCGATGGTCGTCGGCCAGCCGAAAAGTGAGGGGTCGTCGGGACCGAGCGTGACCGGCGTCGGGGATGTGGACACACCGGATGGTGGCGTCGCCATCGACGGTGCGGTGGCGTCCCAGGTCGTCGATTCGGTCGGCTCGGGGATCGGGGTTTCGGTCGGTGGCGCCTCCGTCGGTGCGTCGCAAGCGTCGTCGCAGTTGTCGGATCCGGTGGCCACGGCGTCGTCTTCGGAGTCGGCGTTGGGGGCGTCGACGCCCCAGGCCGAGTCATCTGGTGTCGCGGTGGCAGACGCGTCTTGGGCGTGCGCCGGGTTCGACGGCGGAAAACGGAGGCCGAGAGCCACGATGGCGATGACTACGGCGACCAGGAGCGTCGTCGCCCGCCGTCTTGCCGGGCGACGACGACGAGTCGTCGCGCGACTCACCTTGCTCCCAGTTCGCTGGCGGGTCCGTTCGCTCGGTCGGCCCACATGAGCAATGTTCCCATGCGTATCCCGACCGCGGCCGCGGCCCGACGAGTCGCGAGATATCGGTTCAAGTCTGTGGTCTTGATCCGGTAACCGTCGTCTCCTGGAAGCGCCTGCAATCGCCCCCGCTCGATCCAATTGTAAACCGTGTACCGGTGCACCCCCGCGATCCGAGCCGCTTCTGACACCGAAAGCCAAGCACAATCGCTCCGAATTCCGTCGTCGTGCATCACGTCTCCCCTCCCTCGACGTTGCCCGCGATTCGGTTCGGCGACAGTTTAGCATTCAGTACCTTCGTCCTGCTCGCAGCCGCATGATCGGGGAAGTCCGTCCGGGAAACGCCAGGTTTCGCAAATCTCTTATCAGTAGTGCCACATAGTCACATCGACATGTGCATGGTTCGCAGGCTAGCCGAGCGAATCGAGATGAAGCAATCGGATCGCCCATCGCCTGATCAATCATCCATTATTGCTTCTTTTGGCGTTCTATGAAAGAATCCGACTCGTGAGCCAAATTTCTTCATATGGGGACTGTCGCATCCTGAAAAGGCCCCAATCCGTCGCCCGACTGGTTGCGCTCAACGTGTCCGTACGCTAGAATTCGGATGCCCCCAACATCCTCCCCGTAGAGCGGGTGTTTGCGCGTGATGTCGCCTTGCCCGCATGGCGGCTCGTGGATGGTACGTGCTGCCCGCGCGTCTCCCCGTGTTGCGGCCACCTGGCCCCTAGGAGGTGCTACCGGAGTGCTCGTGTCTGGAGGGGTGGGCACGGCGCCCACCTGCCGTATCCATCGGGGGGGAAAAGAGAGACATGAAACGCGCTAACCTGATCTCGCGGATCCTCATCGCTCCGGCGGTGATCTTCGGACTGGTCTGGGCGGTCTCCGGAACCGTCTCGGCCCAGGACGATGAGGCGATGAGTGAGGCAACACTGGAGATCCACAAAGCGGAGTGCTTCCACGGTGTCGGATCAGACATTTTCGAGAACTGCCACGACAACACGCTGGAAGGCATCTCGTTCACCGTCAACGGCGCCGAGGGAACAACCGACGAAAGTGGTCGCATCAGTTTCCATGGTCCGGCAACGACGGTCACGATCACGGAGGATCCCGACGTGTTTGCCCAGTACCTGGGCGCATACGTCTATTGCCGGGACCTGACGGACGATGTGGTGCTCTTCGACGGCAGTGCCGTCGACACCGGCGGTGCGGTAACCATCGACATCGAAGACGGCGACCAAGTCGTCTGCGACTGGTACGACATCGTGGAGGGCGCGGATACGACCGGGGATACCGGCGAAGACGTCGGCGGGACGACGACGCTGCCGCAGACCGGACAGGGGTCGGGTGCTGCCGAGCCGCAAGGGAATACCCCCCTGCTTGTCGGCCTCCTCGGTGTCGTTGCGACCATCGGTGCGGTTGCCTTCGGTTTAAGGCGCGATCGTCGCGCCGCCGGTGCGGGACCAGTCGGCTTGCCGTCGAGGGGTCAAGGACGTTAGGCCGCGCTCTGGCAGCAACGTATCGATCGTGCGCCTTCGGCCGAGTGTTCCCGTAAAGCTCATGATCTGTAACGCCGAAGCATGGTCTTCGCGGCGGCGATCGGGCGACGGCAAAACTCGGTCGCACGGGTACTGCCGGTGTCTAGAACCCGCATCTGCATCAACCTCAATCATGGCGGGAGACGGTGAGGGTCGAGATCCGATCCGTAATCGATAGTGAGGTCCGCACGAGGGTGCGACCACAGTTACGACACCTGTCGCGGGTGAATCGCCGCGGAGCGCCGTCTGGGCGGTGGTGCCGACCGGCGGTGGGCGGGCACCCGGCTCTGGCCGCTCAACCGCGCCGCCCGCCCCACGTTCCTCCCGCCGCTGCCCGGCGAGCCCCGCTCCTGCACGGCACCGTCGCCCGCCTCGCCCCCTGGCCCCGGCCGCCCGCACCCCGGTCGCCTGCGGCCCGGCCCGCACCGCCGCCGCAGGGCGCCGATCCGGCCGCTTCCGCCAAGGCGCCGGAACGTTCGTCTGGCGGGCGCGGGCGCTCCTGCAGGAACTGGCCCGCCGCCGACCCGCCCCGTCCGCCGGGATCGCCCGGATCGCGGATGCCCGGGGGACGGCGCGCCGGGAGCGGGTGGCGGCCGCGGTCGGGGCGGACGGCGATGTCCAGGCGGTCCTTGGCGACGTCGATGCCGACAAAAAAAGGTGCGCGCGCCAACGTCGTCCTCCCGGATGACCCGTCCTTGTCTGATGCGGGCTTGAGCGGGTCGGCCCCGGCAACTGTTCGGGTTCGATGGGACATCGGCGACGGCGACCAACGCATTTTTGTGGCCTCGCGAAGACCTGGGGAGCACCGGCCTGCCGCCACCGGGTGGCCGTCGCCACCGCCCCCGAGATACAAGGGGGCGGTGTGGGTGCGCCGGGCTGCGGACGCGCGCTGGCCCTTTGGTGACCAGCCGGCCTCGGAGCTTCCGGCCTCACGAGTGGCCGCGCGTCTTCGCTCCCCACACCTCAAAGGGGTAGGCAACGAGAGCAGATAACTGAGCGGGTGACGCTCGAGATGAAAGAGTGGGAAACCTTGACCACGACAAGGAATCGCGCTCCGGCGCCACAGGGCTCAAGCTCGGAGCTTGAAGTACATCTGGCCACCTCGACCAAGAGGTCTCGGCGCGTCGGCGGGTGGCATGGTGGCACTTGGGAAGTTCCTGGCTACCTCGGTGGTGCCTCCATCACCCGGTGGGAGTGAGACAATTACACCACACGCTTCGCAGAGCGGTTGACCTTGAGAATTTGCAGGGAAATCCAAATGAGGGAAACACATATGCCCGTACGCATCGGCATCGACACCGTCGGTACGTTCACCACCGATGTGATGCGAGAGACGTGGGCACGAATCGGCTCGTCATCGCCAAGTCGCCGTCAACCCCACGCTGCCAATCGACGCGCTGCTCGAAGGGAACGAGAACTCGGGGTTGATGGGCGATGCTATCGCCGGGCTCAGTATCGGCACAATCATCGCGACGAACGTACTGCGCACTCAGCGTGGGGCCGACGTCGCCCGCGTAAAGACAGCCGGGTTCGCGGTCGCTCACGACATCCAGCGGACGGTTGAGAGTCCTGACGTCGGTGTGGCTACTTCGCGAGCAGCAGAAAGATCGGAGAGCAACCGGCAGCGTCGCGTTCTCGTCTGCCATGGCCACAGAATGGCCACATCGTGGTCAAGGGCGAAACGGGCGACCCCATGGGGTCGCCCGTTTCGCCCTTGATCCTATGCGGTTTTTGTCGGTACGCCCGGCGTGACTCGAACACGCGACCTCTTGCTCCGGAGGCAAGCGCTCTATCCGCTGAGCTACGGGCGCCAACGTTCGCGGCCTTCTCCAACTTGACTGCTCTGTGCAAGGTGGGCCGAGCCCTTAATGCCTTGTTCAGCAAGTATAC
>DATBFX010000438.1:0-4316 GCA_036558305.1 Thermomicrobiales bacterium | reverse complement strand
CTGGAAGTCTTTGTTCGGGGTGTAGACCACCTTCCCGTTGGAGATCCCGCCGATTGTCCCGTGCGACGGTCCCATCGCGATTTCGAGCGCTTCGGGTTCGAGCGGGGTCGGCGTCGGCGGGGCCGAGCCGAAGCCGAAGTCAGGGTCGGTGCAGGAAAGGTTGATCGTGACGAACTGGTTGACCCCGATCTGGGCCGTCCTCGCATCGCATTTCGGCGGGAAGTTGGTGGCCCAGTCGGCGTTGCCGTCGAAGTGTTCGCCGACGCTGAAGCCCGCCAGTTCGTTCTTGCTTCCGCCGTTGATGTCGCGAGTGCGAAGTTCCCCCTGTCCAAATGCGCCTTCCGTGTAGAGGATCCGGCTCCCGTCGGGGGACCAGACGCAGTTGAGGTCGCCGAGCGTGGGATCGTCCACGAACGGGGTGTCGCCGGTTCCGTTGACGTTGATGGTGCGCAGCGTTGCGCTGTTGTCCTGCCCACCCCGCAGAAAGCAGAGCCGCTGGCCATCGGGCGAAACCGCCGGTTGCCAGTCTTCTCCGCTCCCGGTTGCAACACCTTCGACTTTCCCATCGGCAGTGACGGGACTCTTCTTGTAGATGTCCCGCGTCGCTCCCACCCCGGTTCCTTTGCGGTTGAAGTAGAGGGTGTTCCCGTCGGGGCTCCAGACGGGGCGTTCGTCGGTGTCGGCCGAGTTGGTCAGCTGCGTTCCCATGTCTGCCGGATTCGTGTCGTCGACGTCCTTGACCCAGAGGTCGCCACCGGCGCTGTACGCGATCTGGGTGCCATCCGGCGACCAGCTCGGTCGGTCCAGGTTGGTGGTGGCGGAGACGAATTCGGTCTGGCTACCATCGCGGAGGTCGAGGATCCAGAGGGCGTAGAGAGTCCCCGAGCCGGCCGCGTAGGCGATGCGGGTGTGATCGGGCGACCAGTTCGGCTGACGATGGCGAACGGCTGCCCCGGCGGGGAGCGTCGTCACCTGGACGGGGATCCCCGAGGGATAGTCGGTCACGTAGATCCGCGAACCCGCGTCACCCGCGTTGGGCGCCGGAAGATCGTCGGAGGGTCGTCCGCTGACGAAGGCGATCTTGCCGTTCGGGCCGGGGAGCGATGTCGCCGGGCCTGCGGCGGGAAACGCGGCGAGCGCCAGGACGGCGACGGCGCCCGCAAAGGCGAGGCGGCACATCATCGTCACCCGACGCTACATCAGATTCTCCCGTCCGCAATGCGGGATTGGACCGAAAATGACGCCCGAATACCCAATATCCGTACTGCGTGAGCCTCAACTGCTCGAAAACGCCGCCGCCAGCCCGGCGGCGGTCGGCTCGGCGCCGGTCGGTGCCTCGATCGAGAGGAGGATCTGGCCGCCGCGCAACTCGATGTCCAGGCCGAGGAAGGGACAGCATCTTCGCTCCGCCTCGACGATCTGATCGAGGCGCGCCCGGGTTTCCGGCGTGTCTCTAAAGCGCAGCAGGTGTCGGCGGCCTGTTATCTCGTGCGAGATGAGGGCGGCGCGCCCCGCCTGATTCACTGCCGCAAGGCGCGCCTCGAGCTCGGCGCCGTCGAGCGAGCAGGCGATCGGGTCAGGGTCGGTCATCGCGGTCCTCCGGTTCGGTTGCGTCGCTAGTGTTGAGCCTCAACCGAGGTTCAGGTCAAGGAGGTCCGATGGCGGAAGCGGAGCTGAGGATCGGAGAGGTCGCGGAAGCAGCCGGCGTCAGCGTCTCCGCGATCCGCTTCTACGAGCACGAGGGGCTGTTGCCGCGACCGGAGCGGGTCGGGGGACAGCGCCGCTTCACCCGGCAGACGGTGCGGCGACTGGGGATCATCGGGGTCGCGAAGCGGGCCGGGTTCTCGCTCGACGAGATCCGCGCCCTTCTGACCGCGACCGACGAAGGCGCTCCCGCCCACGAGCAGCTTCGGACGCTCGCGGCCCGCAAGCTGCCGGAGGTCGAGGCCCTGGTCGACCGGGCCGAGGCGATGCGGGCCTGGCTCACCGCGGCGAGCGCGTGCGGCTGCCGGTCGCTCGACGACTGCGCCCTCTTCCGCGCGGCGGCCTAGGAGCGGCGCTCACTCGATCGGAGTGTCGGACTCCCGCCCCCACTGCACCCAGGAGGGGTAGTAGACGGAAACCTCCGGGTAGCCGAGCAGAAGCTTCATCCCGGCCCAGGCCTGGCTCGCTCGGTTGGCGATCGTGCAGTAGGTGATGATCGCCTTGTCGCCGGTGACGGACCTCTCCTCGAGGGCGGCGCCGATCTCGGCCGCGCTTCTCAGTGCGCCGTCCGGAGTCCGAAAGTTGTCGATCGGAATGTTGACCGCCGCCGGCAGGTGGCCGGCGCGGCCAGCCCCCTCGGTTGCCCCGGAGGGCCAGAATCGCTCGCCGTCGAACTCGAGCTCGGAGCGCACGTCGAGGAGGATCGTCTCCGGGTCTCCAATCGCGTCTTCGACGTCCTCCCGTGAAGCGCTGATGGCGGGGTCCCAGGGGCCGAGCTCGTAGGACGTCCGCTCTACCTCCGTCGCCTCGTCGCTCCAGTCTCGGCCGGACTCGGCCCACTGCTCGCGCGGCCCGTCGAGCATCCGGACATCGGGGTGGCCGCGGGCGCTCATCAGCCAGAACCCGAGCGCCGCGCCATAGCCGTAGAAGACGAGCGTCGTCTCGCGGCTGACGCCGGACCGCTCGAGCAGGCTCCGCAGCCCGCTCTCGTCGATCGGCAGGTAGTCCGAGCCACGCAGGTCGGCATAGGCATCCCAGAGGATGGCACCCGGAATATGGCCGCCCCTGTAGTTGCCGGGGCTGACATCGACCTCGATCATCCGCACCGAGGGGTCGTCGAGACGGGCGGCGATCCACACCGGATCGATCATGAACGAACTGCTCTCGGGAGGGCTCACGTCCGCCTCGCTTGTAGAGCAGAAAGACTAGCGTCAGCGAACGCGAATCGGCTGGGCGTCCCCGCAGCTGCCGGTGTACCTCCTGTTTCGCTGGTCGCCGGAGTAGCTGACGCTGAGGCGATAGATGCCGGATCTGCCGGCCACGAACTGCCCCAGCAGGTAGCGGCCGTTGGATTTCACCGAGACGCCGCCGGCGAAGGCGGGATGGCGCCTGCATTGCACGTCTCCCGGCCGGTAGAGGCGGAAGCTGAGCATGCCGGAGGGAGATGCGGCACCAGAGAGTTGGGCGCGAACCGAGATCCGCCGTCCCCCTCCGATCAGACGGGCCCTCGGCGTCACCTTCGGCCTTCGCTTCAGAACCTGGGCCGCGTGGCCGGTCGGATCGCACGGCTCGGTCGCCGCCTGATTCTGAGCGTCGCCGGAGTAGCTGGCGGCGAAGCTGTAACGGGCGGGACGGCGGGGGACGTAGGGCGCCGAGCTGACCGTGCCGTTGCCGGCGACCGGGACCGTGTTGGTGGCGAGGAGCCTGGCGCAGCCCGCGACGGTCTTGGTCTGGTCATAGATCTGGAAGGTGACGGTGCCGGTTGGCGCGTATCCGCCGGTGAGCGTGGCCGTGACCTGGAACGATCTGCCCACCGCGCCCCGCCCCTGGACCCCGCTGCTGATGGTCGGCCTCGCCTGGATGACGTTGGACGTCACCGCGCCGCAGCTGGTCCCCGCCGGGGCGTGGTTGGCGTCGCCCGAGTAGCTGACGGTCCAGCGGAATGTGCCGACCCGACTCGGCGTGAACGGCGCCGAGGTGTAGGAGGCGTTCCCGGCCGCGCTAACCGTCGAGCTGAAGGCGGGGCTGCCCGAGCAGCTCCCATCGGCGGGAGGGAATGCCCTGAAGGTGATTTTGCCGGTCGGGATCGCCCCGTTCGCGATCGACGCCGTGGCGGTCACCGGTGCCCCGACGGTGTTGTTCGTCGCGTTTCTCGCGGTCAGGGTCACGGCGACGGTCCCGACCGCCGAGGCCTGGTTGGGGGCATTGCAGACCAGCTCCGCTGCCTCGTTGTTGGCGTCGCCGGCGTAGCTCGCCGTCCACCGGTACAGCCCGGCGGACGGCGAGAACCCGCCGGGTGAGTAGTCGCCGTTGCCGGCGACGGGCACGGTCGCTTCGTACTGCGTCGAGCCCGAACAGGTTTCGTCGTCGGGCCCGAAGGCGCGGAAGGTCAGTTCTCCCGTCGGCGAGACGCCGCCGGTGAGGGTGACGTTGTCGGTGATCGTCGCGCCGGCGGCGGCCGAGGTGGCGGTGCCGGAGAGACCCGGGGCGGCCTTGCCGACGGTCGAGGTCTGGTTGGCGGAGTTGCAGGCCAGTGCGGCGGCTTCGTTGTTGGCGTCGCCGGCGTAGCTCACGGTCCAGCGGTAGGTGCCGGCGCCGGGCGAGAAGCCGGG
>DATBFX010000437.1:0-45224 GCA_036558305.1 Thermomicrobiales bacterium | reverse complement strand
TGAAACCGAGTCGCGGGGGCGGATCGCGCGGCAGCCGAACCCGCCGCGACGGGCCGCGCCCGATACGTCGCAAACACCGTCGCGGCCATGGCCGGCGTCATGCCAAGGGCGATCGCCCGCCGGATGAAGTTCCTGCGGTCGATCCGACCGTCCCACGCTTCCCGCACCAACGTCCAGAGGTGGTCTCGCGTTTCGGCGGTTCTGACGGGCGCTTTCTCCATGGTAACGGGCCTCCAACTTGGGCTTCGCCCCTGTTAGGTCGGGTTGTCGGGGCGGATCGCCCGGAGGGCACCCGGTGCGCCCCTTGCACGAATTGGACCTCTGCCCGTACTCCTACCGGCTACCGGCTACCGGCTCGTCACTGCTCCATCCAGGTCTTTTTCCAGACCCATTGACCGGTCGGCGGGTGGCCGAAATTGTGGACCTTGGTCGTCGTGACGTCGATGTAGGGTACCTGATAGAGGAGGACCATCGGCGAGTCGGCGTTGAAGATCTCCTGGATGCGGAAGTAGATGGTCTTCCGCTTATCCGGGTCGAGTTCGGCGCGACCCTGTTGGGCGAGATCCATCGCTTCCTGGTTGGTCCAACCGGTGTGGTAGTTCTGCGAGCTGTCCGGCAGGATCGCGTACGTCACCAATTCGTCGGGATCGATGATGTCGTTCGTCCAGCCGGTGTACTGGGCTTCGAAATTGTTATTGTCGTACGCGTCGTTGAAGGTGCCCTGGTCGACGGGATCCAGTTCGACGTCGACGCCGATCTTGCTCCACATGTCCTTGAGCGTCGTCGCGAGTTGAGTCGCCTCGGCGTCACCGCTCTCGACCATGAAGTCGAGTTTGAACCCGTTCGGCGTCTTCGATTTGCTCATGTAGTCCTTCGCCTTGTCGAGGTCAAACGGGAAGCCCGGTAGTTCGTCGTTCCAGAACATGGCGCCCTTCGGCATGAAGGTTGTCGCCTCGGTCCCGGCGCCGAAGAGCACGATGTCGATCAGGGTCTTGCGGTCGGTCGCGTAGTTGAGTGCCAGACGGGCGTTGACGTCGTCGAGGGGCGGGTTGCGGTTGTTGAGCGTGATGAACCGGATGAACGTTGAGGGGAATTGGATCGTGGCGAAATTCTGATCCTGCTCCAACTCCGGCACGCGGCTGGCCGGCACGTCGTAGATGGCGTCCAACTCGCCGCCCTGGAGTTGCAGAATCCGGTTGTTGTCGTCGGGCACGACGTTGACGCGAACCTCGTCGAGGAAGGGAAGTCCCTCTTCCCAATAGTTCGGGTTCTTCTTCAGTGAGATGTACTCGGCCTGCTTCCATTCCGCCATGGTGAACGGACCGGTGCCCATTAACTCCTTGTGGAGTCTGTCCTCGTTGCCTTTGGCGAAAGCCTCCGAGATGATCGACAGGTTGAACATCGCCACGTCGGCGAGGAAGGGCGCCCAAGGTTGCGCCAACTGGATCACCACCGTGTGGTCGTCCGGTGCCGTGATGCCCTGGACCTGGCCGTTGGCATCTCGCTGAAGGGCGGTCAGCGTAAAGGTCCAAATCTTCTTCGGATCGTTGGCGGCACGGGTGAACGAGTAGACGACGTCGTTCGCCGTGAACGGTGTCCCGTCCGAGAACGTGACTCCCTGGCGAAGGTGGAACGTGTACGTGATGCCATCGGCCGAGACGTCCCAACTCTCCGCCAGCGCCGGTTCGAGATTGGCGCCGTCGGGTGTGACGCGGATGAGTTGGTCGTAGACGTTCATGAAGATCCAGATGTCGATGTTGCCGTCCTGCGTCACCGGGTCGAAATCGTCGGAATCGTCGCGGCGGGCAAAGCGCAGCGTGCCACCGGAAACCGCATTGGTGGTGTCTTCCCCCGTCACGGCAATCGGCGTGCCGCCGATGGTGATCGTGATCGGGTTCTGATCCTGGCTGAGCGCGCGGGTGGCAGCAGTTCCGGTTCGGGGTGCCGCGCCGGCGCCATAGACGCGCAACAGTGCCCCGATTGCCGGTGCGGCGAGACCGAGACGGGTCGCCTGCTTGACGAACTCCCGCCGGTCGATTTGGCGTTCGAAGAGTCGCCGACGCAACTCTCCCAGGGCAGCGTTCCGGTCACTTCGGCCAAGGTGCTCGACCATGTCTGGAGTCCTCCTCACGCGCGTACGACGAAGGATCGACTGGGCTTCGCTGCCCGCCCGGTGCCCGCTTGCGCCGTTGCAAGCTCCGGTCTCCGCGAGTTCGTGGTGATAACGCCGCGTGAAGTCTATGCACTCCGCCCTCGAAGTCAAGCGGCCCGTGTAGCGCAGACGCTCCGCTGCCGACTGCCGTTGTTCAAGATGAACAGGTCCGTGGCACGCCGCGGCGCTGTCGATCGATCCGCCGTGCCGTAGGATTGCGCGATCACGCCATTTCGCGGGATGCGATGGCAGGAGCGACGGCATGACCCGGAAGTCAGCGACCGCCTCAGACCGGCCCGGCACCCGGATGGTTCCCAACCCGACGCTCAATCGGGCGGCGAAGAGCGGGCGGCCGACCGAAGACGAGTTGCTCCTCTGCTGGTCCGAACAGGACCGCGAGCGCGCCTCGGCCTTCACCCACAGCGACCCCTGGCGCGTCCTGCGGATCGTCGGCGAATTCGTCGCCGGCTTCGACGCCCTCGCCGAATTGGGCCCGGCGGTGACCATCTTCGGGTCCGCTCGCATCGACGAGAACGATCCCACCTACGCCGCCGCGCGTGAGCTTGCGTCGAGGCTGGCGCACGCCGGATTCGCCACGATCACGGGGGGCGGTCCGGGCGTGATGGAAGCGGCGAACCGGGGCGCCTTCGAAGCCGGTGGCGTCTCGGTCGGTCTCAACATCGAGTTGCCGCACGAGCAGGGGATGAACCGCTTCGTCACGCTCCCGCTCAACTTCCGGTACTTCTTCGTCCGCAAGACGATGTTCGTCAAATACGCCCAGGCGTTCGTCATCTTTCCGGGCGGCTACGGTACGCTCGACGAGACGTTCGAAGCCCTGACGCTGATCCAGACCGGGAAACTCGCGAACTTCCCGGTCGTCCTCTTCGGCACCCGGTTCTGGCGCGGTCTGCTCGATTGGATCGACGATCGCCTGGTCGACAGCGCCAAGATTACCGCCGACGATCGCGGCTTGCTGATGGTGACCGACGAGATCGAAGAGATCGTGCGGGTCATCGCGGCGTCGTACGAAAAGAGTTGCGAGGCAGATCGACTCATGAAGGAGACGGGGAGTTGAATCGGAGCGACGCATTCCATGCTTCTGGCGGCGAACCCGGCGACACCCTGGCGGTCCGCTTCCTCGAAGAGGGCGGTCAGGACGAGATCCAGGTGACCGGATGGATGGCCGAGTTCATCGACGGCGCCCGCCACACCCTCGATCTCGCGGTCTACGACTGCCGGTTGAGTGCCCGCCCCGCCGGCATTCTGCGGGACGCCCTCCACGACCGCATCGCGGCCGGCGTGCGCGTCCGCCTGGTCCACGACGCGGGCGGCAAACCCCAATCCCCCAGCGGTTTGGACGCGAACGGAGCGGATTATGCGCCGCTCGACACCACCGATCGCGTACGCGAGCTCGGATTGCCGGATGGGCTCACCCGCGGCGTCACCGACTTCCGCGGTCTGATGCACCACAAGTACCTGGTGCGTGACGGCCAGTCCGTTTGGACCGGCTCACTGAATCTGACCGACGACTCGATGAAGCGCATGGAAAACCTGATCCTGGTCCTCGCCTCGCAACCCCTGGCCGGGCTGTACACGCGCGACTTCGAGCAGCTCTGGGACTCGGGCAAGATCGGCGTTTCCGGCGCCTTCCGGACCGACCCCGATCGGCTTCGCTACGACGGCCAACCCGCGCTGACCGACGTCGACTTCTCACCCGGTCAAGGCGAACAGATCAACGAGTGGGTCGCGGCCAAGGTCGTGGCCGCGCGCCGCCGGATCGTGCTCTGCTCGATGCTGCTCAATTCGAGCAAACTCCTCAACGCACTTACCGGCCAACTCGACCGCGGTGGCATCGAACTCTGGGGCGTCTACGACGAGACCCAGATGGACGGCGTGCTCGACCAATGGCGGGGTCGCGACGACCTCGCCTGGAAAATCGCGGCCGTCCGCCGCGTCGTCGCCGAAGGCCGACTCGCCGGAAAGCGCAGCCACCCCTACAAACCGGGCGACATCCACGACTTCATGCATAACAAAACGCTCGTCGTCGACGACACGGTGATCACGGGGTCCTACAACCTCTCCCACGCCGCCGAGAGCAACGCCGAAAACATGCTCGCCATCGAAAGCCCCGCCTTCGCCGAGCGCGTGGTCGCCTACGTACGGCATCTGGCCGATCGGTACGGCGGGCGATGACGCTGAGCGCCGCTCAGTCCGCCGTCGCTTGCCCAAATGCCTCGGCGTGGGCCGGTTCCAGTTCGGCCGCGTTGTACTCGATCGGCTCGTAGGTCTGGTAGACGATGCTCGCCGAGAGGGTGACGCGGAACGGCGGATCGGCGATCAAACCGTCCAACCCTCGGCGCTCGACCAGACCGCCCTCCCGCACCTCCAGGACGCGGATGTCCTCGACCCGTGTCGGTCCCATCCCCCGCTCCCCGGCGACGCGGAGGTAGGTCAGCTTGCCCGGGTCGAAACCCATCAACGCCGACCCGATCGTGTCGACGGCGGCCTGATTGACCCCGGCGAGGACCACACCGAGCGGGCGGTTGGTCCCTTGCCGAAAGCCGGTGCCATCGCGGGAGACGACGGCGTCGACGAGGTTGAGGTCGGGTCTCCGAGCGAGACTGATGTCGCAGATCTTGTGCGCCCACCGCTCGTGGGTATCGAGGATCGCCCCGCTCAGCCCGTCGCCGCCGCGATCGCCGGGACGGCGCGGGAAAAGGGTGCACATGTGCCGCTCTTCCAGCGGGACGACGATGCCCTGCAAGTTCTTGATCGAGATTGTCGTCACCGCCAGGTTGTGGGTTCGCATCTTCGGGATGTTGATGAAGTAGGCGTCCGGATCCCAGACCGTTTTGCCGATCGGCATCTGCTGGAACACCCGCCCCGCGGTGATGTCCACGCGCACGTAATCGTCGGCGTTGAGGTCGACGAGATTGACGCCGGTCTCCGCCGCGACTCTGTCGTATTCGACCGCCGCGTAGTGGACGCTCATGTCGCGGTTTTCTTCGCCGCCACCGCCTTCGGCGACGGTGATGGCGGACGGGGCGAAACCGCGACCCGTCAGGTGCGCGATCACCCCGCGCAGGAACGCCGGATGGACGGTGATCCCGGAGTCGGGCGCGACCCCGTGGACGACGTTCGGTTTCAGCGTGATCTTCTGCTGCCGGATCGGCACGTCGAGCGCCGCCAGCGTATTCGCGGCGGCGGCCGTGTATTCCTCGTTCCGGTAGGGAGCCGGCGAGGGCACGACGTAGAGCACGACCGTGTCGTCACGTTGCCAGTCCGTCGTTCGCGTCATCCCCGTCCTCCCCTCACTCCTCGATCACGATCGCCCGGCACGGCGCCCCGCAGGCCCCGCGCAACTTGATCGGCAAGACCACCAGCTTTGCCCTCGCGCGCGCGATCTCCCGCAGCCCGACCAGCGGCGCCAGGATCAACGCACCGCTCTTGAGCAGCGGCAGGTTGACCCCCTGCCCGCCGCCGGGTTGGGGATCGTCGAAACACGGCATGTCGCCGCCGAGAATCGAGACACCGCGCGCGACGATCCACTCCATCGCCGGCAGATCGAAATGCGGACTCTCCATCACGAAGGTCGTACCGTCGTCCCACCAATACCGGTCCCAACCGGTTGCAATCAGGAGGGCGTCTCCAGGGCGGATCGTCGGGTGCGCATCTTCGAGGTCGGCGACGGTGATGTGCTCTCTCGCCCCCTTCGGAATCTGGACGATCGCGGCGTCGACGAAAAGTCGCTCCGGCGGGATCTCGTCGATCCCCGGTCCGTCGGCAAAGTGATGTTTTGAGGTTTCCAGGTACGTTCCGGCGAGGGTCGGCATCGAGAACGCGTCGGCCTCCCAACCCCGCTCGTCGATCGTCGCCCAGCGGCGCTGTTCGAACGGCGGGATGTCGGGAATCGACGGCCGGTACGACCACATCTCGGGCGCCAGCGTGCCGGTGACGTCGTGATAACGAGTTGCCGCGCTCATCTCGTCCTCACCAGCACCTCATCGAGTCCAGGAAGAGTTCCCGGAGTTCCGCTTCGCCCGCCGGTCGGGGCGAGAGTTTGGTCACGCGGTGCTGGGGAAGCGTACCGCGGACGAGGGCATCGACGTCGTCGGCGGTGAATCCGACCGCCGAGAGACCATTCGGCATCCCGGTCGCCCGCATGAGCCTCACGATCTGGGCCGCGAGCACTTCGCCCGCCTCACCCTCGCCGGCGTCATCGACCCCCGCACCGAGCAGCCGTGCGGCCTTCACGTGCCGCGCCGGGTCTGCCTGCGCGGTGAAGCGGAACACGGCGGGAGCGTGCAGGATGACCGACATCCCATGCGGGATGATCGGATGGTCTGGCGGATAACCCTCCGGAACGAAGTCGCGGACCATGCCGGAAACCGGGTACGACATCCCGTGGGGCAGGTGAACGCCGGCGTTGCCGAAACCGATGCCGGCGTAGGCGGCCGCCAGCATCATCTGGCCGCGCGCGTGGTCGTCGCCCGGGTCCTCCATCGCCGGCACGATGTGTTTCGCCATCATCGCGATCGCTCGCTCCGCCCAGATGTCGCTGATCGGATTGGCCCCCTGATATGCGGGACGGAATTTCGGATGCTCCGGCGCGGCGCGGCGGTCGAACGGCAGCGCGGTATAGGACTCGACCGCGTGCGAGAGCACGTCCAATCCCGAACAGGCGGCGACCATCTTCGGCAGCGTCTTCGTGTTGTTCGGATCGACGATGCCCATCACCGGTCGCAACGCCCGATGCGCGATCCCCGTCTTCGCGTGCAGCTCTTCGAAGTCGAAAATCGCGACCCCGGTCGTCTCGCTGCCGGTGCCCGCGGTCGTCGGGATCGCGATCAGGGGTTTGAGGCGTCCGGGCACCGGTCGCCCCTCGCCGATGGGCGGATTGACGTAGGCGATGAACTCGGCCGGATAGGTCGCGTAGAGATTGGCCGCCTTCGCCGTGTCGATGACCGAACCGCCGCCGACCGCGACGTACCCGTCGAAACCGCCCTCGGTCGCGACCGCGATCGCCTCCTTGAACGAGGCGTCGGTCGGTTCGACCCGCACCCGGTCGAAGAGGACAGCGTCGATCCCCTCGGCCCGGAGCGCCTTCAGGGTGATCTCGACCGGCTCACTCGCGGCGAGTCGCGGATCGGTCACCACCATCACCCGTTGGCAACCGAGCGACGCCATGTCGAACCCGACTTCGCCGGTGACGCCGGGCCCGTACTTGATCGACGAGGTGTCCATCGTGAACGCGGTTTCGCGTGGCATCAGGTTGTTCCCTCGGCGAGCCGCCATCGCATCGAGCCGAACGGATCTCGGATCGTTAGCCCTCTGACACTCATCGGGTTATTCGATTGCCTCCGATCTCTCGATTGAGGCCACGACCTCGTCAACAATCTCGGTTAGGTTGACGACGAAATCAGAGGGGTCGGAGGCAACGCGGACGGCGAATTCACGTAGGACCGACTGCCCATTGTCGTCATCGCGAAGAATTTGCCCTACGATCCTCCACGTCCGATCCCAGGTGACGTCTACCCACCAGGTCACCGTCTGGTCCGTCGCGAGCTCGGCCTCGACGTAGATCTCAAACGTCGAACCGGACCGATACCCACGGCAATCGGCGCCGGAACCGACTCGCCTCACGTTCGGACGACGGCGGAGCGCCGCCGATGCCTCGATCAATTGCTCGCGAGCTGCCGCCAGGGCTTCGAGTGGCGCCGCGCCGGACGCGATTCCTATGCGGTCGGTGACAAGCGATACGGTCATTGTGGCATCCTTCCCCTGAGGACGACAGCCGCCTTCACGACTTCGGGAGACAGGTCGACGACCGACACGTGCCCAGGAGGGCTATTGTCATACTCGACGGCGAAAGGCGGCAACCGCCTTACATCGACGGCAAACCACTCGACTCCGGGCGGAAATGCAGGCTCACCAGTCGCCATGCGACGTGAAACCGAATCCCAAAACGACAGGCGGCCGGCGTCGCTGGCCCGAGGCTTCAAGTTCCCGGGGTTTACCCTCCCCTTACGATAGATGAGGACGCGCTCTTCGTCTGATGTAGCTGCCATCCTCGATTAACGCCGCTCCCAAAACAGCCCCATCCGCGCCGTCGTCCCCCCGTCCACGTACAGAACCTGTCCCGTGATGAAGTCGGCCGCATCGGAGGCGAGGAACGCCACCGCGCTCGCGACGTCGGCGGGTGTCCCCACGCGACCGACCGGGACCAACGTGTTGCCGAATTCGGTCGTGTAGTTGGGATCGTCGAAGTAGCGCGGCACCTCGATGATACCGGGACCGATCGCGTTGACACGAATCCCTTGGGGAGCCAACTCGATCGCGAGCGAGCGGGTGAAACCGATGATCGCGCCCTTGGTCGCCGCGTAGGCGGCGTGGTTCGGGAATCCGCCGTACCCATGGACCGAGGTGATGTTGACGATGCTGCCGCGTCCCTGCTCCAGCATGTTGGGCAGCGCCCGCTGGGCGCAGAAGAAGTAGCCCTTCATGTTGAGATCGAGCATCTCGTCGTAGACCGCTTCGTCGGTGTCCAGGAAAGCCCGGCTGCGCGTCACCCCGGAGTTGTTGACCAGCACGTCGAGACCACCCAGCAGATCGAGCGCCTGATCGACCACGCGCGAGCAATCGGCGACGAACCGGAGATCGCCGTGGACGGCGTGCGCCGTACCGCCGCCCTCGCGAATCCGCGCGACCGTCTCCTTTGCCCCGGCTTCGCTGCCGGCGTAGTGCACGACAACACGCGCGCCCTGGCGAGCCAGTTCGAGCGCGATCCCCTGCCCGATGCCCATGCCCGCGCCCGTCACCAGTGCCGACCGCCCGTCGAGGTCACCCACGCTTGTTCTCCTTATGATTCACGCGGAGAGAGATCCCTCGCTGGCGCTCAGGTTGACAGATGGAGGACGCTCCTCCCCTTGGTCATCCTGAGCGCCAGCGAGGGATACCGTCAAGCATCGACACCACCATTCACCGAGATTCTTCGCCGAGTCGTTCGAGCTGGGCAACCTCGCACACGGCTGGTGGCAAAACACTCGATGGACGTCGTATCGGCGGTTGACGACAGCAGCGTTGGTGGGTTCGACGAGGATGAATCTTTGCAAGAACCGTTCCACCTCGCGCCGAACGTTCCTTGCCACGGGTCCTAGCCGGCAACGCTTTCGACCACACCCATCAACTCGCGGACGCGAGCCAGGTCGACCCGGTTCCACGTCACGCCGTCAACCTTCAGACTCGACCCGACCACGGCTCCATCCGCATACCGGAGCAGTTCCCGCGCATTGCTCGCTTTGAACCCGGTGTTGACCAAAATCGGGACACCCGTCTCACCGATCGCATCGTAAACCTGGCCGATCGTCGAGGACTCGACCGACTGCCCGGTGATGCCGCCGGACACGCAGACCGCGTCGGGACTCGACGAAAAGACGACCGAGCGCGCCACCTCGCCGATCGGCCTCGGCGCCAGCGGCGCGGCAAACTCGGCGTTGATGTTGAACAGCAGGCGGACGCGCTCGGCGCCAACTTGCCGGCGGTAACGCCAGGCGTCGCCGGCGGAGCGCACCCAGAGACCGAAATCGCCGGCAAACGCGCCCGTGAAGATCTCCCGGCAAAAGGCAGCCCCAGTGGCCGCGGCGACGGCGATGGTCGCGGTCGGATCCCAGAGCACGTTGACGCCGAACGGCACCGAAAGTTCCGACCGGAGCGAAGCCACGACGTCCGTCAGCGCCGCGACGGACGCGGGATCGGCGTCCAACCGGTACGGTCGATCGTTCTCGTTGCAAAACATGACGGCGTGAATCCCGCCCTCTTGCAGGGCACCGAGATCGCGCCTCGCCCAATCGCGGACGGCCGTCATCCCCCCCGCTGCATCATACAGGGGGGTTCCCGGCAGCGCCGGCAGATGGACCATGCCGATGATGGTCTTGGACGTGCCGGTCAATTCGGTGAGCCAACTCGTCCGGCTCGGACTCCCGTCGGCTGCGCTCATTGCCGTCGTGCTCCCCTCTCCGTGGATCATCGTGCGCCGGGCGGCAGGATAGCGCAGCAGCGACGTGGCGACCGCGGGCTCTTTGTTGCCCGCGGTCGCCGGAGGGGATCGGAAAGTGAGTCGGCGGCTGGACCGATCCCTATGGAATGGGCGTCGGCGATGCGTGACTTGCAACGGCGGTCGCGTTCTCCACCGTGGCCCCCGGCGTCGCCTTGTTCGGTGCCAAACCCACCTGCGCCGTCGCGGCGGTGCTGTAGGAGAGCAGGACGCCGTCTTCGCCGGCGACGATGAGGGGCAGCATCTCGTCGTAGAAGACCGCGAAAACCAACGGGTCGTCGAGCATCGCTTCGTTTTGGCCGACCGCCGTCGCCGCTGCTGTTCCGGCCACCGCATCCACTCCTCGACAAGTATGTCGGGAGTCGCGGCCCGATTCCGTCGGTGGCGAAGGAGACGCGTTCGGGACAGTGCCGATCACTCGGCCGGGCGGAAATCCTTGACTTCGAGGTCGAGCCGGGTCTGACCGTTCCAGCGGTCGAGGTTGAGGTTGGCGGCGAGGTCGAGCGTGCGGGTGAGCATCAACTCGCGGGAGCGCGGCGCGGCGCGGAAGGCGATCGCCTTGACGTTGCCGCGCGGCGTGCCCAGCACGAGACGGAGGTGGCTGCGGTCTTGACCGATCGCCTCGTACTGGCGAACCTGGACGTTGCGGATCAGGAAGAGCGGTTGCTCGTTGCCGGAGCCGAACGGCTGAAGGGTTTCCAACAGTTGCGCGGTCTGGACGGTCAGGCGCTCTGCCGGCAGGATCGCATCGAGATGGAGGGCTTGCGGTGCCGGCAGTTCCAAACCGGAAGCAGCGAGTTGCGCATCGAGCGCGTCGGCGAGGGCATCCAGGTGCTCCGACGGGACGGACAGTCCGGCGGCCTGACTGTGACCGCCCCAGGCGGAAAGGAGATCGCTGCAACCCGCGAGGGCTTCGACGATGTCGAAACCGGGGACGGAGCGGGCCGATCCCTTGCTGAGCTCGCCGTCGTCGGCGAGGACGAGGACGGGGCGACCGAAGCGGCTGACGAGCTGGTTGGCGGCGATCCCGAGCACGCCGGCCGACCAACCGTGTCCGGCCGCGATCAGGAGGCGACGATCACGCCAGTCGGGACGAGCAACGATGAGGTCTTCTGCTTCCTGGGCGATCTTGGCCGAGATCTCACGGCGCTCGGCGTTGAGACGTTCGATCTCCTCGGCGAGCAGGGCGGCCGCAACCGGATCGTCGGTCAGGAGGAGGTCGAGTGCGAGGTGGGGATCGCCCATCCGGCCGGCGGCGTTGAGGCGCGGCGTGATCCGGAAGGCGATGCGGTCGGCCGTGATGGTCGCGGGATCGAGCCCGGCCTTCTTGATGAGGGCGGCGAGACCGGGACGCGGTCGCGTCTGGATCTGCTTGAGCCCGTCGCGGACCAGGGCGCGGTTGACCCCGGTGAGCGGCGAGACGTCGCCGATCGTGCCGAGGGCGACGTAGTCCAGGAGCGACGTCTCCGGATCCCCATTCGGACCGTCGATGCGGCAGCCGTGTTGGGCGAGGGCGGCCACCAGGAGGTAGACGACCCCGACGGCGGCGAGCTCGCGATACGGTCCTTCGGCCGACAGATAGGGGGACAGCACGATCGCGCCTTCGGGACCGGGGCCGTGCATGTGGTGGTGATCGACGACGATGACGTCGAGACCGATGGCACGCGCGTAGCCGACGTTGAGATCGTCCGAACTGGCGCAGTCGACCGCGATCAGGAGCGAGACTCCGGCGAGCGCGAAGTCGTCGATGGCGGTCTGGTTGAGTCCGTAGCCCTCGCGGCGGGTCGGCAGGCGGGCGATCAGGCGACTTGCATCGCCGACGGCGGCCCGGAGGGCGCGGGTAAGGAGTGCGGTCGAGGTGACGCCGTCGACGTCGTAGTCGCCGAACACCGCGATGCGCTCGCCGCCGTTGACGGCGCGCACGATCCGCTCAACGGCGGCGTCCATGTGGGGGAGGGCCGACGGGTTGGGAGCAGGACGCGGGCGGGATTGCAGGAATTCGGCGGCGGCGGCCGCGTCGCGGATGTCGCGCCGGTAGAGGAGTTCGGCAATGAGCGGGTCGGGATGAAGCGCCGCCGCATCCGGCGGTATCAGTCCAGGTTCGATCCAGATGGGGCGTGTCACCGCTCGCGCGCTGGTAGGCGGCGTCTGAACGTACACCATAATGCGGATGGTACCATGGGTGTTCCCAAAGGGCGAATTTCGGTCTGTGCGGCACGGATTTCGGTGCCGGTGGGTCAGATGGAGGAGCGCCGCAACCCTGGTGCCCGCCAAAGATCGCACAACCGGTGGATAGCTTGCGTCGAGCAGGGTGGAGGCCTACCGCTACTCCGGCGCCATCTCCTCCAGCAGCATCCGGTAGTCGCCTTCCGTATCGACGTCGCGCGGCGGCGAACCGTCGCCGACGGCAACCGTCGCCACCCGATCGCGATTCCTCTTGACGACCGATCGGGCACCCTCGTCGCCGGTCACCTTCGCGAGTTCCGCAAACAACTCGCCCGCAAAGAGGACCGGGTTCGCGGCAATTCCGCCATACGTCGGCATCACAATCGGCGTCTGCGTCTCCCGGAAGCGCTCGATCACGGCGTCGATAATGTCCGGTCCGACCTGCGGTTGATCGCCGAGGAGAAAGAGGACGCCTTCGGCCATTGGATCGATTGCGGACAGTCCAACCCGCACCGACGTGCTCTGCCCCTCCGCAAATTCGGGATTGACGACGACCCGCTGCCCCCATCCCCCAACCGCGGACGCGATCTCCTCCGCCCGGTAACCGAGCACCAACACGACCTCGTCCAACCCGGACGCAACCGCGTTCCGCACGACCCGCCGGAGCAACGGTTCGCCAAACAGATCGAGCAATTGCTTCGGTCGCCCAAGCCGAGACGATTGACCCGCCGCGAGAATGACGCCGCTGATACCCGACAAAGATCGCACCAATGAACCAACCCATCGTAAGGGCGGACCGGGTTCCCTCTGGGCGCTGTCCGCCCTTCTCGACGTTCGCGACGCGTTGCATTGAGACCACGCACCACATTCGCTCGATTCTTCAACGGGCGATCGCGCTGCGCGGCAGGGCGGACAGCGCCCAGAGGGCACCCGGTCCGCCCCTACGACTGTCGACCCGATGCCGACACTCCGTCGAGCCAGCCGCTACACCCGCGCCCGAATGTTCCCCGTCGCCTCCGTCAGCGGCCCGCCGCGCCGTTCGTGCCGCACCGCGATGATCTCGGCGAGGATGCTGATCGCCATCTCTTCCGGCGTGCTGGCGCCGATGTCGAGCCCGATCGGACCGTGAACGCGCGCGAGCGCCTCGTCACTCACACCCGCCGCCCGCAGCCGCTCACGGCGATCGGCGTTCGTCTTGCGACTGCCGACCGCCCCGATGTAACGCGCCTTCGTTTCCAGCGTACCCAGAAGCGCGGGTTCGTCGAACTTCGGATCGTGGGTCAAGATCGCCACGTAGGTGTTCGGCTCGATCGTCAACTCGTTGAGCGCGTCGTCCGGCCACGCCTGGATGATCCGGTCGGCTTCCGGGAACCGCTCCGCCGTCGCCAGCTTGGCCCGCGCATCGGTCACGATCACCCGGAACCCGAGTTGCTTCGCGAACCTCGTCAGCGCCTGCGCCACGTGGACCGCCCCGAAGATCAGCAGCGTCGGCGGCGGCGGAAACGTCTCGTGGAACAGTTCGACCTCACCGTCGCCGAACGGATAGACCCGCGTCTCCGACCGCTCCTCCGCCAGCAGCGACCGCGCGTCCTCCACCGCCGCCCGATCCAGCTCGTCGTCCCCGAGCGTCCCCTCGACCCGGTCCGGCAGCACCAGCACCTTCGCGCCGAGGTTCGCCCCGCGCACCACCGTCACCGTCGCGACCGGCACATACTCCGCCACGGCGTTCTTTACCTGGTCGTAGATTCCAGCCACCGCCGTCGCCATCACGGTCCTCGTCGTTCTCCTAACGCCTGACGCCTAACGCCTAGCGCCTCCGTCCAGCGGCTCGACGAACACCTCGATCGTCCCGCCGCAGGCCAGCCCGACGTCCCAGGCCATCTCGTCGGTGATGCCGAACCGCAGCAGTTTCGGCTCGCCGCTCTTCAGGACCTCCTGGGCCTCCTCGAACACCGCGCCCTCGACGCAACCGCCGCTCACCGAGCCGGCCAGTTCCCCGCCGCTGGAGACGGCCATCGTCGCCCCGACCGGTCGCGGCGCCGAGCCCTCGACCTTGACGACGGTCGCGATCGCGACCCGTTCCCCGGCCTCGCGCCAGGTGTCAATTTCCGGCAGCATATCTTTCACGACGGTACCTCCGCGCTTTCTTCGTTCCCCGGACTACCGGACCGACGTTGACGACCAACTCGCCCCGGTCGGTCATCGTCGGTTTGCCCGGTAAGATCATGCTCGGCACGCCCAGGATCGAGCGGTTCGCCCGAACCGGCGGGCTGTCGTCCATGTCGCCCAGGATCTCCGCCAGGATTTCGAGACTCTTCAAGTTGTGGACCGGCAGAAAGGCGTCCACGTACGGCAACGCCGCCCGGATGCCCTGCGTCAACGGTTGGTACCCCGGCGCACCGAGCAGCGGGTTGAGCCAGATCAAACGGCGGCACGACCGCTGCAACCGCGCCATCTCGGTCGCCAACAGCTTCGGATCGCCGCGATCCCAGCCATCGGAGATCATGACCACGGTCGCGCCGGAGCGCAGCACCCGCCGGCTCCACTTGAAGTTGAACTCCTTGATCGATTCGCCGATCCGGGTGCCGCCCGACCAGTCGTCGACCGACCGCACGACCTGCTCGATCGCGTCGTCCACGTTCCGTTTCCGCAGCTCACGCGTGATCCGCGTCAACCGCGTCCCGAAAACGAAGACTTCGACCGTGTCCAGGCCGTGCTCCAGCGCGTGAACGAACTGCAAGAGCAACCGCGAATAGCGATCCATCGACCCCGAGATGTCGCAGATCAAGACCAACGGTCTCATCCGCTCCTTGCGCCGCCGCCGCCGCAACTCGATCGGCACTCCACCGTGTTTCAGACTGTGACGCAGCGTCCGCCGGTAGTCGATGAACTCGCCGTGCACCGCCTTCTCCCGCCGCCGCGTTTTCCGCGTCCCCAACCGCCAGGTCATGCTGGCGATCAGGCGCCGCGCTTCCGCGATCTCCTCTGGCGAGAACTGCGCGAAGTCCTTCTTCCTCAAGACCTCGCGCGCGCTGAAGACCAGGACGTCCTCGGGCGGCGACTCGAGTTCGTCGCCTTGCCCCATGTCCTCCTGTTCGGTGTCTTCGACGGCCAGGATCGCCCGGTCCTTTTTCTGCCCCTCTTTACCGCCGGCGGCGCGTTTTCGATCCGGTCCCTCTTCCGGTGTCGCCCCCGGCGGTGGCACGAGATCGAGATCCCCCTGATCGACCGGCGCCTCGACCGGTGGCATCGGATTCATCAACCGCCGCCAGAACCGGGCGAACGCCGTGTCGAAGACGGGGATCTGTTCCGGCGACGTCACCAGCGTCGCCCGCGACGCGTGGTAGAAGTCGTCACTGCGCCGGCAATCGATCTCGCCGACGGCCTCGACCAGGCTCAAGATCTGACCGGACCCGATGTTCAGTCCGGACGACCGCAGATCGCGACCGAACGCGAGCAAATTGGCCGCGAGCCGGGCCGGTCGCACATCTTCTGGTTGCGGTCCCGGTCTGGTTCGTCTAGTGAGCTGTTGCACGGGCCGCCCGCGTGATCAGCGCGTTCGCGACGTCGCCGCGAACGCGATCGACGTCCTCCTGGTACTTCAGGATGACGCCAAGCGTGTCGTCCACCGCGTCGTTGGTCAATTCCGTCGTGCCGAGCGAAAGGAGCGCGTGCGCCCAGTCCAGGGTCTCGGCCATCCCCGGCGACTTGAAGAGATCGACCTCGCGCAAGCCCTGCGTAAACCCGCAGATCTGCGTCGCCAGTCGCTGCGGTGCCTCCGGCACCTTCGCGCTGAGAATCCGAAACTCCTTCTGGAAGGTCGGGAAGTCGATCCAGTAGTAGAGACAGCGCCGCTTCAGCGCGTCGTGGATCTCGCGCGTCCGGTTCGACGTCAGGATCACGATCGGCACGTGCTCGGCCCGGATCGTCCCCAATTCCGGCACCGTCACCTGGAAGTCCGACAGCAGTTCCAGCAGGAACGCCTCCAACTCCTGGTCGGCCCGATCGACCTCGTCGATCAGCAGCACCGGCGATTTGTCGTGCGCCGCGTCGATCGCCTGCAACAGCGGTCGCTTCAGCAAGAACTCCTCGCTGAAGAGGTCACGCCGCGCCGTCTCGCGATCGACCCCTCCGGTCGCCTCGATCGTCTGCAGGTACAGCATCTGCCGGGGGTAATCCCACTCGTAGATCGCCGTACTGGCGTCGAGCCCTTCGTAGCATTGGAGCCGAATCAACGGCGTGCCGAGGATCGCCGCCAGGACCTTGGCGATCTCGGTTTTGCCGACACCCGCTTCGCCCTCGAGCAAGAGCGGTTTCCGCATGCGGAGTGTCAAATAGAGCGTCGTCGCCAGCCCGCGGTCCGCGATGTAGCGCTCGTCTCGCAGTGCCGTTTCGAGGTCGTCGACGTTGTCGAATGTCCGTCCGGCGTGTTGGTTCAGGTAGGTCGCGGTCAGTGCGCTCAAGCCAAATCCGTCCTCATCCCCTGCGTCGCGAGGTGACGCCATGCGGCGCCAACGTATGTCCGTAAGTATCCCGCATGAGCGCGATACTTTCCATTCGGTAGTGGGGGCCTTTTCAATTGCCGTCGCAGTCTTCGATTCTGCGATACTCTACTTCTGGCAATGCCGGCACGCCGAACCCAAGATCGGCACACCCGGCGAATGGTTAAAGGACGGTATCACGATGATCAAATCAGAAGTTACACTAGATCCGGTCCTCAAGGGGTACATTCCGCCCGAATACGCGCATCTCATCAAAGCCGACCCGCACCGACCCGGTCCCGCGCGCGCCCGCATTGTCGGGTTCGAGCGGCCGATTTGGGGGATCATCCTGGAGATGATCACGTTCGGAAATGTCGACGACCCCGTCGCCGCAACCGTGGACCAGATCAGAGACACTGCCGAAGCCTTTGATATTTCGATCGAGGCCGTTCGTGCCGCGATCGCGTACTACGATCTCAATCGCGGTGCCATCGATGCAAAACTGGCTGCGGATGAAGCCGCCGCGCGCGGCGGTCGCCCCCTGACTAGATGATCTTTCATCTCGACGAGCATATCTCGGAACGGCTGACAGAGCGCGCTGTCGCCCGCGGTCTGGATGTTGTCTCTGTGGACCGACTCGGCCTCAAGGGACTCGACGACGCTGCGAACCTGCTTCTCGCCGCCCGAACCGGCCGTGTATTGGTGACATACGACGTCCGGGACTACACGCTCCTCCACAGGGCATGGCTTCTCTGGTCCACGTCCTGGGTGGCCGATGACCCGCCACAACACGCGGGCATCGCTGTTGTTCACACGGCCAAACTCGTTGGAAATAACGAGATCGTCGACGCGCTCGTCTCGTTGGGCGAGTTGGTCGACAGTTCCATCAACCGATTGTTTTCCTGGGACCATCGGGAGGGCTGGACCGAGCTCTCCTGATCACGGTTGAGGAGCCTTCGGCCACCTTCCGTACCAGTCGAACGGCTCGGGATTGAGATTGACGACCACGTTCTTGACCTGCGTGTAAAGGTCGAGCCCGTGCCGGCCAAGTTCCCGGCCGATCCCGCTCTGCTTGAACCCGCCGAACGGCGCCTCCGGCGGGTTGACCGTCGGGTAGTTGATGCTGACGTTGCCGGCCTGCAACCGCCGCGCCAGCGTGTGCGCGCGCTTGATGTCCCGCGTCCAGATCGTCGCCGCCAATCCGTAGACCGTACTGTTCGCCATGCGCACGACCTCGTCCACGTCGTCGAACGGAATCACCGCCAGCACCGGTCCGAAGACCTCTTCCTGCGCCAGCGTCATGTCCGAGCGGACCCGGCCGAACACGGTCGGCTCGACGAAGTTGCCGGACGCCAACTCGCCGTCCGTCAGCTTGCGCCCGCCGGTCAGCAGTTCCGCCCCCTCGTCGCGCGCCATCCCGCAATACGACAACACCCGGTCTTGCTGCTGCGGCGAGATGACCGGCCCCATCTGCGTCTCCCACTCCAGCGGATCGCCGACGCGGATCTGCTTCGCCTTGGCGACGAACCGGGAGAGGAACTCGTCGTGGATCTCCTTGTGAAGGAAGAGGCGCGTCCGGGCCGTGCACCGCTGACCGGAGTTCGCGAAGATCGAGAAGAGCGAGCCGTCGACCGCCTCGTCGAGGTCGGCGTCTGGGAAGATGATGTTCGGACTCTTGCCACCCAACTCCAGCGAGACTTTCTTGATCGTCCCGGCCGCCAGCTCCATGATCCGCCGGCCCGTCCCCGTCTCCCCGGTAAAGGCGACCTTGTCGACGAGCGGACTCGCCACCATCGCCTCGCCGACCTCCCGGCCGGGCCCGGTGACGACGTTGACGACCCCGTCGGGTATCCCCGCCTCGCGGCACAGCTCCGCCAGCACGATCGCGGTGATCGGCGTCGCGCTGGCCGGTTTCAACACCACCGTGTTCCCCGTCGCCAGTGCCGGCGCGATTTTCCAGACCGCCATCAAGAGCGGAAAATTCCACGGCACGATCTGCGCGCAGACGCCGAACGGTTCACGCGTCGTGTAATCCAGCAACGGCCCATTCATCGGCAGGTGCTCGCCGTAGACGAGCGGCGCCAGACTCGCGTAATACTCGAAGCAGTTCGCCGAGGCGATCACGTCGTTCCGCGACTCGACGATGATCTTGCCGCAGTTCAACGTCTCCAAGCGCGCGATCTCGTCGATCCGCTCCCGCAACATCGCGGCGACCCGATCGAGCGCCCGCTTCCGCTCCAGCGGCGTCCACCGCCCCCACGGCCCCTCGTCGAATGCCCGCCGCGCCGCCGCCATCGCCCGCTCGACGTCCGCCGCCCCTGCCTTCGGGATGCGCCCGATCACCCGATTCGTCGCCGGACTGACGGTCTCGAACGTCTCGCCGCTCAGGGCCGGCACACTCTCGCCGCCGATCACCATCTGGTACGTCTTGATCTCTGTCGCGACGTCGATCGCCACGGTCACGTCTCCTTTGCGGCAACTCCCATGCGTGCAAAACTACCCTAGCATAGCACCGGGGACCGTCGCGACCACCGTCCGTGGTGTCCTCCTGCGCCCGCGCCTCGGTCGTGCGGGCGAAGCGAGCAAAGGAGGTGCAGCATAGACTCCCAAGAGTTGATGGAGACCAGGGAGCGCTTTTGATGCCACGAGCAAGCGGCGTCGCGGCTTCCCCTCAGAAACACACGTCAAGCGAGGGCACCGCCTCGTCCACGGCGACAAAGACCTGATCGAGAAACTCGGCCGTAACGATCCATGCCCATGCGGCTCAGGACGACGCTTTCAAGAACTGCTGTCTCAAGACTGGCAACTTTGATGGGGCCTTGCGCAACCACTACTTTTAGGGAAAGATCGTAGACGCGGGGAGGAGCGCGCCGTGTTCCTCCCGCAGCCCATTTGGCCGACCCAATTGCAGCGCGACTACGCTACAATAGGCCATGCGGTGCCCAAATCCGCGGTGACGAGCAACCCCACCGGTCGCTCACGCATCACTCGCCGGGGTGGCGAAACGGCAGACGCAGCGCACTCAAAATGCGCCGAGGGAAACCTCGTGGGGGTTCGAATCCCCCTCCCGGCACCGCAATCCAATGACCGCTCAACGAAATCTCAACCTAAGCGTTCGTGATTTCGGCCCCGTTCACGAGGCCAACTTGGAGTTGCGTCCGCTTTCTCTACTAGTCGGAGCGAATAGCTCTGGCAAGTCATATGTTGCCCGACTTCTGTACGCGATCACGATGGCTCTATCCATCGACAGTCCCTTCTCTTCAGTGGGACGGGACTTGTGGCCCGGTTACTCTGAAGAATCACTTCCTGGCCCCACACAAAGACTGGCAAAAGCGCCCAATGACGTGCGCACATCGGTTCACTCGGTGTTGAATGAAGTAGGCAATCAATTTGGCTCTTCTCTAATTCGTTCTCTCAGCAATTACTTTGGGCGAGAACAACTGAGTCATCTCATAACGGTTCAGAGCAATGCTCCGTTGAGTACCGTCGAACTCAACGGCAGTCAAGATGAGCACGATAGGCTTCGGCTGAGATTGGATATTCATAAAGATGGATCTGCAGTCACCGTCGAGTTCGACTGGCCCGAAGAAAACGCAATTGATATTCCTCGTGATGTCGATCGGCTGGGTTTCGTGAATGGTTCACTCGTCCATCGGACGATGGCTGTTCGAAGCCTGGTTTCCCGAATTTTGCTCGAAAATGGGCTGCCGGTATTTGGAGCACTCTACCTTCCGGCGGGCCGTTCTGGTCTGATTTCTGGCGCACAAGCGATCGCAACCGCGGCCCTATCACTTATCGATCGAACACAGCCTCTCAGCTCCGCTGAATTGGGACCGTTCACCGGAGTCGAGCGCGGCTTTGTCCGGACATTGATCGATAGGGTCCCCGCGGAGACGAACCTGCTTTTGCGACCCGGCTGGAACTTCGACTTGGCAATGGCACTCCTGCTTCTCGAAACCGAGCTAATGAAGGGCACCGTACACGTTCGGCGTTCCGGGGTGGGCGGGCCAACTTTTGTATTCCAAGAGGGCGGACTAACACTTTCGATGCAACAATCTTCCTCAATGGTCGCGGAGTGGTCGTCTCTTGCACTCTGGCTGAAAGCACTCCTCGCTTCCGGGGCTTTGCTGATCATCGACGAACCCGAAGCCCATCTCCATCCGGAAAATCAGCGCCTCATGGCCAGGTTGCTAGTCAGACTTGTGAATGCAGGTGTTCGAGTGATAGCTACCACCCATAGCTCCCTCATCCTGCATCAGATTAGTAACTCCATGATGGCATCCCAACTAGGCGATTCGCCCTTATCAACGACGGGCCTCCTGAGGGTGGATGCGATCTCTCCCGACAAGGTCGCCGCCTACCTCTTCGAGAAGAGCGACACCGGCACTGTCGTAAGTCCACTTGAAGTCGATCCGGACTTCGGCATTGCCGAAGACGAGTTCTTGAGAGTCGCGGAGGCTATCGGCGAAGAGACGTACAACTTGTCGATCGCCCGGAACGAGGAACGTCTCGTTGGAGCCTGATCCTTCGACTCTTGTCCGAGAGGCAGTTGCCGCGCTTCACGAACATCGGACAGGATCGTGCGTCACTCACAGCTGCCGACGATCCGAGTCAAACTGTTCACTTGCCCTTCCCCAAGCCTTCGTTCTGACGCTCGACTGTGACATCTGTCCGGCCTTCGTGCGAGGCACCCTTCCCGGTCCCCGGCCCGACTTCATCGTCTTGGATTTCAGCGATGCGGAGCGACGCGGTCGGTGGTGCGCAATCGAGATGAAATCGACCCTTCAGCACGCGCGAAGCATCCAAACGCAGTTGCAAGCTGCTGCCGATCTCATCGAAGGGCATGCGTCATTTAGAGTGGACGGGAGCCCAGCAACACTCCTACCCCTGGTCTTGCTTTCAAGAAGTGCGAAGACGCAAGAGGCTACCCTCATAGGCAAGCTGACGGTCCGCCTGTTCGGTACCACCTTTCCAATTCTCGTGAAGAGATGCGGTCTCATGCTTGGCGATCTACCGACAGGTCGTTTGGTGGCCAGCCGCAAGCGTCGTTAAGCAGCCTGTCCCCATGAGACCAAATGTCGACCTGGCGGCGAACCGCGAGGGAGTCTCACTTGCCGAACCATCTTCCGAGCGGTCAGCCAACGTGCGAGACGCTCTACTTCTGAGCGATCATGATACGGACCGCAATGCACAGCCGTCTGCCGATCGACGGTGATCGAGACCGAGCCCGGTCCTGAGCGTTCTGCCCTGTTTGGTTGTCGGGTCACGCGCACAGTCCGTTCCCGGCGTCGGGTCGAGAAGGTGGGGGGAGCGCAATGGCGAACGACGGCGGCGGGTGGCGGGACGGTCGCCGCGTTCGGCAGCCGGCCGCCGCGGCGCGCGGTCCTCGGATGGGCAACCGGAGTGAAGGAGCTCAACATCCTCCTCGCCCTCCTGGCTCTCTGCGCGTTCCTCTCGCTGCGTTCCGACGCCTTTCTCACCCAGGGCAACCTCTTCGGCGTGGCGCGGGCCTTCTCGCTGACCGCGATCGTGGCCATCGGCCAGACGATGGTGATCATCACCGGCGACATCGACCTCTCGGTCGGGTCGGTCCTCGCGCTCTCCGGGATCACGACCGGGATGCTGCTCGGCGAGGGCTAGCCGCTGGCGCTGGCGATGATCGCCGGCATCCTCGCCGGTTCGGTGACCGGACCGATCAACGGTCTGCTCATCACCCTCGTCGGTCTGCCCCCCTTCATCGCCACGCTCGGTACGCTCAGCATCGCGCGGTCTGGTCTACGTCCTGACCAAGGGCTATCCGGTGACGATCCTAGGTGAAGCTGCTCGTCTACACCCTCTGCTCGACGCTGGCGGCGTTGGCCGGTCTGATCCTGGTGGCGCGACTCGTCTCCGCCCAACCGTCCGCCGGTCTCGGGTTCAAATTGCCCGTCATCGCCGCCTCGATCATCGGCGGCACCAGCCCGCTCGGCGGCAAGGAGATCCTCGGTGCGGTGCTGGGCGCCGCGATCATCAGGGTACTCGACAACGGGATCGTCCTTCTCGGGATCAACACCTATGCCCAGCAAATCGTCCTCGGCGCGGTGATTTTGCTCGCCGTCTCCCTCGACATGTGGCAAAAGAAGCGCCGCCTCCGCGCCTGACGCCACCTCAAACGTCCCCCGCCACGCGTGCCCTGCTCGGGCTCGCGGCGGTTGGCCGTTCTCGATCGAGCCTCAACACTCGCAACGCGTTGATTCTGCGCAAATGATCCAATATCTTCACAAAACTGACTCAAAGGACGGATCTTGACACGGCGTCATGCGGGATGTAGCATGGGCACGCCGAGAAAAACCTGTGTCCGATCCGAATCGGAAGGTTGGCTCGTCTCCCGCGTCGAGTCGCATTCACGAAAGGAAGAGGAACGCATGGGCACGGAACACTCCACCGCGCGGCGGCGGCGTCTGTCCCTATTGTCTGGCTCGGTCACGGCACTCATCATGGTGGCCTCCCTCACCGGTGGCGCCACCGCGTTCGCGCAGGAAGCAACACCGGTTGCCATCGGCAGCCCGGTGGCGGGCCCCGGCATGACCAAGGAACCATTCGGCACGGTCGAGGGGCAAGCGGTCGATCTCTACACGCTCTCTAACTCCGCCGGTATGGTCGTCAAGATCATGACCTACGGCGGGATCATCCAGTCGATCGAGGTCCCCGATCGCGACGGCAACCTCGCCAACGTCGCCCTCGGCTTCGACAACCTCGACGACTACGTCGCATCGAGCCCCTATTTCGGTTGCATCACCGGGCGTTATGCCAACCGGATCGCCCGCGGCACCTTCATGCTCGAGGGCAAGGCGTACTATCTGGCACTCAACAACGGGGAGAATTCTCTCCACGGCGGCGCGAAGGGCTTCGACAAGTACGTCTGGAACGCCGAGGAGGTGACCGGCGGCGAAGGCGTCGGTCTCAAACTCAGCCGCGTCAGCCCCGGCGGCGAGGAAGGTTACCCCGGTGCGCTGACGGTCGACGTCACCTACACCCTGACCGACAACAACGAGATCAAGATCGACTACCACGCCACCACCGACAAGGCGACCGTCGTCAACTTGACCAACCACACCTACTTCAACCTCGCCGGCGAGGGCTCCGGCACCATCGAGAACCACCAATTGAAGATCAACGCGAGCAACTACACCCCGGTCAACGAAACGCTGATCCCCACCGGCGAGATCGCCCCCGTGGCCGGCACGCCGTTCGACTTCACCACGCCCCACGCGGTCGGCGAGCGCATCCGCGAGAGCCACGAGCAGATCGTCATCGGCCACGGCTACGACCACAACTTCGTCCTGGACCGATCGGGTCCGACCGACACGTCGCTGATCGAGGCCGCCACGCTGGTCGATCCCGACAGCGGGCGCACGTTGACGATCTCCACGACCGAACCCGGCATCCAGTTCTACTCGGGGAATTTCCTCGACGGGACGCTGGTCGGCGCCTCGGGCAAGGTCTACCGGCAGGGCGACGCCCTCGCCCTCGAAACCCAGCACTACCCCGACTCGCCAAACCACCCCGACTTCCCCTCCACCGAGCTCCAACCCGGCCAGGACTACACCTCGACGACGGTCTACGCCTTCTCGACGACGTAACGTCCGTCCCAGCAGGCGTCAACGGGGCGCCCCGGCGTGTGGCCGCACCGGGGCACCTCAGTCGTTGTCGGGTCCTCGGCGGTTTGGCCGGCGGCACCGCGCTCGCCCTCGCCGGACGCGGCGCGATGGTACGGGCGCTGGATCATCACCGGCGGTCTGGCCGCACTCAACCTCAACCAGCGGATCGAAGGCTTGAAGGTGGCGCTCGTCTCGCCGATCGAGATCGTCGACACCGTCGCCACCGACGACCGGGCGCGGCACACTCGCAGCGGCGGCCCCGACCGACGGCGCTGGAGTCGAGTGTGCCTCAGGCACAGGTACTGACGCAGGCGCCGCCGGAGCAGCAGCGCCCAGTGCCACAGTCGGCGACGCAAAGGTTGCCCGCGTCGGCGTCGCAGCAGGGGCAGCCCGAATCCCCGGGCACGGCGCAGGTGCCGTCGGCGGCAATGCAGGTAAAGGGCGCGAAGAGCGCGCGGCAGGCACCGTGGAAGCAGCAGCTCCCGGGGCCGCAGGTGGCGACGCAGTCTCCGCCCACCTCGGCGGAGCAGCAGGGGCAGCCGGCGGTGCCGCCCGCGGCGCAGGTTCCGTCGGCAGCCACGCAGGCATCCGTGGAAGCCCCTTTACAGAGGCCGCCGGAGCAGCAATTTCCGGGTCTGCACTCGTCGACGCAGAGGTTGCCCGGCTGGGCGTCGCAGCAAGGGCAGTTGGCGGTCCCGGGCGCGGCGCAAGTTCCGTCGGCCGCCACACAGATGGAGGTCGTCTCAGTGTCGATGCAGGTGCCGCCGGAGCAGCAGCGGAACGAGCCGCAGCCGTCGACGCAGACGTTGCCAACGCTCCCCAAGGGCAGGCAGCAGGGGCAGCCGGCGGTGCCGCCGACGGCGCAGCTGCCGTCGCCGGCCGTGCAGGCGGCGCCCGGCGCGCTGGGGACGCACGTGCCGTCCCGGCAGCATTGGCTGGGCAGGGAGCACGCCGGCCGCCCGCTGGAGGTGCAGACCCCGCCCTGGCAGGTATCGCCCGTGGTGCAGACCCCGGCGTCGCAGGCCGTCCCGTCCGGCTGGGTCGGGTAGGAGCAGGCGCCGGTGGCCGGGACGCAGGTGCCCGGCGCCTGGTGGCACTGGTCGGGCGGGGGGCAGGTGACGCCGACCGCCGTACCGCAGACGCCGTCGGCGCAGGTCGCCTCCAGGCACCGGTTGACCGGGGGCGGGCAGTCGGCGGGCGATTGGCAGCGGCAGCGGCGGCGGCCGGTGGCGTCCTTCGCGCAGAGGCCGGAGCAGCAGTCGGCATTTTCGCGGCAGAGGAGGCCGGGGGTGCGGCAGGCGACGGCGGCCGCGCGGTCCCGCCCGGCAATGCCCAGGGCAGCGGCCAGCGCTCCCGCCAACAGGCGGCGTCTGCTACCGGAGGCGGCATACGAGCGGGCGACGGCGTCGAAGCGCGAACCGTCCACGGCGGTGCCCTTCCCGCGCCAAGCGAACCGCCTCCTACGATAGTGGGCAATTCCGTGAAGTCAACCCCCCTCCCCGCCCCGGTCGTTCGGTTGATCCAGGTTCGGTATCGTCGATCACCCGGCGATGGTCGCCTCCGCCAGCCGCCACGCCGCTTTCTCTCGCCGTCCTTGCGCGTCGGTGTTGACCTTTACGAAGCCAAACGTCTTGGCCGCAATCGCACCAACTCGTCCCCGCCTCCGTCCAAAAGGACCGAGCACCTCTCGTTGATGGGCCGGGGCGAGCGACACCCTCCGATCCCCATCTTTTCTCCTTGCCAAGCCCCTGCGACAATCCCTTCGTCTCGAACGGCACGACTGCGAAGGGAGGGGTTCGATGAGCGACGGCGAAAAGTCCGAAAGCTGGCGCGGCAAAGTCGGCGCCATGACCCAGGACGAAATGGAAGAGTTCTTGGCGGGCAAAGTCCTCTGCCGCCTCGGCGTCCTCGACGACGACGGCTGGCCCTACGTCGTCCCCGTCTGGTTCCAATACAGAGACGGCGGCTACTACATCATCCCCCGCGAACGCTCCAACTGGGCCCATTACATGCAAAACGACAAACGCGTCTACCTCGACATCGACGAGGAAGGCTCGCTCCGCAAAGTCCTGGTCAAGGGCGAAGCCGACCTCATCGAGACGCCCAACGTCGGCGGCAAATGGGTCGAGATCGCCCGCGAAATGTCCTACCGCTACCTCGGCCCCCACGGCCCCGACTACCTCGTCCCCACCCTCAACGAACCCCGCTGGCTCTTCTTCGTCCGCCCCCTCACCACCACCACCTGGCAGGGAGTCGATTGGGCCAAACGCTACAAACACGGCGAGTGGGGCGCGAACGCGTAGGTGGAGGGCGGAGGGCGGAAGGCGGTAGGAGTTTAGTCGTGTACTCCCCGCCCTCCCCCATTCTCTCCCGCCGTCCGCCTTCCGCCCTCCGCCCTCCGCCCTCCGCCCGGGTTTCCATCGCCCCTGCACACGGCGTAGAATCGCACCGAACATCCGTCGCCCCGCCGTGCCGCCCCAGCCATCCCATCCGCCCAGAATCCTCTCCCCGCCAGGAGTTTGGCTCATGCCTCGCCCACTCCGTCGGACCGTCGGCCGGTCGGTCAGAACTCACCTGGCGGGCCTGCCACACCGTATCCAAATGTTGCCTTTCGGTCCTCTCTCCCCACGCCTCACGCCTCAGGCCTCCGCCGCCGTACTGACCATCCTCTTCCTCAGCCTGATCCTGTTCCGGCCCAGCGGCGTCCCGGCGGCGCCACCCGCGAACTTCACCGATACCTCGGTCGCCACCGGTCTCGGCCAACCGACCGACGTCGCCTTCCTCCCCAACGGCCGCATCCTGATCACCAGCCAGGAGGGGGCGCTCTACACCTCTGCCGGCAGCGGCAGCGCGGTCGCCTACACCGTCCCCTCGATCTGCTCCAACTCCGAACGCGGGCTCCTCGGCGTCGCCGTCGATCCCGCCTTCACCACCAACTCCTTCATCTACCTCTACTACACCTTCAACAAGAACAATTCCTGCGCCAGCAACAGCGCCAGCAGTCCCGTCAACCGCGTCGCCCGCTTCACCTTCAACACCACGACCAACACCGTCAACGGCGGCAGCCAGACCGTCCTCGTCGACAACATCCCCTCGCCCAACGGCAACCACAACGCCGGCGACCTCGGTTTCGGCAAAGACGGCCTCCTCTACGTCAGCATCGGCGACGGCGGCTGCGACCTCGACAACTCAAATCTCTGCGCCGGCCAGAACACCAACGCCCGCAAGGAAAACATCCTCACCGGCAAGATCCTCCGCATCACCCGCGACGGCGGCATCCCCGCCGGCAACCCGTTCCAGGGTGCCGGTACCGCCCCCTGCGCCGCCACCGGCCGCACCACACAAACACGCTGCCAGGAAACCTTCGCCTGGGGTTTCCGCAATCCCTTCCGCTTCGCCTTCGATCCCAACGCCGCCGGCACCGTCCTTTACGTCAACGACGTCGGTCAGGACACCTGGGAAGAGATCGACAACGTCCAGGCCGGCAAGGACTACGGCTGGAACGTCCGCGAAGGTTTCTGCGACCGCGGTTCGACCACCAATTGCGGCGCGCCCCCGAGCGGCATGACCAACCCGGTCTTTGCCTACCAGCACGGCTCCTGCAACGCCATCACCGCCGGCGCCTTCGTCCCCGCCGGCACCTGGCCCGCCCAGTACGACGATGCCTACCTCTTCTCCGACTACACCTGCGGCCTGATCTGGCAACTCAACGGCAGTTCGCGCAGCCAGTTCGCCACCGGTCCCGGTGTCATCTCGATGCAGTTCGGCCCGTCCGGTACCACCCAGGCCCTCTACTACACCACCTACGACAACGGCGGTCAGCTCCGGAAAATCCAATACACCGGTCAGGCCAACCGGCCACCGGTCGCCCGCGCCACCGCCGACAAGACCTTCGGTGCCCTTCCCCTCACCGTCACCTTCGACGGCCGCACCAGCAGCGACCCGGACAACGACACCCTCAGCTACGATTGGAACTTCGGCGACGGATCGACCCACGGCACCGGTCCCACCCCTCAACACACCTACACCACCAAGGCGAAGCGCACCGTCACCCTCACCGTCAGCGATGGTCGCGGCGACACCGACACCGCAACACTGACCATCGACGCCGGCAACACCCAACCGCAACCGACCATCCTCAACCCGACCGCCGCCGCCCAGTTCAGCGTCGGTCAGCAGATCACCCTTCAGGGCAACGCCACCGACGGCGAAGACGGCACCCTCCCCGCCTCCGCCCTCAAGTGGACCGTCGTCCTCCACCACAGCACCCACACCCATCCCTTCCTGACGAACGTTGTGGGCAACAACGTCCAGTTCACCGCACCCGCCCCGGAAGATCTGCTCGCCGCCTCCAACAGCTACCTCGAAATCCAACTCACCGCGACAGACGGCAACGGTCTCAGCAAGACGGTCACCCAGAACTTTCAACCCAAGAAGGTCGATCTCACCTTCGCCACCTCGCCGAGCGGTCTCACGGTCGACGTCGAAGACTCCGCCCTGACCGGTCCGACCACGGTCACCTCCTGGGCCAATTGGCAAATCCAGGTCGACGTTCCCTCGCCGCAGAATGACGGCTCCGGCTCCCCCTTCGCGTTCTCCTCCTGGTCCGACGGCGGCGCCAAGGCGCATACCATCACGACTCCGTCCTCCCCCCAGACCTACACCGCCACCCTCGCCGCCACCGGCTTTCCGCCCTTCGCCCCGGTCGCCGACGCCCGCGTCCGCGAGGCAAGCCCGTCGACCAACTACGGCAGAGGCACCTCCCTCGAGGTCGACGGCGGCGGCACTCCCGACGTCGAGTCCTACCTGCGCTTCGACGTCAGCGGGATCGACCAGCCGATCGCCAAGGCCGAGTTGTGGCTCTACGCGACCAACGGTTCGGCCAACGGTCCCGCCGTCTACGGTGCGCCCAACTCCTGGACCGAAACGGGGATCACCTGGGCCAACCGGCCGGCGCGCTCGAACCTCGCCGCCGACGACAAAGGCGCCGTCCCGAGCAACGCCTGGGTCGTCTACGACGTCACCCCCCTCGTCACCGGCAACGGCAGCTTCACCTTCGTCCTCGCGACCACCACCACCGACGGTATCCTCGCCAACTCCCGGGAGGCAACGCAGAACAAACCGAAACTCATCATCACCCCCGGTCCTCCCGACACCTCCGTTCCCACCACCCCGCAAAACTTGAGGGCGACCGCCTCCGCCTCCAACCGCGTCGATCTCTCCTGGAACGCCGCCACCGACAACGTTGCCGTCACCAGCTACAGCATCTACCGCGACGGCGCCCTACTCAAGACCGTCGGTTTCCAAACGACCTACGTCGACACCACCGTGACCAACTCGACGACCTACTCCTACCGGGTCCGCGCCCGCGACAGCTCCGGCAACGTCTCGCCCCTCAGCGCCACCGCCACGGCCACCACCCCCGACCTCGGCAAGACCTTCGTCGCCGAGGCCGACGCCAGGGTCGACAATCGCCACCCGACCTCCCACTACGGTACCTCGACCCAACTCATCAGCCGGGACGGTGGTTCGCTCGACATCGACAGCTACCTCCGGTTCACGGTCACCGGCGTCAGCGGTGCCGTCTCCAAGGCAACCCTGCGTGTCTACCTCCCGAGCGGCTCCGGTTACGGCACCGCCGACGGTCCCGCCTACTACACCGCCGGCAACAATTGGTCCGAAACCACGATCAATTGGAACAACCGGCCACCCCGTTCGACCACACCCCGCGACGACAAGGGCGCCATCGCCGTCAAGACCTGGGTCGAGTACGACGTCACCCCGCTCGTCGCCGCCGACGGTACCTACACCTTCGTCCTCTCCTCCTCCTCCGCCGACGGCGTCGTCTTCTCCTCCCGCGAAGGCGCCAACCCACCGCAACTCGTCGTCGCCTACAACCCCAGCGCGCCGGCGACGACCGCCCAGGTCGACGAGATCCCCACCGCCACCGCAACCCCAACACCGACCGCCACCCCGGAGCAGTCCACACCGCTCGCGACCGCCACTCCCACCGTAACCCTCCCGATCGCCGACGACTTTGAAACCGGCGACCTCGCCGGTTGGACCGGGATCGACGGTCTGGCCGTCCAGCAAGCGATCGTCGCCAGCGGCGTCTGGGCCGCGCGCGCCACCAGTTCCGGTTCGCCCGCGAATCCCGGTGCGCCCGCCACCGCCCGACGATCCATCGGCGATCCCGAGGACGACCTCTTCGTGCGAACCCGGTTCAACCTCCTGTCGGCCGGCGACAATCCCGTGACGCTCCTGACGCTCGTCTCCCGCGCCGATCGCCCGGTCCTCTCGATCCTCGTCACCCGCGACGGCAACCTGGCATTCCGCCTCACCCGCACCGGCGCCACCACCGTTCTCCGTCCCGTCACGGAGAACGAATGGCACGACCTCCAAATCCACTTCCGCAGCGGCGGCAACCGCGGTCTCGTCGAGATCTGGTCCGACGGCAACCTCCTCTTCAGCGACACCGCCCGCACCGGCACAACCGGAATCGCCGCCGTCCAACTCGGCGACGACGCGACCGATCGTGCCTTCGACGTCGCCTTCGACGACCTCGGCATCGACACCACCTGCATCGGTTCCTGTCCCCCATCCCAACCCGAGCCAACCGAGCAACCGACCGCGACACCCTCGCCGCCCACCCCAACCCAGGAGCCGACCGCGACCCCGTCTCCTACCTCCACCGCCACGCCGACGCCCGAACCGCCTACGTCCGAACCAAACGCGACCGCTCCACCGGAAGAGACTCCAACCGAACCGCCGACGGCGGATAGCGACCCTGGAGATGATTAGTCTGAACCGCAATGGACGCGAAAGACGGGAGTCCGTAGGGGCGGACCGCCGTGTCCGCCCTGCCGCGTTGGCGCACACGACCGAGGGCGGACACGGCGGTCCGCCCCTACGACCGTCGTTGCCGAACTCCATCACAATTCGACGGAAGTGCCGCCTCGGAAACCGTAGAGCGAATTCGATCGGCGCCCTGCTTCTCCTCGTCCTGGGCGTCGGCCTGAGCGGCAACCCCAGTTTCAACCGGGCCCTATCCGCCACCTCGGTCCCGCTGCCGGCCGCGGTCTGCGCCACCCGACCACCCAACGCGACACCGGTCGCCGCCGCGGCAACCCCAACCCCGGCCATCCCGAGCACCGCCGACAACGAAATCACGGCCCAGGTTGCCGCCGCCGTCACTACCCTGATCGCCTGTTGGAACGACGCCGATTGGCAAGCCGGCGTCTCTCTCGTCACCGATGCCTACCTCCAGGCGACGCTCGACACGGCCGACCGACCGACCGCCGTCGCGACGCTTCAAGCACTCACACGTGCCGGTCTAGCGGCGGCCTCCTCGCTCGACGCCGTCACCGACGTCCGCATCCAGGGAACCGGTTTCGCCAACGCCAAGGTCGCCTGGCATCAGGGCAACGCGGTCAAACAGGAGCGATGGCGCTTCGTCGCCGGCCAGGACACCTGGCTCCTCGACAAGACCGAGTCCCTCGACTTTGACCTCACCGGCGACGCCGTCGGCATCGAGGCCGACGTCGACGGCGTTCGCCTCCATCTGTCGCGCGACCGGCTCGTCGATCCCGGCACCGTCGTCGTCCACGTCCGCAATCTGACCGCCGAACCGACCTCGCTCACGGTGTTCCGCACCGGCTCTCCGGCCCAACTTCGCGACCGCCTGGCCGGACGGGCACACCCGCCGGCCGTGTCCGCCTTTGCCGGCGAGGTCACCCTGCTCCCCAACGAAGAAAAAGACCTGGTCCTGGTCGACCTCGCCGCCGATGTCTACACCGTCGTCGCCGGTTTCCACGGCCCCGACGGCGACTTGCGGGTCCGCGACGCCTTCGTCGCCCCGCTCGCCGTCGCCAAACCGTAGCCGAGCCACCGTGGCCCGTTTGCCCGGTTATCGAACGAACCGGCCATCCGCGCTACCCTTTACGCTGGCGCCCTGCCCGCCTCACCTTTCCGCACTCTCCGAAAGGAATCCCCGCCCGTGACCGCGACCATCGAAGCGCTTCCCCGCTGGGACCTCAGCGCCGCCTATCCTGCCCTCGAATCGCCGGAGTTCGTCGCCGGTTGGCAGGACTCCCTTGCCGAAGTCGCCGACCTCGTCCGTTACTTCGACGAGGTCGTGGCTGAGGAGGATGCGGAATCTCCTCTTTCGGGCGAATCGATTCGCGCCGTCGAGTCCCTGATCGGGCGCCTCAATGCCCTCTACGAATCGATCGACACGTTGGGGGCCTACATCTATGGTCACGTCGCCACCGATTCGCGCGACGACCGCGCCCAGGCCCTCCTCAGCGAGTTCGAAATCCGTTGCCTTCCCCTGAGCAAACTCCAACCGCGCCTTGTCGACTGGCTTGGCTCCCTCAATATCGATGCGCTCGTCCAGCGATCGGCCGTCGCCCGCGATCACGAATACCTGCTCCGCACCTACCAGGTATCGGCCCGCCACCTCATGTCACCCGCCGAGGAAGCGCTCGCCGCCGAACTCCATCTCTCCGCCGGCAGCGCCTGGAGCAAGCTCAACGACAACCTGACCTCGCAGATCGCGGTTCCCTTCGAACAGGACGGCCAAACGCGCCACCTTCCGATGAGCGAAATCCGCAACCTCGCTCACCACGAAGACCGGGACGTGCGTCGCCACGCCTACGAAGCCGAGCTCGGCGCCTGGGAAAGCAACGCGGTCCCGATCGCTGCCGCCCTCAACAGCATCAAAGGCGAGTCCGCCACGCTAAACGCGCGCCGCGACTGGACCGATCCCCTCGATCTCGCGCTCTTCCAAAACCACATCGACCGGCCGATCCTCGACGCCGTGCTGACCGCCGTTCGCGAATCCTTCCCCGACTTCCGCCGCTACCTCCGCGCCAAAGCCCACCTCCTCGGCACCGAGGCCCTGGCCTGGTACGACCTCTTTGCACCCATCGGCACCGGTGGACACCGCTGGACGTATGCGGAAGCAGCCGACTTCATCGTTGCCCAGTTCGGCACCTTCTCGGATCGCCTGCGCGACCTCGCCGTGCGCGCCTTTCGCGACGACTGGATCGACGCCGAGCCTCGACCGGGCAAGGTGGACGGCGCCTTTTGTATGATGCTGCGCCGCGGTGAATCGCGCATCCTCACCAACTTCGGCTCCTCGTACAACGACGTGGCCACGCTTGCCCACGAACTCGGTCACGCCTACCACAGCCTCGCCCTCTCCGACCGCACGATGCTTCAGCACACGCTGCCGTCGACCCTGGCCGAAACGGCCAGCACCTTCTGCGAGACGATCGTTCAGGAAGCGGCCCTGGCCCGCGCCGCCCCTGCCGAAGCGGTCGCCATCCTCGAATCCGGGCTCCAGGAGGCAACCCAGACCGTCGTCGACATCTACAGCCGTTTCCTTTTCGAGCAGCGGCTCTTCGCCGCTCGCACCGCCCGCGAGTTGTCGGTCGACGAACTCAACCGCCTCATGCTCGACGCCCAACGCGACACCTACGGCGACGGTCTCGACGCCTCGCTCCTCCATCCGTACATGTGGGCGGTCAAGGGCCACTACTACAGCGTCGGCGATGCCTTCTACAACTTCCCCTACACGTTCGGGCTCCTCTTCGGTCTCGGTCTCTACGCCCGCTACCGGCAAGGCCCGGAATCGTTCACCACCGGCTACGACGACCTCCTGGCCTCAACCGGCATGGCCGACGCCGCCACCCTCGCCTCCCGCTTCGGCATCGACCTGAGATCGCCCGACTTCTGGCAGACCAGTCTCGACGTCCTCCGACGCCAAATCGACCGCTTCCTCGACCTCACCGACGGCGGGATCGCGGTGCCCGGCGACGGAGCCTGAACACATCGCTACCGAGGTCTCAAATCGGGCACGTTTCGTTCACAAGACCTCGTTCCAAACGAAGTCGATCACCCCGCCCGCCTCCCGCACCACGTAGTCGAATTCCAGACTGGAATCGCGCCGGATCGGGCTGTCCGTCGCCGGTGCCCCGTACGCGGTGAACCCGAGGTGCCGCGCCATCAACTTCAACCGGAACAGATGGAACCCGTCGCTCACCAGGAGGATCCGCTTCGCACCCTTGCCGTCGAGAATCCGGCCCGCCCCCTGCATACTCTGCCAGGACGAGCGCCCTTGGTTCTCCAACAGGATCGCCCGCTCCGGCACCCCGTGCGCGACCAGGTAATTTCGGCTCGCCTCCGCCTCGGTGAAGCGGTCCCCTTCCTGCCGACCACCCGTGACGACGATCCACTGCGCCGCGCCCGCCTTGTAGACCTTCAGCACCTCGTCGAGTCGCGCCTGAAGCACCGGCGTCGGCCGTCCGTCGTATTGGGCGGCACCGAGCACCACGACCGCGTCGACCGGCCGCGTTTGGTCGCTCCGCGCCTGCCAGTAGATCGCCGCCACCAGCGATCCCAGCAGCAGCGCCACCGTCAACGGCAGCCAGATCGCCAGCACGACGGCCCAGCGCTTCGCCTCCGACCGGAGCGACCGGTGCCGCAACCGGCGGCCGACCGCAAACTCGGTCGCGCCCAGCGCCGTCGTTGCCTCGCCGGGTCTTTTCCAGGTGTCGTAGGCGGCTTGCACTCGTATCGGCACGCGGTCGGTATCGTGAGCGGTCTGCATCCCGCGATGATGACAGCCTGCACGGCGAGTTTCAACGTCGATCGAGCATGGTGCGTCTCGAAGAGACAGGGACCACCAAACCGCGAGAGGTCCTTCGCTGCGCTCAGGATGTTCAGGGGAGGGGTGCCCCTCAATTGAACATCCTGAACGAAGTGAAGGACCTCTCCCGTCGCTTCCAGGTTCGTGCGCTGCCACCACCCGATCAGCGCGCGTCCGTTCACGTCCTGGCTGCAACAATCGGTCGCCCTACCCGCCCCCCGGCTTCGTCTCCTCCACCTCATCCTCCACCTCCGCATCCGCCTTTACCGTCGTATCAGGTCTCCGGCCCAGTTTCCCGGCGCTCACCAACGTCCCCAGCACGTCGTTGATCACCCGCACCCCGAGCAGCGACGTCACGTCGGCCACGTCGTACGGCGGCGCGACTTCGACCACCTCCATCCCCGCCAGGCCCTCCCGCGTCACGATGTGCAGGATCCGGAACGCTTCCCGCGGCAGCAAACCGCCCGCCTCCGGCGTGCCCGTTCCCGGCGCGAACGCCGGGTCGATCGAATCGATGTCGAACGACAGGAACACCGCCTTCGCGTTCTTCCAGGCGATCTCCAACGCCATCTCCGCGATCCGCTCCAACCCCCACCGTTCGATGTCGGTGATCGTGATCGACGTCGCTCCGCGCTCCCGCGCGGTGCGCACCCCCGGCCGCGACCCCGTCCAGCCGCCGATCCCGATCTGGACCAGATTCGACGGTGGCGCGTTCGGGATGTTGGTCGCGTGGAAAAACGGCGTCCCGTGCATCCGTTCGTCGAAGTTGTACTCCGACATGTCGGTGTGGCGGTCGAAGTGGATGATCCCGATGTTGCCGTCGACGTACGGCGCCAACCCCCGTATGTCCGGATACCCGATCGAATGGTCGCCCCCGAGGACCACCGGGAAGACACCGCGCTCGTGGACGTAGGCGAGCGCTTTGTCGATCTGGTCGAAACTCTTCTCGATATTCGCCGGGATCACCGAGACGTCGCCGACGTCGACGATCTCCAACGCCTCCAGGAGATCGACCCCCATCTCGAAGTTGTAGCCGCTCCCCAACCCGGAGATGGTGCGCATCCCCTGCGGGCCCCACCGCGTCCCCGACCGAAACGTCGTCCCGCAGTCGAGCGGCACGCCCACCACGGCCACGTCCTGACCACCCAGTTGCCGCATGTCCTGGAGACGCGGCCGGGCCAGGAACGTCCCCGAATGCGAGAACCGCCACCCCGACCGGTTGAAGAGCGGGATCGTCCGATCGCGGATCGACTCCGCCGAGGGCAGCCCCCATTCCAACTCTTGCCGCAGCCGCTCCTCGCCCCGCGCGGTCGGCAGTTCGGCCTCTCGGTAGAGCATCCGCGTCCCGTGCAACTGGTCCCTATCCATCGGATCCTTCCGCCTTCCGCCTTCCGCCTAACGCCGCGATCTCCGCCACCGCACCCGGATTCTCCAGCGCCGTCGTATCCCCGGCCGGTTGCCCGAGGTACGCGGCGCGGATCACCCGCCGCATGATCTTCGCGTTCCGCGTCTTCGGCAGGTCCCGCACGAACCAGACCCGCTCCGGTCTGAGGGCGGGACCGAGTTGCCGCGCGATCGTCTGCCGCACGTCCTCGGCCAGGGCGTCGTTTCCGGTTCGGCCCGGTCTCAACACCGCGAACACGAGCACGCTTTCTCCCTTCACCTCGTGCGGGATGCCGACCGCCGCCGCTTCCTGGACCGCGTCGTGGGCGACCGCCGCCGACTCGACTTCCGCCGGTCCGACCCGCTTCCCGGCCACCTTCAACGTGTCGTCCGACCGGCCCCGGATGAACCAGAACCCATCCTCGTCGATTTCCGCCCAATCGCCATGCACCCAGACATTGGGAAGCCGCGCCCAGTACGTGTCGAGGTACCGCTCGGGGTCGTGCCAGAAACCGCGTGTCATCCCGACCCACGGCTGACGCACCACCAGCTCCCCGACCGCGCCCCGCACCGGTTGCCCCACTTCGTCCACTACGTCGGCGTCCATTCCCGGCACCGGCCCGGTGAAGGCGCACGGCTTGATCGGTCGCAGCGTCACGCACCCGACGATCCCCCCGCCCGTCTCGGTCCCGCCGGAGTAGTTGACGATCGGACAGCGACCGCCGCCAACCTCGTCGAAGTACCACCGCCACGGAACCGGATTCCACGTCTCGCCGGTCGAACCGAGGATGCGCAACGACGACAGATCGCGGTGACGCAACCACTGCGGCCCCTTCGCCATCAGCGCCCGCACCGCCGTCGGCGCCACACCGAGGATCGTCACACCATGCTCTGCGACGATCTGCCAGAGCCGATCGGGGGCCGGATAGTCCGGCGTCCCCTCGAAGATCATCAGCGTCGACCCGAGCATCAGACCGCCGCCGATCGCCCACGGTCCCATCATCCACCCGAGGTCGGTCAACCAGAAGAGCACGTCGTCGCCCTGCAAGTCGAAGCAATAGGCAAGGTCGTGCGCCGCTTTGATCGGAAACCCGGCGTGGACGTGGACCGCGCCCTTCGGCCGCCCCGTCGTCCCCGAGGGGTAGATGATCATGTAGGGATCGTTCGCCGCCGTCGCTTCGGTCGGGCAGACGCGCGATTGGTCCGCGACCGCCTCGTGCCACCAGACGTCGCGGCCCTCGGTCCACGCCACCGCCGCCCCGGTCCGCCGCAACACCAGACAGGTCCGCACACCGGGCGCGGCATTCATCGCCGCGTCGGCAATCGCTTTCAACGGCACGGGCATGCCGCGACGCGGGAACGCATCGGCGGTGATCAACACCGAGGCGTCGCAATCGCGGAGTCGTGAGGCCACCGCCTCTTCCCCGTATCCGGAAAACATCGGCGTGTAGATCGCCCCGAGTTTGCCGCAGGCAAGCGTCGCCGCCACCGTCTCCGGCAGCATCGGCAAGAAGATCCCGACCCGGTCGCCCTTCGTCACCCCAAGGTCGCGCAGCGCGTTGGCGAGCCGGTTCGTCTCGCCGGCAAGTTCCCGGTAGGTCAGCTTCCGAACCTCGCCGTCGTCGCCCTCCCAGATCAGCGCCAGTTGATTGCGACGCGGTCCATCGGCATGGCGATCCAGCGCATTCGCCACGTAGTTGAAGCCACCCCCGACGAACCACTCCGCCCAGGGCGCCCCGTGACTCAAATCCAGCGGCTGCTCATACTGCGCGTGCCACTCCAGCCCAAGATCGTGCACGACCGCATCCCAGTACCGGCCAATGTCCGCCACTGCCCATTTCAGGAACTCCTCGTATCCGGTCAGCCCGAGCGTCTCGATGAATCGCCGCAGGCGGCTCCGTTCCACGTAGGCCGGCGATGGGTGCCACGCGAGAGACCCATCATCGGCCGCTTCGTCCAATCGACCGTGCTCCTCACCGCTCATGCCAGGCGTTCCCTTCGACTCTGCTTCATTCCCTCAGCATTGTTGCCGCCGCGCCGGACGTGGTCAAGCGAACCGGCACCCCGGCATCCCACCCGACCCATCACCTGTGTCACAATCGATCCTGCAAGGAGGAGCCGCCGGTGCGACGTTGGCGATTCTGGGAGCGCGACGACAACCCACCGGGCGAGACCGCGACCGCGACCGCGCCGCTCCCGCCGGTGGCGCCGAAAGCGCGCGGCTTCCACCCCCCTCCCCCACGCGACCAGCCGGCCCCCGCGACCCTCAGCCCGGACGACAGCGACAAGCTGGCCCGCCTCCGCCGCCGCCGCGAGACCGTCCTCTACGACGTCGAGCAGGCGGAATCGGCCTCCCAGACCGACAACCCCTGGCACCAGCACATCGAATTGCTCGACGAAGCACTCGCCGCGGTCGAGCGCGATCGGCGCGTCCTCGACGCCCTCCCCGTCCGACCCGGCATCCCCCTTCCGCCCACCCCCATCGCCGACCTCCGCGTCTCCGCCGAAACGCCCGCCAGCGTCTCGTTCGACGTTGGTCCCGCGCACTTCGCGTACGCCGAAGAGATCGACTGGGCAGAACGCGGCACCCAACTGGTCCGTCCCGAGCTCATCCACCAGGCCGGCGATCCGGCGGCGCTCATCCCGCCCGCATTCCCGGCCGACCGGCGCGACGAACTGACCGACCACCTCGCCGCCAGTCTCTTCGTCTTCGCGACCGACCTCCGCGACCGGCGCTTGAACGGTCGACCGCTGCCGCCGGCGCCGACGCTCGCCGACCTCGCGCGCCCCTGCGACGGCTGCGGTGGTTGGCAGGATTGGCACGGCACCTGTGCCGAGTGCCAGCGCCGCGCCTGGCGCCGGCAAGAACTCGCCGCGGAAGAAGAACGACTCCGCGGCGAGCGGGCGCGGGAGGAGGACGAGCGCGCCAGGCTCGCCGACCGCCTGCCGATCGCGCGGCGTCGACTGGCCGAAGTCGATGCCGAGATCGCCGCCCTCGGAGGTGATGGTCATGGACGTCGAACCCATCCTCAATAGCAACCTGGCCCTCGGGTGCGTCCTCCTCCTGATTGCCGTCTTGATCGGTCGCGCCAATCGCCCGTTCCTGCGCGACGTCGCCCACGACCCCGATGCCATCTGGCGTGTTCTCGCCCGCGCGGCCCTGGCGGCCGTGACCGCACTCCTCGTCTGGGGCTCGGTCTTCGACAACTGGCGTCAACTCGTCGGCGCCCCGTTCCGGATGGCACAACGATTCCCCTCGCAGCGCGTGGAGTACGATCCCCCCTCGCACGCCGTTCGCAGTGTCACCGTCGTCCTGCTCGGGATCTCCCTCCTCTTTGTCGCCTGCCTCGTCGCCCGGCACGTCGCCGGCTACCTGCTCCAGTTCGTCTTTGCCGTCGGTGCGCTCATCCTCTGGGTACCCCTCTTCGCGATCCGGCAACGGCTCGACGTCAATCTTGCCTTCGGCTTCGACGGCAGTTGGACCTCGCCGCTCGACGTTCTCGGCTACCTCCTCTTCGTCGTCCTCGCCTGGTTATTCGAAATCGCCTTGATGGTCCTCCTGTTCGGCATTGCCCTCGCCATCGTCGCGATCCCGGTCACGCTTTGCCTCGATCTGCTCAGACTCCGCCGGCCGCGCACGACGACCGAGGCCGCCGCTTTTTTCGGCTCCTTTTCCCAGCGCGCCGGTGCCGCGGGTCGACCGGGATCTCCTCCGGTGTGACCCGCGTCACCCTTCCGTCTCGTCCGACGTAGAACTTTCGCACCGCCGTCGAACCGGATCGGACTATTGGCGCGTCTCGCAATCTGACCCGACCGGGTGCCGATGGACCCCCGAATCGGTCATTGATTCCTCGCGCCGGCACCGTTACCCTTAGCAAAAGGTGGAGCAACATCGGTCCTGGACCCGGAGTGGCGAATGTCCACTGCGACCGGGACCGATGTGGCACGACAGGGACCAAAGTACTGTTCCATTCGTTCGTCTGCACCGGCGCCACCGAGTATCCTCGGAAACCGTGGTACTTCGTACGGGCCCTTTCCCATAGGGCCACGATCAACCGCATTCCCTCCGGTCGATTCGCGGCGTGGAGGACGAATTAGGAGGACAAGCATGCGACGCTTCGCCCTCATCGCCCTTGCCGCGCTGCTGATGCTCGGGACTGCGGCGATGCCGGTCAGCGCCGGTAAGGGTTGGTGCCGCTCCGACCCCATCGTCTCGCTCAACGGCGTGAACCTCCAGTTCTGGATCGCCATCCCGATCGAGAACCAGGCCGACGTGATCGGGCCGATCACGATGGTCTTCCTGGCGCCGCGCGCCAGCAACTTGAGCCTCGTTTCCTCCGATTCCGGTTTCAACGGCTACGGCGAGTCGATCCAACTCGCCAGCAACGGCTCTCGCATCAACCCCGACGGCTCGTTCGCCGTCCGGGTCTCGGTCTACGTGCCCCTGCGCGGCAACCAGACCGTGCCGCTGCAGGTCGAGGTCGTCCCCGCCTCGGGCGACAGCGTCGTCGTCGAGGGCGACGCGACCGGCGTCTCCATCACGCTGACGCTGTTCGGCGCAACCATCTCGCAGACGGTGGCGAGCGCCGGCGCGGTCGTCTCCGCGCTGACCACGACCGACCCCATCACGTCGGCCGCCGTCTCGGCGGTGGATGCGAGCGCCGCCGCGACTTCGACCCCGACCACGCTGCCGACGGCGACCACCGAGCCCACCACGGACCCCGCGGCGACCGCCACCACCGAACCGACCGACGAACCCACGGTCGATACGCAACCGGACGATCCGGCCCCGGCCGGTAACGACACCGCCGGTCAGACGACCAACGACGAGCCATCCGCGACGCCGACTTCGACAGAGGAACCCGTCGCCGACGACGGCAACTCCACCGTCTCGTACGAGCCAGCCGCGACCGAACCGGACCAGACGACTGCACCCGCCGCCACCGATACCCCGGCAGACGACCAATCGACGGCAGTCACGGACGACACCCAGACCGATCAAACCGCGGACGAGGCGACCCCAACCGTCGATGACCAGCCCGACGCCGCGAACGCGGACGCGCCCACCGACGGCGCCACCACCGATTCGGACGCGCCGGCGACCGAAGAAGCCGTCACCGAATCGGACACCACGGCGACCGACCAATCGGCTGCCGACGGCGAGGCCACCGTCGAATCCGACCAATCGGCAGTGGACGACGGCGTCAACGGAGACACCGAACCCACCGCCGAGGCGACCGAAACACCCGAGCCGACTGCGGTGAGCGACGAAGGCGATGCCGCCACCGACAACGGCACAACCGACGCCACGAGCGACGATACCGCAGAAAACGCCAACGACCGATCCACTGTTGATGACCAGCCGTCGGTCGACGACCAGTCAACCGACGCACCTGATGACACGTCCACCGACGCCTCGGCGCCGCCCGACAACTCCGGCGCCGCCGTCGATTCCTCCGCCGACGAACAATCCGGTGGGTACGTGGATAACTCGACCACCGGCCAGGAAGAGGACACCAACCCGACGCCGACACCGTCGCCGACGGCCACGCCCTCACCGACACCGGCTACCTTGGCCACAGGCCACCACGACGACTCAAGCCAGGGCGACTGATCGTGGGTCCCAGCCCAGCGTTCGACCCCGCCTTACGCCTGCTGATCGACGCCCCTGAGACCGCGGCGCCGCGCCCGGCGCCGCGCCACGGTCCACCGGCAGCCGATCCCGCGCCGGCCGCTTCCCCGGCCGCGCCCGACCGGCTGCGCCTCCTGACCGCCTCCTACGTTGCCGCCCTCGTCTGCTCCGCCGCGCTGTTCGGCGCGCGCGACCTGGCCCGCCTCCCACCGATGCCCCAGGCCCGCCTCGGCCTCGCCGTCGCGATGGTCGGCTTCATGGTCGTCGCCTGGCTCTTCCCCTTGCCCTTCGCCTTCCAGACCAAGGTCTACCTCGACACCGGCGTCGTCTTCGCCTCGATCCTGCTCTTCGACCCCGGCGTGGCGCTGGCCGCCGCCGCCCTCGGTACGGCGATCGCCCACGCCCTGCGCCGCCGCACCCCGGCCGAGTCGGTCTTCAACGCCGCCCAAATCGCCCTCCAGGCCGCGATCGGCGGTTGGATCCTCGGCCTCGGCGGCTGGTCGACCGATGCCGTCCGGGTCGCCCGGCCGCGCGACGCCGCCGCCGTCCTCGCGGCCGGGGCCGCCGTCTACCTCGTCAACACCGTCCTCGTCGCCGGCGTGATCGCCATCCAGACCGCGGCCAATCCCCTGCGCGTCTGGCGCGACTCCACCCTCGACACGACCCGCGTCGAAATCCTCTCCCACCTCTCGCAGGTCGGCATCGGGCTGGTGGCCGCCATCACCGCCGATGCCCAGCCGTGGTCGATCGTCCTCCTCGTCCTCCCCGCCGTCACGATCTACACATCCTTCTCCCGCCACCTCCAGCTCCGCCAGGTCGACGCCGACCGCCTCCGCGGCGCCGAAGCGAACCTCGAACTCGCGCAGCAGGAGATCGTGCGCCACGCCGGCTTCGACCACCTGACCTCTCTCCCCAACCGCCGGCATCTCCTGGAAACGCTCGACCGCATCTTCGCCGATCGCCCCCGCCGTGCCGGCGACGTGGCACTCCTGGCGGTCGACGTCGATCGCTTCAAGATCGCCAACGACAGCCTCGGCCACGAGACGGGCGATCGCCTGCTGGCCGCGATCGCCCAGCGCCTGCGGTCGTGCGCCCCCGGCGCTGGACTCGTGGCGCGACTCGGCGGCGACGAGTTTGCCATCCTCCTCGATCACTCCTACGGCCACGGCAGCGATTCGATTCGGACGGCCCGCCGTATCCTCGAGGCCTTCACCGACCCGTTCTCCATCGACGACCAGGATGTCTTCTTGACGGTCAGCGTCGGCGTCGCCGACCTGCGCTCCCAACACCGCGCGCCACTCGACCTGATGCGCGACGCCGACGTGGCGCTCTTCCTCGCCAAACAGCGCGGCAAGGCGCGGTTTGAGGTTTTCGACCCCGGGTTCGGCGACTTCACGCCGGAGCGGATCGAACTCGAAACCGATCTCCGCCGTGCCATCGAGCGCGCCGAGCTCAGCCTCTTCTTCCAACCGATCGTCGCCCTCCGCACCGGCCGCATCGAAGGGTTCGAGGCCCTCGTCCGCTGGCACCACCCCCGCCGCGGTTTCGTCCCGCCCACCAAATTCATCCCGTTGGCCGAGGAGACCGGTCTCATCCACCCCCTCGGCCACTGGGTGCTCTCCGAGGCCTGCCGTCAGGCACGCCAGTGGCAGGAAAAGCACCGCCGCGCCGACGCCTCGATCAGCGTCAACCTCTCCGCCCGCCAGTTCCAGCAGCCGGGCTTGTCCGCCATGGTCGCCCAGATCCTGAACGAAACGGGTCTCGACCCCCGCCTTTTGCGCCTGGAGATCACCGAAGGCGTGATCATGGAGGACGCCGACTCAACCATCGCCACCCTTCGCCAGCTGAAAGCCCTCGGCGTTGAGATCGCCATCGACGACTTCGGCACCGGCTATTCGAGCCTCGCCTACCTCCGCAAGTTCCCCGTCGACCTCCTCAAGATCGACCGCTCCTTCATCGCCGGTCTCGGCCGCAACAACGAGGACACCAGCATCACCCAGGCGGTCATCGGTCTCGGCCACGCCCTCTCGCTCACCATCGTCGCCGAAGGGATCGAAACGATCGGCCAACTCCTCCAACTCTGCTCGCTCGACTGCGAACTCGGCCAGGGCACCCACTTCGCCGCCCCCCTCCCCGCCCCCGAAGCCGAAGCCCTCCTCACCAGCGAAACCCTCAGCCTCCAACCCGTCCTCTCGCTCCCCCTGCACCTCGCCCCGACCGTCGCATAGATCGAGTTGCCGACGAGACGGCCCGCGCGATGGGTAGGGGCGGACCGGGTGCCCGCTGGGCGCTGTCCCGCCCTCCCCGATTGCGCGTACGGACGAGGGCGGACACGGCGGTCCGACTCTACAAGTCCGTCGGCAACAGCGCCTTCCCCGCCTCCTCCATCCGCCCCTCGGCCAGCAACCGCCTCACGATCGCCCGATTCGTCGCCGACCAGGTGCTCCCCGGCCGCCGCGGCACGAATCGGATCCCGTAGCGCTCCCCGTCGATCCCCTTCGTCTGCACATCGACCCACCCGTGGCAAAGCGCCGTCTCCAGCAGCGGATCGAACCCGATCACCTGCTTCCCGCTCGCCTTCTTGTAAATCGCAATCCACACCTCGTGCGCGGTCGCCCCGTTCGCCCGCAACCACTCGGCGAACTCCTCGGCGCTCGTGACCCCGATCGCGTCCTCGATCCCCGACATCCGTCGTCAAACCGCCGCTACGGCGACATCCGAATCGCCGCCGCCTTCGTGATCGCCCGAAACGTCCGGATGAACTCCAACCCGTTCGCCGGCTCGAACACGACGAACCGCTCACCCCCGCGCCGCACCTTCGGTAGATACGCGGCTTGGTCCGCCCGCGACTGGTGCTCGAACTCGACCTCGACCGAGCACCCCTGCGGCAGCACCAACGGCTTCGCCGCCCCCGCCTTCCGCACTGCCTCCTCGGCACCCTGGCGAATCAACTCCTGCGCCCGCGCCGGATGCAGGTGCAGCGCCGAAAACGTCGACAGCCCCTCCTTCACCACCACACCGACGACCTGGTCCCCCACGTACGCCCGCGTCTGCGCCACCGCCTTG
>DATBFX010000436.1:0-8271 GCA_036558305.1 Thermomicrobiales bacterium | reverse complement strand
CCCTGCTGAACTTCGTTGCACCGTGGTGGATTTGCTGGTCGCATCCTACCACTGCCGGCGCCTCGGTCTCCCCGTCCGTACGCGCGTGTCCGGTAGGAACCCGGCCACATCAACGATCATCACAGGCGACGCCCGCGCCCGGTCACACGCACAGAGACGGAACCGGTCCGTGGTGAGCCAGTCCCTCCGCGCGGCTGCCGCCTTCGCGCGGCGGCACGGGCTTGTTTGAGGCAGCACACCGGCCTGAGCATGCTCGGCCTCGCGGCAAGATTCGGGTCCGCCGGCGTGTCCTCATCGGTCCGAACGTCGCCCACGCGACGTGTGAAACTGATGCCCTTGGTCGGACGTTCAGGTCGTGGAGCGCCTACCGTCTGCGCGCAGATGGTAAGCTCACCGCGTGTCGCGGCCGCGGTCACGTCGTCGGAGTCGACCGTGGTGTTCCAGAGCACCGTCGAGCCCCTCCCGATCCCACTGACGCCGCTCATCGGACGCGAGCACGAGATCGCCACGGCCACCGCTCTCCTCCGCCGGCCGGACGTGCGGCTCCTCGTGCTGACCGGCCCGGGCGGCGTCGGCAAGACACGACTTGCGTTGGCCGTGGCCGAGGCGATGCGGCCCGAGTTTGCCGCCGGTGTCGCCTTCGTCGATCTCTCCGCCATCGCCGATCCGCGACTCGTCGTGCCGGCGATTGTCCGTGCCCTCGACGTCGCCGGGACCGCCGAGACGCCGCTCGTCGCATCTCTCGTGGCGCGCATCGGGGAGCGACAGCTGCTGCTCGTGCTCGACAACTTCGAGCAGGTCGTCGAGGCGACGACCGAGGTTGTGGCGCTCCTCTCCGCCTGCCCACGGTTGACGCTGCTCGTCACCAGCCGCACGATCTTGAACGCGTACGGCGAATACGACGTCCCGGTGCCTCCCCTCCCGGTCGCCGATCTTGCCCCGGCCGCGGCCGTCGATCGTGTCCTCGCCGCGGACGCCGTTCGCCTCTTCGTCGAGCGCGCTCGCGCCGTCAAACCGGACCTCGAAACGACGGCGGCGACGGTGCAGACCGTGGCGACGATCTGCCGGCGGCTCGATGGGGTGCCGCTGGCGATCGAGTTGGCGGCGGCGCGCAGCAACGTTCTCTCCCCCCAAGCCATGCTCTCTCGCCTCGACAGCCGCCTCCCACTCCTCACCGGCGGGTCGCGCGGGCTTCCGCCCCGGCGGCGCACGATGCGCGACGCCATCGCCTGGAGCCACGACCTGTTGACCCCCCCCGAGCAGGCCCTCTTCCGCCGCCTGTCGGTCTTCGCCGGCAGCTTCGATCTGGACGCGGCGGAAGCGGTTTGCGGGAGTGGCGAGCTTCGAGTCGAGCACATCGCCGCCCAAGCTCGAAGCTCGAAGCTCGCCACTCTCGACCTCCTCGCTTCGCTCGTCGACAAGAGTCTCGTCCGGTCCGTCGGTCCGGCGGAGGGGGAGCCGCGATTCGGCATGCTGGAGACGATCCGCGAATTCGGACAGGAGCAACTCCGGGAGGTGGACGACGAGGCGACCGTCCGGCGGCGCCACGCCGAGCATTTTCTCCTCCTGGCCGAGCGGGCCGAGCCGGAGTTGACGGGGCCGGACCAGGCGGTGTGGCTCGATCGCCTCGAGGCCGATCACGCCAACTTCCGCCTTGCGCTCCTGTGGGCCGGGGAGCACGACACGACCGCTGGTCTCCGCCTTGCCGCCGCCCTCTGGCGTTTCTGGTACACGCGCGGCGACCTGCGCGAGGGGCGTGCCCAACTCGAGCGCTGCCTGAAGGAGACGGTGGATGCGCCGGTCGCGATGCGCATCCGTGCCCTGATCGGTACCGGCGTGCTGGCGAATGCCCAGGCCGACGCCGCGCGCGCCACGACCCTCCTCACGGAGGCCCTTGCGCTGGCCCGTCGTGCCGACGACCTGAGCAATTGTGCCAGGGCGCTCAACGGTCTCGGCGACGCCTTTTGTTGGCAGCGTGATTACGACCGCGCCACGGACCACTATCGGGAGGCGCTCGCGCTCTTCCGCGACCTCGACGAGCGCCGGGGCATCGCCGTCGTGTTGACGAACCTCGGCAACATGTTCTGGGATCGCGAGGATCCGATCGGCGCCGCCGCGTTCCACGAGGAGGCGCTCCGGCTCTACGAGGCACTCGGCGACCGGCGCGGTATCGCCTGGGCATTGACGAACCTCGGCACCACGCTCGCCCATACGCAGGGCGATCCTCCCCGCGCGACGTCCTTGCTCCGCGACGCGTTGCGCCACTACCGTGTCCTGGGCGACCTCTCCGGCATCGCCGAGGCGATCGAAAAGCTTGCCGGGCTCGCGACACGGTTTGGCCAAATCGACTCCGCCGCCCGTCTCTTCGGCGCCGCCGAGGTACTTCGTGAAACCATCGGCGCCCCCCTGGCCGCGGGTGACCGGGTCCAGCACGATGGGCACGTCGGATCGTTGCGGGCGGTCATGGGCGAACAGTCCTTCGCGGCGAGACACGTCAAAGGCCGGACGTTCTCGCTGGACCAGGCGATGAGCGAGGCCGAGGCATTCCCGGTCTCCCAGCCCCCTGCCCACACCGCCGGCTCGCCGCCCTTCGGTCTCTCTCGGCGCGAACTGGAGGTGCTCCACCTCATCGTGGCCGGCCACACCGATCGCGAGATCGCCGAGGCGCTCTTCATCAGTCCCCGCACCGTCCAAACCCACGTCGGCAGCATCTTCGCCAAACTCGGCGTCAATACCCGTACCGCCGCCGCGACGGCTGCGCTTGCCGCCGGGATTGCCCCCGTCCCATCGGGTAACGCGGGATCGTTGCCCTCCCACGAGTTTTCCGCGAATTAGCGAATCCGTAGTCCGCTGACGCGGCACTCCGCAATCCTGCGGATGTGCCGTGCCGTGCCTGCCTGCACGATAGGTCCACGTCGATGACCGGGATCGACGCTCCGACCGGCGAGGGCCGGCCACCCCTGGACCGCCACCGATGAAGGAGCGATACGATGCGAAAATACACGTTGATTGGCCTCTTTGCTCTCCTCGCGGGGGTCGCGGCGCACCACCCGTCGTCAACCCTGGCCGCCGGCGGCGGTCTCGACTGCTCGGCGCTCGTACCGACGATCACCGGCTCGGGCGTCATCCACGGCACCTCCGGCGACGACGTCATCTTCGGCTCGCCGAAAGCGGACACCATCTATGGCGGCGGTGGTCACGACGTCATCTGCGGCGGCGGCGGCGGCGACGTGATCCACGGCGGTTCGGGCAACGACGACATCAACGGTGAGGCAGGGCGCGACCGCGTCTACGGCGACTCGGGCAACGACGACGTGGCCGGCGGCGCCGATGCCGACGTGGTCTCCGGCGGCTCCGGCAAAGACATCCTGCACGGGACCGACGCCAACGACACGTTGTACGGGGGTTCCGGTGCCGACCTTCTCCTCGGCGGGTCGGGGAACGATGTCTCCAACGGCGGGTCCGGCAAAGACACCTGCATCGACGCGGATGCCGGCGACACGTTCGTCAGTTGCGAACTGTTCGACGTCGCCTGATACGTGCGAAGGCACCCGGTATGTCCGACGACGAGAGGGGTCGCAGAGATGCTCCCTCTCGTCGTGCTGCCCTGACGTCAGGCGAAAATCTCGGCGACGGGCAGCCGAAAACCCGGCAGGATGTCTTCCCCGTCCAGGACGTTGCCCTCGCTGAGTTCGGCGACGAGTAGACCGCGGCGATACACCTCCACCCGCCGCTGCGCCGGATCGACCCACCAGACCAGCGGCACTCCCGCGCGGCGATAGTGCGCCAGTTTGTCGTCGATGTCGGCGCGCCGATCGGTGGGGGACCGGACTTCGATCGCCAGATCGGGCGCAAACGGCGCATATCCTTTCGGGCGAGGACCGGCCGGGAGCCTCGACGAGCGAACGAATGCAACGTCCGGAACGACGATCGTCAAGGGATCGTAGCTGAGGATGTAGCTGCCATCCGCCGTCGTCACGACGCCGAGGTTCCTGGGCTTGACGAACGTCAGGAGGAGGTAACAGATCCAGCCGGCCAGGGCACTCGCATCGAATCCCGCTGCTGGCACCTCGCGCAGCTCTCCTTCCCAGACCTCCCACGGCTCGTCCGTCGGCATCGCCATTAGCTGTTCGACGCTGACGACCTTCGTTCGTGTCGACGCCATGATCGTCGTCCTTGTGGGGTGTGGCGGATCGGCAGAGCGTCTCAGGGGCACCGGTGGCCATCGTACCATCGCTGCGCTCCCACGGACAGGTCCCATGACCTGGGCCGGTCTCAGGGCAGACTGCTGTCGGATCACCGCCCCGCTCGGATGCCGCGCCTCAACACCGATTTGTTGTGCGTAGACGTTCGTCGTTGTACGGTAGGGGCAACCGGTTAGCGACGCAGCATCGAAAGAGGCGGTCAATATGGGCAAGATCATCGACGTGGAATCGAGACCCGACCTGCTTCATCTCGTGGAAGAACTCGAGAAGGCTCCGGAAGAGCAACTGCTTCGCTGGCGGGGTCGAGTCGTTGCCGTGGTCCGGCCAACGTCGCGGGAAGACGTGGCCTCTGAGGAAGCGGACGCCGCGTTTCGCGCCGCGGCAGGAAGCTGGAAAGATCATCTCGACACCGACGCGTTCGTCGAGGAGAACTACCGGCAGCGGCTCGTTTCGACTCGGCCGGCGGTCGATCTCTGATGTATTTGGTCGATACGGATTGGATCGCCGACTATCTCGGGGGCAAGCAATCCGCCGTCGATCTTCTCGAATCGCTCAAGGACGACGGGCTCGCGATCAGCCTCGTCACCTTTGGCGAGATCTACGACGGCGTCTACCACGGACGCGATCCGATCGCGGCCGAGCGGAACTTCGCCGCACTTCTCGGTCGCATTGTCGTTATCGATCTGAATCAGGCGATCATGAAGCGGTTCGCCCATATCCGCGGCGGACTCAGGGCAACCGGTCGGGTCATCGGCGACACCGATATCCTCATTGCCGCGACGGCGATCGAGCATGGTCTCTCGCTGGTGACGCGCAATCGGCGTCACTATGACCGCATTCCGGGTCTCACGCTGTACGAGCTTCCGACGACTCCTCCGGCCTCCCCATAGACGACTGCCAGGCGTACGGCCCCCGATCACGGCCGGATCACCGTCCCGTCCGGTTGGCGGACCGGCGGCCAGGCGCCGTTGAGCGGGTGCTCGGGAAACGGGAATTTCGCGGCCAGCGTCTCGTCGAGGTCGATGCCGAAACCGGGTTGCTCGTTCGACCACAGGGAGCCGTCGCGGATCTCGGGGCAACCGGGGAAGACTTCCCGTGTCCGCTCCGGGAAAAGGTGCGCTTCCTGGATGCCGAAGTTGGGGCAGGCGAGGTCGAGTTGCAGGTTGGCGCTGTGACCGACCGGCGAGACGTCGCCCGGTCCGTGCCAGGCGGTGCGGACGCCGCAGAATTCGCAGAACGCCGCCAGTTTCCGGGCCATGCTCAAGCCGCCGACGTCGGAGATGTGGACGCGCATGAAGTCGATCAGACGGTCATTGACGAGCGGCACGTACTCCGCCTGGTTGACGAAGAGTTCGCCCATCGCGATCGGGATCGCCGTCTGCTGGCGGAGGAGCGGGAAATAGCCGATGTCCTCCGGCGCGAAGGGGTCTTCGAGGAAGAAGAGCCGGTACTGCTCCAACTCCTTCGCCAGCCCGATCGCCTGGATCGGCGCCACCCGCTCGTGGACGTCGTGCAACAACTCGACCTCGTCGCCGAGGTTGACGCGCAGGTGCTCGAACAGTTTCGGCACGATCCGGCAATAAGCGGCCGGATCCCACGGTTCCTGCGCCGGTTCAAGGTGCCCCGGCCGTCGCGGATCGGGTTCCGCCCCCTCCGGTTTGATCTGCACCCCGTAAGTGGAGTAGCCGGGCACGGCCACCTGGGCGCGGATGTAGCGAAACCCCTCGGCCTGGTAACGCCGCACCCCGTCTTCGACCTCCTCGAAGTCCTGCCCCGAGGCGTGCACGTAAAGCGCCGCCGCCTTCCGGCATTTGCCGCCGAGGAGTTGGTAGACCGGCATCCCCGCCAGTTTGCCCTTGATGTCCCAGAGCGCCTGATCGACCCCGGACAGGGCATTGTTGAGGACCGGACCGCTCCGCCAATACGAGCTGACGAAGGCGGCCTGGTAGACGTCCTCGATGTCGTGGACGTCGCGGCCCAGAAGGAGCGGTTTCAGGTAGTCGTCGACCGCACGCACGACGGCCAGCGGTCGCTGCGTGAAGGTGGCGCAACCGAGACCGTCAAGACCCGGTTCCGTCGTCTCGATCTTGACGACCACCAGCCGGATGCCATCGGGTGCGGTGCAGATCGTGCGCACGTCGCGCACCCGCACCGCCGCCTTCCCTGCCGGTGCGTACGGCGGCCACGGGTCCGGCATGATGGCCGTGGGGTCGGTGGTCGTTCGATCGTCGGTCGCGGGCATCGGTGCTCCTCTCGTCGTCGCGGCAACTGCTCGGCAAGGTCGCGTCAAGGTAGCACGGATGCACCACGGATGGGGCGCCGTCGCGGCCGCGGAAACTCAGCAGGTAAAGGTGAGCGTGGCGGCGTTGTTCTGCTCGATGACTTCCAGGATGCGATTGGTCGGATCGACCGAGGCGGTGACGGTCTGGTTGCAGGTGGTCAGCGATTGAAGGAACGTCTGCTTTCCGCCAACGTCGCGTCCATCGGACACGACGGTCCCGAGCACGTGGGCCGGTTTGACGGTGCCGGCGATGACCGGCACCTCGAACGCGCCGGCGGTGGCGCGGCCGACGTTCGAGAGCGTGATCTTCAGTTTGAAGTCTGGTTCGAAGTCGGCGCCGCGCTGGACGACGACGGCTGTCTGGACCGCCAGCTCCGGCACCACCGGCGAGTCTGTCCGTCGGTCCGGCGCCGAAGGGACCCGCCAGCAGCGCGGTCGTCACCGCGGTACCGAAGACCAGGCACTTGATCGAGCGAGACAACTTCGAAGGGATCGTTTGCGTCATCTCGTCCCCCCCCGCCGGTGGGCGGAGCCCGGACGGACTCTTCGCCTGCGGCCGAGCCGGCAATCCGTGCTCGGTTGATGGGGCGATCATGAGCTTGATGTCGCTCGCATTGATCGCGCGAGTTGCCGATTTGGTGAGGGCACTATTACCTGGCCGTGGTCTGGGAACTCGGCAGGAATGCCTATGATCCGAAGTTCACACAGACACTTTGGGAAGCTATCGTCAGGAGAGCGTCAAACCTGCGATATCGCTAAAGTCCGCCTTGTTTCGTGTGACGAGTGTCAGGTTGTGCTCGAGGGCGGTGGCCGCGGTGATCAGATCGAGTGCTCGTGGGCGCACGCGCCTCCCACGCTGTCTGAGGTCTTCCCGCACCCGTGAGCAGCGGCGCGCGATGTGCAAGGAAAATGGGATGACCGGAACCCCACTGACAAAAGCAACGAACATTCGCTGAGCAGCCAGAGGATTGGGACTTCGGACAACGCCTTGGTACGCCTCCATGTATGTCACGATACTGATTGCAATCCCGGCCGAGGACAATTGTGAGAGAAGGTGCAGAGCGTCTGGGTCGTTGTTGAGATGCTCGATTGTGATGTCCGTGTCGATCAGATAATCCATCGCTCTTCCGGTCGGCTGGAGTCGGCCTACCCTCGTTGCTCACGTAGGTCTTTCGTCAATGCCTCGACATCGACACCGGCGAGTGCACCGGCACTCTTTCGCAGGGCCTCGCGGGCGCACTCCGGATCATAATAGGCGAATGGGTCGTCGATTTCGCGAGTCACTCGATAACGCACGCCGTTGCGCTCGATCAATACCGGCGCCTCGTCCGCTTGATCGAGCAAAGTGTCGATTTCGCTACTTGGCCGTAGCACGGCCGTCTTGACTTCCGCAACCATCACTGTTCCTCCTCGACGATGTTGTCCCCCCAATTGCACCCCCTTCGGAAGATCACATGGGGACGAGCGTTCGCGCATTCTCCCTCAGATTAGCACTCCCCCTTGCAGAGTGCTAACGGGTTCGCTACAATGCCCGCCGCTAACCTATTTCGATGTGCCGCCGGCCTCGGGACGAGTGCGGGCGGCGGATGGGCCGTGTGCCCAGGAGGTCCAATACGCATGGCCACGCAGACCAACGGTGCGTCCGCCACGGCGACCAGGCTCAAGCCGCTGGGGGACCGGGTGGTCGTCAAGCCGCTCGGCCGCGAGGAGACGACCAAGTCCGGCATCGTCCTGCCCGACACCGCGAAGGAGAAGCCCCAGCGCGGCACCGTGCTGGCCGCCGGG
>DATBFX010000435.1:0-18617 GCA_036558305.1 Thermomicrobiales bacterium | reverse complement strand
TGTCGCCGATACCGAGCGCGAGCAGCGTTCCCAACCCGATCGCCGAGCGGACCGAACCGGCCCGCGGTGTCCCGGCCTCGGTGACGCCGAGGTGGAGCGGGTAGTCGTTCGGCAAGGCGGCGAACCGGCGGTAGGCCTCCAACATCACCGGGACCTCGAATGCTTTGAGGCTGACCTTGATGTCGCCAAAGTCGAGGTCTTCCAGGATCTTGATGTGGCCAAGCGCCGAGCGCACCATCCACTCGGCCCGCAACTCCACCTGGGTGGCCTTTTGTTCGGCCATCTCGTCGACGAATTCCGGGGTCATCGGCGCCACGGAGCCGTAGTTGACGCCGATCCGCATCGGCACCCCGCGCTCTTTCGCCTTCTTGACCACTTCGCGGACGTCCTCCGCCTTGCGGATGTTGCCCGGATTGAGTCGCAATCCGTGGATCCCGGCGTCGAGCGCTTTCAACGCGAGCGTGTGCTCGAAGTGGATGTCGGCGATCAGCGGCACCGGTGAGTACGGCACGATCTCGGGCAGCGCCGCTGCTGCCTTGCGGTCGGGAACGGCGATCCGGACGATCTCGCATCCGGCGTCGGCAAGCTCGCGAATTTGCTTGAGCGTCGCGACCGGATCCCGCGTATCCGCCGTCGCCATCGACTGCACGACGATCGGATGGTCTCCCCCGATCTTGACACCGCCGACGTCGAGCACACGAGTTTTCCGACGAGGCGCGATCAGCATCTTTCGTGGCTCCAGCTTGGTTAGACCGGACCGGGTCTCAGGTCTCAGGTCTCAAGTTGCACGGACCGCCGTCCTATCACGTGAGACCTGAAACCTGAGACCTGAAACCCCGGTCTGACGACTTCTACGGAAGGAACGTCTCGCCGCTGATGATGCGGCGAACATCGGAGAACGAGATCACGAACATCAGTCCGATCAGGACGACGATGCCGGCGAAGTGGACAAGACCCTCTTTCTCGGGCGCGATCTTGCGCCCGCCGCGGAGCACTTCGATGACCACGAAAAGGAGCCGGCCGCCGTCGAGGGCCGGAAGAGGCAGGAGGTTGAGGAGCGCGAGGTTGAGCGAGAGCACGATCGCGATGTTCGCCAGGGTCACCCACACCGGCAACGCGCTGTCGTCGACCAGTTCGCTGGTGAGCTGCCCCATGCCGACCGGACCGGCGACCTGTTCGAGGTTCTGGCGGCTGCTGAAGAGTTCCTTCAGGCCGTAGATCATCTGCCTGGTGGTGTTGAAGGCTTCCTGAAACCCGCGCGGGACGACCTGCAACGCAGGCACATCCTCGAACGTGGCCTGCAATTGCAGCGTTTTGAAACCGGTCGTCAGTGTCAGGTCTTCGTTGGCTCTTTTCGTCGGGACGGCAATCGTGGTATCGACCTGCTGCCCGTTTCGCTCAACGACCACCGGAACCGTATTGCCGACGAACCGATCCAACTCCGTGGCCAGCACGAAGTCGTCGGTGACGGGGCGCTCGTTGATCGAGACGAAGCGATCGCCGGGTTGCAGACCGGCCGCGGCGGCGGCCGAGCCGGGCACTACCTCGAGCAGCGTCAGATTGCCGACGGGACGGTTGAGGAGGGAAACGCCGACCCTGCCCTCCCCTTCTGGCGGATGTTCCCGCGGCACGACCTGGGTATCGACCGTCTTCCCGCGACGTTCGATCGTCACGGTGATCTCTTCGCCGGCGTGCCCGGAGGTGGCCGACCGTATCTCGTCCGCCGTCTCGACCTTGTCGCCGTCGACGGCCACGATGCGGTCGCCTTCTTGCCACCCCGCCTTGGCGGCCGGTGACCCACCGCTTACCGCCTGGATATAGATACTCTGGTGGGAAATGCCCTCGACCCCGATGACCAGGATCATCAGGACGACCGCCAGGATGACATTCATCCCCGCGCCGGCGGCCAGGAAGAACGCGCGCTGGCCGGGCGATTTGGCGTTCATGGAATCGGGGTCCATGTTCTTGCCGTCTTCGCCTTTGACGCGGACGAAACCGCCGAAGGGGATGGCGTTGATCGACCAGAGGACACCTTTCCGCATCACGCCAAAGAGGCGAGGCGGAATGCCGATCCCGAATTCCTCGACCTTGACTCCGCACATCCGCGCAGAGACGAAGTGACCGAACTCATGAACCAGGATCAGGACGGCAAGAATCGGAACGATGTAGAGACCGTTGAAGAAGTCACTCGAGGGCAAGAACGTACTCCAGACGCACGCATACGGCGGCATTGCCAGACGCTCTAGTCACCGCCGTCGCCACGGGGAATGGTACCACCCGACGAGACGGACAGACGGACAGACGGACAGACGAATAAGTGCTGAGGACTGAGGGCTGAGTATTTCGGCGACCGACGACTCTTTTGTCCGTCTGCCCGTCTGTCCGTCTGTCCGTCTAACCGTCGACCCAGACGTACGGCAGGCTCCAAAGGAAGCCGTAGCCGTTGGGATAGAAGTTGTGGAGGCGAATGTTGTAGCCGGTGCGGGCGACGCCGAAGCGAATCATGCCGACCGGTTGCTGTTGCCAGACGATCTCCGACTGTTGGACCAGGAGATCGCCGCGCTTGGCGGGATCGAATTCCCGCCGCTGCTGTTGGTCGAGGGCGTCCCAATTCTGGTCGCAGAACTTGCCGAAGTTGAGACCGTTGTCGTAGGCGCTGCACGAATAGAGGATGGTCTGGCTGCCGTCGGTGCCCAGTTGGAAGGCCAGCAGGGCCATCTCGAAGTCGTGCTTGTCCAGGATGCTCAGCATGTCGGAGGTCGCACGCGGTTCCATGTCGACGCCGACCGCTTTCCACGCCTCCTGCATGTAGGAGACGAGTTGGTCGACCACCGTCGCACCGCTCTGGTAGATCAATTCGAATTTCATTTTCTGGCCGTCTTTGTCGACCACGCCGTCGCCGTTCGAGTCGGTCCAACCCGCGTCGGCCAGCATTTGCTTGGCCTTTGCAGGATCGAAGGCGTAGTCCGGCGTCACCTGGTCCGGGGCGTATCCCGGCGACAGCGGCGGCTGGGTGCCAACTGCCGGTTCTCCGAAGCCGAGGTAGATGTTCTTGGTGATCGAATTGCGATCGAGGGCATAGTAGAGCGCCTGCCGGACCGCCGGGTCGGTGAAGAGTGTCGTCCGCGCGGGATCGAGATTGAACACGTACTGGGTGGCTTCGTTGAAGTCGTAGATGTCGACCTTCATGCCCGGCGTGTTTTGCACCGCTTCGGTCTGCTCGGGAGGAATGACCTCGAGGACGTCGATCGCTTTGTTCTGCAGCGCCAGGACCGCCGATTCCGCATTCGGTTGCACCTGCAAGGTGAGCGCATCGATGTTGGGGACGACGTCGTAGTAGTCGTCGTTCCGCACGATCGTCACGTGGTCTCCCTGGACCCACTCTTTGAACTTGAACGGGCCGGTGCCGATCACGCGCGAGGGGTCCTTGCCGGTGCTGCCGCCGTCGAACGACCAGGCATCGAATCCGACGTTCTGCCAGATGTGTTTCGGCATGATGGTGACCGAACCGACGCCCTCGGTCATAAACGTCACCAGACGGTCCCGTGCCTTGATTTCGAAGGTATCGGGATCGATCACGCGATAGGACTCGACCGCGTCGTGAAGGATCGTGCGGAAAACCGTTCCGGTGTTCGGGTCGAGCGCGGCGTCGAAGCTGAAGGCGACGTCGTCCGCGGTGAAATCGACGCCGTCGTGCCACTTCGCTTTCTTGTTGAGATGAAACGTGTAGGTGAGTCCGTCCGGCGAGACATCCCAGGAGTCGGCCAGACTCGGCACGATTCTGCCGTCGACCGGGCTCAGTCCGATCAGTCCCTCGTAGATCGCGCCGGTGATGTAGAGGGTCGGTGTGTCGCGGGCAAGCAGACCGTTGAGGGTGCTGATGTCGCCGGATTCACCGAGAACGACCGTGCCCCCCTTGTGCGCCGCCGGTGTCATCGGGAACGTGGTGAGAACCTGGCACTGGAATTCCTCGCGCGACATCGAAGCCGCGGCGACGGGCGACGCTTGGGGGGAGGCAACCGGCGATGCGTGTGGCGTCGCGCAATTCGGCGGGGGACTCGCGGCCACCGTCGGTGCGGGGGTCGGCGTCGATTGGACGACCGCCGTCGGCGTCGACTTCTTGTCGCTCCCGCCGCACGCCGCCAGCACAAGAATGATCGCCAGCAAGAACCCCAGGGGTAGCCGGTTGCGCGAAACCCGCGTCGCCTTCAAGTCACAGATCTCCTGCACTCCGTCGAACTGGGAATGCCCGGTCATTGGCCGCCCAAAACGTGTTCGCCCCAACGATAGCGCATACCCGTTCTTGAGGCATCCGGCCGAACGCAGGGCTCAAACGCGTCCGCGAAAGCGGCCGGCGGGCGCCCTCAATGTGTCCGGACATCCGACGCGTTATGTTAGAATGCCGGCGCACTGGCGGAGCATGGTCGCCAAGCCCATGGGACCGGAGCGAGCCGATCGCGTCGCGCGATCGGCCGGACGGCGACGCACGAGGGGTTCCGATCGATGATCGTTGGCGTACCGAAGGAGGTCAAAGACCGGGAAAACCGGGTCTCCACCACTCCCGCCGGCGTCACCGAATTCGTGACGCGGGGTCACCGGGTCCTGGTTGAGCGGGCCGCGGGCGCCGGCAGCGGCTTTGCCGATCCGGAGTACGAACGGGCCGGAGCCGAACTGGTCGCCAGCCATAGCGAGGTCTTCGCCCGCGCCGAGATGATCGTCAAGGTCAAGGAACCGGTGCCGGCCGAATACGATCTGCTCCGACCTGATCAACTCCTTTTCACCTATCTCCATCTCGCGGCGGACGAAGCGCAGACGCGGGCCCTGATGCGCCGGCGGGTCAAGGCGGTCGCCTACGAGACCGTCCAACTCGCCAACGGATCACTCCCGTTGCTGACGCCGATGAGCGAGGTCGCGGGCAGGATGGCCGTCCAGGTCGGTGCCCACTACCTGGAGCGGACGCAGGGCGGACGCGGCATGCTCCTCGGCGGCGTGCCGGGGGTGCCCGGCGCCAACGTCGTCGTCATCGGCGGCGGCGTGGTGGGGACGAATGCCGCCCAGATCGCGCTCGGCATGGGAGCGAACGTCACCGTCATCGATCGCAACGTCGATCGCCTGCGGCAACTCGATCTGCTCTTGCACGGGCGGTCGCACACGCTGGCTTCGAACAAGCACAACGTCGGCGATGCCGTGCGTGAAGCCGATCTGGTCGTCGGCGGCGTCTTGATCGCCGGCGCCAAAGCGCCCAAACTCGTCTCGCGCGAGATGGTCGGGTCGATGCGCACCGGTTCGGTCGTCGTCGACGTCGCCATCGATCAGGGGGGATGCATCGAGACGGCTCACCCGACTTCCCACAGCGATCCGACGTATCTCGTCGACGAGGTCATCCATTACTGTGTCACCAACATGCCGGGTGCGGTGCCACGCACCAGTACGCTGGCGCTTTCGAACGTGACGCTGCCGTACGCGCTCGAGCTGGCCGACCACGGTCTGGAACGAGCGGCCGAAGACGATCCGACGCTTGCCCAGGGGATCAACGTACTCAACGGTGTCGTCACCTACGAGGCGGTCGCCGAAGCATTTGGGTTGCCGTACCAACCCTGGCAAGCCGCCGCGTGATCCGGGCGCGTGCGCCCCTTGGGGGAGTGTCGCGGCGGGGCCGATGCATGCAGGTGGGGGTTCAGATGCAGGACGCGGTCGATCGATTTCTCGATATCCTCGGAACGGAGCGGGGGTTCTCGGCCAACACGATTTCGGCCTACCGCAACGATCTCGGCCAGTTCATCGGGTACTTGCAAGATCCGCCCGCCGACGATCGGCAGCCCCCGGTGGCAGCCTGGACCGAGCTCACCGATGGCCACCTGTCGGTCTTCCTGCTCTATCTCCGCGGGCGCGATTACGCCTCCTCGACGGTGGCGCGCAAGACCGCGGCGATCAAGTCGTTTTGCCACTTCCTGCTGGACGAAGGCGTGATGCGTGCCGACCCGGCGGCCAACGTCGCCTCGCCCAAAGTCGACAAGTACGTGCCGCGGGCGATCTCGCCGGCCGAAGTCGCGCTGCTGCTCGAACAACCCGCCCGCCAGGCCGCGGCACGCCGCCCCGAGGGACTGCGCGATCTGGCGATGCTCGAAACGCTGTATTCGACGGGGATGCGCGTCAGCGAACTGGTCTCGCTCGACGTCGACGACGTCGACACCGACGGCGCCACCGTCTGTTGCACCGGTAAGGCGGGACGTCAGCGCACCGTCCCCTTGCGCACCAGCGCGGTCGAAGCCCTGAAGCACTACGTCCAGGATGGTCGGATCTCCCTCGCGCTCGGCGATACACCGGCGCTGTTTCTCAACCACCGCGGCAGCCGGCTGACCCGCCAGGGATTCTGGCTGATCCTAAAGTCGTACGCCGAGCAGGCCCAGATCGGCGACATCACGCCGCACACGTTGCGCCATTCCTTTGCGACCCATGCGCTCAAAGACGGGACCGAACTTCGCGACGTGCAGCACCTCCTTGGGCACGTCAGCATCTCGACGACTCAGGTCTACCGCCGCCTCGTCCGGGTCGGCGAGACGCCGATCGTGGTCGAATCGTCGGGCATCGGGCAACCGGACACGGAGTACCACCCACGAGAGTCGACCGTCGTCACGTCTGGCGCGGAAGCCTAGCCGGTGGTCGGAACCGGCATTGACGGAGAGCAACACTTGACAACCCAGACACAAGCGATCCGCGCGGCGACGATGGACAAGATCGCCGCGCTCAGCAAGCGGCGTGGTTTCGTGTTTCCCGGTTCCGACATCTACGGCGGACTCGCCAACACCTGGGACTACGGGCCGCTCGGCGTCGAATTGAAGAACAACGTCAAGCAACTCTGGTGGCGGACCTTCGTCCACCGGCGGCGCGACATGGTCGGTCTCGACGGCGGCATCCTGATGCATCCGCGCGTGTGGGAAGCGTCGGGTCACGTCGTCAACTTCAACGATCCGCTCGTCGACTGCAAGACCTGCAAGAGCCGGTTCCGCGCCGACCACCTGATCGAGGAGAAGCTCGGGGTCCACGCCGAAGGCAAGACGCCCGAGGAGATGAGCGCCATCCTGCGCGAAGCGAACCTGGCGTGCCCCGTCTGCGGCAACCGAACGTTGACCGACGCTCGCCAGTTCAACATGATGTTCCGGACGACGATCGGGCCGGTCGAGGAGACCGGTGTCCAGGTCTACCTGCGGCCGGAGACGGCGCAGGCGATGTTCGTCCAGTACAAGAACATCCTCAACACCGCCCGTGTCAAGCTCCCGTTCGGCATCGCCCAGATCGGCAAGTCGTTCCGGAACGAAATCACCCCGGGCAATTTCATCTTCCGCGACGTCGAGTTCGAGATTATGGAGATCGAGTACTTCGTGAAACCCGACGATGGATCCCGCGCCTTCGAAGAGTGGATTGGCGCAATGCGTTCCTGGATAGAGTTGATCGGTCTCACCTCCGAACGCGTCAGGGTTCGCGAACATGCGAAGGAGCAGCTTTCGCACTACTCCAGCAGGACGGTCGACTTCGAGTACGACTTCCCGGGCATGGGATGGAAGGAACTCTACGGGCTCGCCAACCGCACCGATTACGATCTCTCTCGCCATCAGGAGTACAGCGGCCAGGACTTGACTTACTTCGACCAGGAAGCCGGAACCCGCTACATCCCCCACGTGGTCGAACCGACCTTCGGTGTCGACCGCACCTTGCTCGTTCTGCTCCTCGACGCGTACGACGAAGAGGCGACCGTCGACGTCAACGGCAAACCCGACACGCGCGTCTTCCTTCGCCTGTCCCCGAAGGTCGCGCCCTACAAGGCGGCGATTCTGCCGCTGATGAAGAAACCGGAGTTGACCGAGGTCGCGCGCGGGCTCTTCGACCAGATCCAAGCCGACACGCCGTACCTCGTCGACTACGACGAAACCGGCAACATCGGCAAGCGCTACCGCCGCCAGGACGAAGCAGGTACGCCGTTTTGCTTCACGATCGACTACGACACGTTGGACGACAAAGCGGTCACCGTCCGCGACCGCGATACGACGTCCCAGGAGCGCATCGCCCTTGCCGAGGTCGCGGGGTACGTGCGCGAGCGGGTTGGTTGAGCGCGACGGAAGCCAAACCGTCCGAGTCCGTCAATACGCCGCCTGATAGATCACTGGACGGTATCTTGGTTCTGGAATCGGGCGGCCGTTCGCGAGGGCGGCCTCGATCCAGGCCGACTTCGCTACTCCGAGTTCAGCCAATGCTTCAGCCGGCGTATCCCCGAAAGCCGAACACATGCTCAGGTCTGGGATGTCGGCAATCCATCCCTCGTCCTCTTCGCTGTAGAAGAGGTTGATGTGGTACTCCTTCATTTGTCCTCCTCAAGCGTCAGGTTGAGGCGTTCCACGATCCGCAGAAACTGCCGAACCTGATACCCCTTGGCCTGCCCGCTCCTCTCCTGGATGTTGATGATGTCGGAAACACCAGGACGCAGGAAAATGTGGTGGCTGCCCCTTGTGCGGTCGAATGCAAACCCGAATGCCTTCACCAGTTCGACAAATTCCTCAATCGCAGACTGTGCGGGCTGTTCTGCGCCTTGATGAGCAGCCGCCTTCGATTCATCGAGCATGACTATGAGCGGCCCCAACCCGGCGACGGCGTTCGGAGGCTGCCGGCGGGCCAAGCGACGGCCCCCCGTCGACCAGATGGTATCATCCGTGCCCGAGCGTCAGACGATGCGTCCTCGCCCGACCGCATCGGCAAGAGCAGGATGAGGTACGGCAACCTATCGCCGGAAGGTCAACATGGCGAACCCACCGACATCTCCAAAAGGGACCGGAGCCGCCCCCGGTGCAAACGGCAAGACCGGCAAGAGCAGCGGCCACGTCGGTCCCTACGATCCCAAACCCGGCGCCGTCGTCAAGGGCAAGGGGCGAAGCGGCACGGCAGCGGTCAATACCGCGGGCGAAGCCCAAGCACGCCGGGCCGAGCGCAGACCCGATCTGATCAAGAAGCGCCGTGAAGATATGCGCCGGATGCCGGAGAAGCGGCAGAAGCAGAAACTCTACGTCCGGATCGGGCTCGGTGTCATCGGTGTGCTCCTGATCGCCGCCATCGGGTATGGCATCTATCAAGCGTCGGCGAATCACGACGAGAACCAGATGCCGGCCAACGTCGTCAGCTACACCGACGCCGTTTGGACCGACCGTAGCCACGACGACAACTACAACGGTTGGCCGGATCAGGACAAACACCCGCCGGTCGGTGGCACGCACGCCCAGGTCTGGCAGAACTGCGGCTTCTACGACAAACCGATCGGGAGCGGTCACGCGGTCCACTCGCTCGAACACGGCGCGGTGTGGATCACCTACAAACCCGATCTGCCGCAGTCAGAGATCGACAAGCTAAAGGGCCTGGCCGAAAGCCAGGATTACATCCTCGTCAGTCCGTACGCCAATCAACCGACGCCGATTGTCGCCTCCGCCTGGGACAAGCAGTTGGATCTCCAGTCTCCGGACGACAAGGACCTCGAACGGTTCATCAACAATTTCAAGAACAAGGGCCCGGAGGCCGCTGCCTGCACCGGCGGCACCTCGGATACGGTCTCCTGACCAGTCTCATCTCGTCGGCGACCTCGAGCCACGGCGGGGGCAGGTGAGCATCCTGACTCCCGCCTTTTTCTTCCCGAAAGGACAGGAATTCCGTGACCCTCCGCCCGCCCATACTCGAACGATCCCTTCCCAACGGGCTCAAACTCATCCTGCGCGAAGCCCACGATGCGCCGATCGCCTCCTTTTGGGTCTGGTACCGCGTCGGCGCCCGCAACGAGCTGCCGGGTTTGACCGGCGTGTCGCACTGGGTTGAACACATGCAATTCAAAGGCACGCCGACGCTCCCCAAGGGATCCATCCACCGCGAGGTGTCCAAAAACGGCGGTGTGCTCAATGCCATGACCTCGAACGATTGGACCGCGTACTTCGAAACGATTCCCAGCGACCGGCTCGATCTCTCCCTCCAAATCGAGTCCGACCGCATGGTCAACTCGCTCTTTGATCCGGCCGAGACCGAATCCGAGCGGACGGTGATCCTCTCGGAGCGACAGGGTGCGGAGAACAACCCCACGTATCTGCTCTACGAGGAGGTCGCCGGCACGGCCTTCCGCGCCCATCCCTACCGGCACATGGTCATCGGTCACGCAGAAGACCTCAAGCGGATCAGTCGCGACGACCTCTACGATCATTACCGCCTGGCCTATCGACCGAACAACGCCTTCGTCACGGCCGTTGGCGACTTCGACGCCGAGGAGTTGGCCGTCCGGATCGAGCATTCCTTTGGTTCCATCGAGCCGGGACCGCCGCTCCCGGAAGTCCGCGCCGTCGAGCCTCCACAACGCGACGAGCGCCGGATCACTCTCCATCGACCCTCGCCCACCGCGTACCTACGGATGGGGTTCAAAACCCCTGCCGGACGCGAGCGAGACAGCGTCGCCCTCCTCGTCGCCGACGCGGTGCTCTCCGGTGGCAAACCGATGGGGATGGGTGGCGGCGGTCCGATGGGGCGATCCGCCCGACTCTACCGCTCGCTCGTCGCCGCTGGACTGGCGCGGTCGGCCGGCTCCGACGTCGACCTGTACGTCGATCCGTACTTGCTCCTGATCGGCGTCACGGCGCTTCCGGAGATCTCTCCCGACCGCATCGAACGGGTCGTCGACGACGAGTTGGCCAGGCTACAAACCGATCTTGTGAGCGACGACGAACTTGCCCGCGCCTTGAAGCAGGTCAAAGCCCAATACGTCTATTCCGGGGAGGGGGTCACCAACCAGGCGTTCTGGTTTGGCCAAATGGAGATCGTCGACAGCTACCGCCGCGCCGACACCCTGGTCGACGAGATCGACCGTGTCACCGCGGAGGACATCCGACGCGTTGCAGCAACCTATCTCGTTCGGGAGAATCGTACCGTTGGCTGGCTCTTGCCTTCCACCGACGGGGGAGGGGGCTCCGACGATATCGCCCCGCCCGATGCGGCCGTCGTGCCCGTCAAGCGGTGGGCGCTCTCCGGGCCGGTGCGAGCCGAGTCGATCAATGACGGTGCCAGTCGACATGCGCCGTTCGAGCGGACGACACTGGGAAACGGCATCGTCGTGCTCGGTCAGGTGCAGGCGGGCGATCCTGCCGTCTCGATGCGGATTCGGCTGGAAGCGGGTGCCGCGCTCGATCCCGACGACAGATCGGGGCTCGCCGCCTTTGCGGCGCGCACGTTGACGCGTGGCACGCCAACATGGTCGTACGAGGCGTTCAACGAGACGACCGACCGTCTCGGCGCCACCGTTGCGGTCGACGCCGCACGCACGTACGTCGAAGTTCACGTCCGCTCCCTCCGCGAGGACGTGCCTGCGCTCCTCGATCTCGTGGCGGAAGTGGTCCGTCAGCCGACGTTTCCCGCCGACGAAGTCGAGAAGGTGCGGCAGGAACTGACTACCTCGATCAAGGAGCAGGATAACGACACCCGGGCGACGGCCGATCGTCTCTTGCGCCGGCTCCTCTACCCCGAGGGCCATCCATATCGCCACCGCACGCTCGGCGAAGTCGCTTCGATCGCGACCGTCGGACGTGACGACCTCGGGGCCTTTCATCGGCAGCGGTACGGACCGCGGGTGATGACGATCGCGGCGGTCGGCGGTCTCGACGACTTCCCCGCGTTCGTCGCGGCGGTGGAACGGCGGTTCGGCGATTGGGCGACCGAAGCCGTGCCGTCTCCGCTTCCGGCACCACCGACACGCCCCACCGGGTCCCGCGACACCGCGACGATTGCCGGCAAGAGTCAGGCGGATCTGGCGATCGGCAGGCTGACGCTGCCGCGTTCCTCGCCGGACTACTATCCGTTGGAAATGGGTAATCTCGTCCTCGGACGGCTCGGTCTGATGGGGCGACTCGGCGCCAACGTCCGCGACCGGCAGGGTCTTGCCTATTACGCCTACAGCGCGATCGAACCGGGCAAACAGGGAAGCCTTTGGGTCGCGCGTGCCGGTGTCGACCCGGCCAACGTCGAGCGGGCGCGGGCTGGCATCGTTGAGGAACTCCTGAGGATCGGCAACGAATCGGTGGCGACGGAAGAACTTGCGGACGGCAAGAGTTTTCTCACCGGGTCGCTCCCCATCGCGCTCGAAACCAACGACGGCGTTGCCGCGACCTTGCTCGCCATCGACTACTACGACCTCGGTCTCGACTACCTCGACCGCTACCCGGACATCATCAACTCGATCACCGCCGAGCAGGTACTCACCGCAATCCAAACCCATTTGGACCCGGATCGACTCGCGGTTGGAATCGCCGTGCCGGGGTGAGACGCACGCCGATGCCGATCAGCGCCCTCGAACCCTGCTTCGTTCGCCAAACCACATTGCGCTGACGCGGCTCCCCGTCCCAGAAATGGTCTACGAATCGACGAGGTTGGCCCTCGCTGCGACCCGACGCGGCCGCTGGCGATTGAGTCGTTCGCGTATTGCACCCTACCCGTGATGCCGGACTTCGGTCTCAATAGCCATAGGCCGACCGGGGGAGGGGACATTCGTCACCGGGACCGTACGTACCGGTCCCGATCGGGCACTCCGACTCATTCAGACTCGTCCCCGCAATGCCCAGAATCGTCAGTGGTTCCGCGTGGCCTCGATGGCCGTCGTACGGCGCGGGAGTTGAGCCCGCGTCCAGCCACTGGTGATGATGATGAAACGCCTCGCACTCGTCCTCGCGGTGATCCTGTCCTTCGTCGTCGTGTTCCCCTCGGCGGCGGCGGGCATCGCCTCGCTCAAGCTGTCGTCCACCGGCATCACCGGTGGGACTACGGTGACCGGCACGGTGACACTGGCCGCCGCCGCGCCGACCGGCGGTCAGGTGGTGACTCTGTCTTCAAGCAATACCTCCGCCCTGTCTGTCCCCGCGACGATGACCGTCGCGGCCGGAAAGACCTCAGGCACCTTCAAGGCGACCGCCGTCGCGGTGAGCGCATCGACGGCGGTCACCGTCTCGGCCGCGGCCGACGGTGCGACGAAGTCGGCGACGATCACCGTCGAGCCGCCGGCGCTCAGTTCGGTCTCGCTCAGCCCGACGACCGTTGCCGCCGGCAACGTTGCCACCGGCACCGTCACCCTGACCGGTACGGCAATTGCCGGCGGTGTCGTCGTCTCGCTGAGCAGCAGTTCGGCCAACGCGTCCGTCCCGGCCAGCGTCACGGTTCCGGCCGGTTCCACCTCGGCGAAGTTCAACGCCACCGGCGCGTCGACCGCGACGACGGTGAGCGCGACGATTACCGCCGCCTATGCCGGAGTGTCGAGGACGGCCACACTTACCGTCGTTCCCCTCACCCTCAATTCGATCACCCTGTCGACGACGTCGACCTCCGGCGGCAACAGCGTCAAGGTGACCGTGGCGTTGAACGGCAACGCCCCGACAGGCGGCGCCAAGGTCAACCTGGCGAACAGCAACGCTGCCGTAGGCACCTTTCCCGCGTCGGTCACCGTCGCCGCCGGTGCGTCGAGCGCGGCCACGACCGAGGTGACCAACCAGGTCGCCGCACGGGCATCGACGACGCTGACGGCAAGCTTCGCGGGGGTCAGCAAGACCGCGACACTGACCGTGACGCCGACCGAGCTTTCTTCCCTCTCGGTGGCCGGTAGCAGTGTCCCCGGCGGCGCCACCACGACCGGAACGATCAGCTTGACGGGACCGGCGCCGACCGGAGGAATGGTGGTCGCCCTCGGTTCCTCCAATACCTCGGTCGGCGCCGTTCCGACCAGCGCGACGGTAGCTGCCGGAGCGACGACGACGACGTTCACGATCACGACCAAGTACGTCACCACGCCGCAGGCGGTCACCCTGACGGCGGCACAAGGCGGCACCTCCAAAACGGCGACGCTCAGTGTCGGCTTGATCGCACTGTCGAGTGTCGCGCTCAGCCCGACGTCCGGTGTCGGTGGGCAAGTCGCGGCGACTGGCACCGTGAAGCTGAACGGTCCGGCACCTTCGGGCGGTGTCCTCGTCACCCTCGCCAGCAATCAACAAGCCGCGCAGGTGCCGGCGACCGTGACGGTTGCGGCCAACCAAACTTCGGCGACGTTTTCGGTCACGACGAGCGCCGTCACCACGACGACGTCGGCGACGGTGAGCGCCGGTTATGCGGGTGTCACCAAGACGGCCACGCTCTCACTGTCACCGCTCGCCCTCTCCGCGCTTACCCTGTCCGGCAGCTACTATTCCGGATATCAGGTAAGCGGTTATGTCGATCTGAACGGAAACGCACCGACCGGTGGTGCGGTCGTCACCCTGACCAGCACCGACTCTAGTCTGGCGAGTGTTCCCGCGTCGGTCACGGTGGCCGCGGGCGCGAGCCGAGCTACGCTCGCTGTTTCCCTCGCCACCGTCAGTCTCTCTTCGTCGGTCACGGTCACGGCCAGCTACGGTGGTGTCTCCAAATCGATCGTCATCCAGATCAAGCCGGCAGCGCTGTTTGGTCTGAGCATCATTCCGAACTCGGTGACCGGTGGTGGCACCACCCCCGGCGAGGTTCGACTCACCGGCGAGGGCCAACCCGGTGGCACCGTTGTTTCCCTCACCAGTTCGAATCCTGGACTCGTCTCGGTCCCGGCGACGATCACCGTTCCTGAAGGTCAAGATTGGGTCAACTTCTCGATGTCCACGACCGCGGTGACGGCGAAGGCGTCGGCGACCATTACGTCGACCTACCTGGGCGTCAGCAAGAGCGCGACAATCACGGTCAATCCCCCCGCCCTCAAAGAGGCTCTGCCGTCGATCGTGTCGGTCGCGAATGGCGGATCGGCCAATGCCCGAGTTTGGTTGACGGGTGCAGCGCCCGCCGGCGGCGCGGTGGTCAGCCTCTCCAGCAGCGCGACGTCCGTGGCCACGGTGCCCTCCTCGGTCACCGTTCCCGCCGGTTCGAAGTCGGTCCTGTTCTCGGTGACCGGCGGCGCCAGCGCGGCCACCGGCAGCACCGCGACCATCACCGCAAGCTTCGGCGGGGTGAGCAAGACGACGAGTGTCCTCATCACCTCGCTCCAATTGTCCTCCCTGACGGTCGATCCAACCTCCATCGTGTCCGGAGGCATCGCCACCGGCTACATCACGCTCAACGGCACGGCACCGACCTCCGGTGTTGCGGTGTCCCTGGACAGTTCGGACAGCCACAACACGCTGCCCGCCACGGTCACGATCTCTTCGAGGCACGACGGTGCCGCGTTCTCAATCATCACCCAGGCAGTCGCCACGGAAACGACCGTCACGATCACGGCCGACTACAACGGTCTCCTCAAATCCGCCACGTTGACGCTCCTGCCACTCACCCCCTCGTCGCTGACGATTTCGCCTTCGCGGCTAGAAGGCGGCGGCTTCGCTACGGCCACGCTGACGTTGTCGGCCACGGTCCCGAGCGGCACCGGTGGCGCCTCGGTGACGATCGCCAGCTCCAGCAGCAGCGCGACGGTTCCCGCGAGCGTGACCGTACCGGAGGGCGCCAGCAGCGTGACCTTCTCGGTCATCGCCAAGGCGGTCGCCAGCGCGTCGAGCGCGACTATCTCGGCGTCGTTGGGCGGAACATCGGTGACCGCACCCGTGACGATCAATCCGCCGTCCCTGACGAGCGTGACGGTCTCGACGAGCACCGTCACCGGCGGGACCGCGGTGACCGGGACGGCGACGCTCAGCAGCCAGGCGCCGGCCGGGGGCATCAGCGTGACCCTGACCAGTTCCAACGCCACCGCGACGGTCCCCGCCTCCGTGACCGTGCCGGCCGGTTCGACCAGCGCGACCTTCACCGTCAGCACCAGTGCCGTCGGCAGCGCCCGCACCGCCACGATCACCGGTGCGTACGGCGGTCAGTCGCAAACCGCCCAGGTCACGATCAATCCGCCGCGCCTGACCGGCCTCTCATTGAATCCGACCACCGTTCCCGGAGGTCAGCCGTCGACCGCCACGGTGACGCTCAACGGCCCGGCTCCGTCCGGCGGCGCCACGGTGACCCTGTCCAACTCCAACACCGCCGCCGCGTCCGTGCCCGCCTCGATTCTGGTCGCCGCCGGCGCTTCGTCGGCGACCTTCACCGTCACCACGCTTTCTGTGTCGAGCACGACCAGCGCGACGGTCAACGGTTCGTTCGGCGGCGACACCGCCTCCGCGAACCTCTCGGTGCTCGGTTTGGCCGTTGCCCAACTGACCCTTGCCCAGTCGACGGTGACCGGTGGCACGTCCGTCATCGGGACCGTCACGATGACTATCCCCGCCCCGAGCGGCGGCGCCACGGTCAACCTGAGCAGCAACAAGGCGGCGGTCACGGTGCCAGCAACGGTCACCGTGGCGGCCGGGGCGACGACCGCGACCTTCACGGTCACGACGTCGGCCGTCAGCGCCGCCACGACCGCTACGATCGCCGCGTCGTACACCACATCGTCGGCCACGGCCTCCCTGACGGTAAATCCGGCGGTCCTGACCGCGGTCGCCCTCAACCCGTCCTCCGTCGCCGGTACGAGCGCGTCTTCCAGTACCGGTACCGTCACGCTGAACGGGCCCGCCCCGTCCAGCGGCGCCGTCGTGACGCTGACGAGCAACAACGCCGCGGCCACGGTTCCGGCGAGCGTCATGGTTGCTGCCGGGGCGACCTCGGCAACGTTTACCGTCTCGACGATCGCCGTTTCCGCGACGACGACGGGCAACATCGCGGCCAGCTACGGCGGAACCACGGTCACCGCCAACCTGACCGTACTCGGTTTCGCCGTTGCGTCGGTGACCTTGCCGCAGACCTCGGTGACGGGCGGGACCTCGGTCACCGGTACCGTCACGCTCACCCTGGCCGCGCCGGCGGGTGGCGTCACGGTCTCCCTGGGCAGTAACAAGCCGGACGCAACGGTGCCGGCGTCGGTCACCGTCGCCGCCGGCGCCACCACGGCCACCTTCACCGTCACCACATCGACTGTCGGCGCGGCAACGTCGGGGACCATCACCGCCAGCTACGGCGCGACCTCGGCGACCGCGACCCTGGCGATCAATCCGCCGGTCCTGACCTCGGTTGCGGTCAACCCGTCGTCGGTGGTCGGCACGAGCCCATCCTCGACGACAGGTACGGTCACGATCAGCGGCCCAGCGCCGACGGGTGGTGTGGTAGTCACGCTGTCCGATAACAGCACGGCGTCCTCGTTGCCCGCCAGCGACACGATCGCCGCCGGCGCGACGACCGCGACCTTCACCGTCACCACGACCACCGTGTCGTCACCGACGACGGTGACCATCTCCGCGACGTACGGCGGTGCGACCGTGACGACGACGCTGACGATCAACTCGTACCAAATCCAGAGCTTGGTCGTGAGCCCGAGTTCGGTGATCGGCGGTTCCGCAAACGCGACGGCGACGGTCACGTTGACTGCCGCGGCGCCGAGCGGCGGCACCGTGATCAGCCTCAACAGCAGCGCGACCAACGCGGCGACCGTGCCGGCATCGGTGACGGTGGCGGCGGGACACACGACGGCGACGTTTACCGTGACGTCCAAGATCGTCCAGGCCGACGCGACGGTGGTCATCTCGGCGACGGGCGCGGGGTCGACCCAGACCGCCAATCTCAGCGTAATCTCGGTCAAACTCTCGGGCGTCGCGGTCAATCCGGCGAGCGTCCAGGGCAAGACGAATGCGACCGGGACGATAACACTCTCCAACGCCGCCACAGCGGGTGGGGTCGTCGTTACCATGACCAGCTCGAACACGGCGGCGGCAACGGTGCCGGCTTCGGTCACGGTCGCGGCCGGCCAGACGACGGCAACGTTCACGGCAACGACCGTCGCGGTGGCCGCGCAGGCAACGACGACGATCACGGCGACCCTCGACGGCGCTTCGGCGACCGCGGGCCTGACGGTGACGCCACCGACCGTCTCGTCCCTCTCCCTGAGCGCGTCGACCGTCGTCGGCCAGGTGACGAACCCAACCGGCACGGTGACGTTGAGCGGCGTGGCCCCGACCGGAGGGATCGCGATCGGCCTCTCCAGCAGCGACGGATCGGCCGCGGTGCCGGCGAGCGTGACGGTCGCGGCGGGGCAGACGACGGCGACCTTCGCCGTCACGACGACCGCCGTCGCCGCGGCGACGCAAGCGACGATCGCGGCAAGTTTCGGCAACACGATGTCCGCAACCCTGACCGTCAACCCACCGCCGCTCAGTTCGGTGACGGCTTCGCCGACCAGCATCAACTCGCCCGGCACGATGGCCGGCACGGTATCGATCAGCGGTCCGGCGCCCGCGGGCGGGATGACGATCAACCTGTCGAGCAGCAACACCAATGCGGCGACGGTGCCGGCGACCGTGACGATCGCTGCCGGTCAAACGAGCGCGACGTTCACCATCACGGCGCCCAAGGTCAACTCCAACACGAGCGTGACCATCACCGCCTCGTACAACGGGACGACCGTGTCGGTGGGCGCGACGGTCAAGAAGTAACGGTTCGGCGGGTAGTTGACGCGGCAGGGCCGGCTCCCGATCGGGAGCCGGCCCTGCCGCGCTTTCATCAAACTGCGCGTATGACGTTCTCCAAGAGAGATACCGTTCGCGACTTTCTTAGGGGCGGACCGCCGTGTCCGCCCT
>DATBFX010000434.1:0-2167 GCA_036558305.1 Thermomicrobiales bacterium | reverse complement strand
CCGCCGGCGCCGCTCCCGATGAGGAGGGCTGCCGGCGGCCGCTTCAACCTTGCACGTCATCCGATCGACGGTGAGGTCCGATCGGCACCGCGGCGCCCGTTCCAAAGTGCCCGCGCGTTCCGGTGCCCGTTGTCGCAACACAGATACGAAGCGATTCGGTCGTCAGATCATTGCCGTCGAGATCGTCGTCTGTCGGACCGCCGGTCATCGGCGATGTCACCATGGTGGGGCATCGTCTCCGCCCCGGCTATCAGTTGTTCGCTGTATTTCCCGGTTCCACGCCCGTTCGGGCAGCTACGCCAATTGACGTAGTTTGCGCGGGTGACCACCGTGCCTTCTCCGATTCATGTTCGTTCGAGCGGGCGGCAGGACGACGCCGACCCGCACGACAGAGTTTGCCGAGCGAGGCGAAGCGGGGCATCCGTAGGACTACTCATTGGATATACTCAATTTTGCACTCGACGATCTGGGTTGGAAATGGAGTCAGTGCGAGACGTACGGCTCGGTGGATCGCTGCCGGTTCCCAATCCGAGTGTCCACGATGCGGCGTTCAGGTCCCGGCGGAGTTGGCGGGTTCGTCGGGAGCGATCGGGCAGCGGATGACGAGTTCGCCGGTCTCGGCGTGGACGACGGCGAGGTAGCCGCGCTTGCCCTGGGCGACGAGGCGGTTGGCAATGGGTGCCAGCAGCGGGGTGCCGACGGCGATGATGGCCCGCCTGCCATCCTCCCGATGCTCGACGTGGTATTCGGCGGTGCGGTCGGCGGACGTCCCCACGGTGGTCCTCCTCGGTGCGGTCCAACGGTCGTCGGTCGGGGGGACCAGAGTACCGCCGCGGGGACGGACGGATCATGGCCCATTGGTGGGAAGCGGTGGCGGGGCTTGCGTCCCGCCGAGTGGGAGGGGTGCCCGGTTGACGACCGGACACCCCGGCTTATCATGATCGGTGGCGGGAACTGCTGCCCAGAGAAGGGTCATCGGGTGTCGCTCGCTCCTACCGTCGGTGCCGTCCACAACCTCCCGGCCCCGCTGTCGGCGTTCATCGGCCGCGCGCCCGAAGTCGCCGCCGTCGCCGACCTGCTGCGCCGCGAGGAAGTTCGCCTGGTCACGCTGACCGGCCCCGGCGGCGTCGGTAAGACGCGGTTGGCGACCCGCGCCGCGGCCGTGGTGACCGACCCTTCGGCAAGCTCAGGGCAGGCTTTTGCGGACGGTGTCTGGCTGGTCAACCTGGCCCCGATCTCCAACTCCGCCCTCGTCGCGCCGGCGATCGCCCAGGTGCTCGGGGTACGCGAGGCCGCGGACGAACCGCTGGCCGCGCGTCTGGAAGCGTTCCTAGCGACCCGGAACCTCCTGCTGGTGCTGGACAACTTCGAGCAGGTGGTCGAGGCGGCCCCGGCGTTGGCCGCCTTGCTCGCCGCCTGTCCGGGACTCAAGGTCCTGGTGACGAGCCGCGTGCGGCTGCGCGTGTCCGGCGAGCAGGAATACCCGGTGCCGCCGCTGTCGTTGCCGACGGCGGAGGCGGCGGCCTCGGCGGACGAGACGGTCGCCTCGGAGGCGGTTCGGCTCTTCGTCGATCGGGCGCGCGCCGTCAAACCCGACCTCACGCTGACCGCCGAGACGGCGCCGGCGGTGGTCGAGATCTGCCGCCGGCTCGACGGGTTGCCGCTGGCGATCGAACTGGCGGCGGCGCGGGTGAAAGTTCTCTCGCCGGCGGCGTTGCAAGCCCGGTTGGGGCACCGGCTCGCCCTCCTCACCGGCGGCGCCCAGGACCTGCCGGCGCGGCAACAGACGATGCGCGCCGCCATCGGTTGGTCCCACGACCTACTCGTCCCCGAGGAGCAGGCGCTCTTCCGCCGCCTGGCCGTCTTCGTCGGCGGCTTCACGCTAGAGGCGGCGGAAGCGGTGATGGCGGAAGGCGGAAGGCGGGAGGCGGAAAAAGACGGTTCTCCTTCCGCCTTCCGCCGTCCGCCTTCCGCCTGCACGATGCGAACGAGATTCTCGTGCAACACGTCCCTCGCGAGCGTCGACTTCCCCGATCCGCTCACGCCCGTCACGACCGACAGGCGGCCCAGCGGGAATCGCACGTTCACGTCTTTCAAGTTGTGCAGCTTCGCGCCGATCACCTCGATGGACGGCGTGGACTTCTCGACGCCGCGGCGCGGCTGCACC
>DATBFX010000433.1:0-1613 GCA_036558305.1 Thermomicrobiales bacterium | reverse complement strand
AATACGACGTCGCGCTGGTTTCGATCGGCGGCATCGTCCTCTGCCTCGGGCTCATCTCCGGTATCGCCCGCCGGCATCCGGTGCCGATGCCGCTGATCGCCGTCGCCATCGGCATCCTGCTGGGAGACCGGGGCTTCGGCGTTCTCGACGTGTCCCGGTGGGAAAGCCAGAGCTTCGTCGTCGAAGAGGCGGCGCGCATCACGCTTGCCATCGGACTGATGGGCGTCGCCCTCCGCCTTCCCCCACGCTATTACATCGACAAGTCCAGGACCGCGGCCGTTCTGCTCGGGCCACTGATGGCCGGGATGTGGATCGTCAGCGGACTGATCGTCTTCCTCCTCACGAACCTGCCGTTCTGGCTCGCGATGTTGACCGGCGCGGTGGTGACCCCGACCGATCCCGTCGTCGCCAGCACGATCGTGACCGGTCGCGTGGCGGAAGAGAACCTGCCCGCCCACGTCCGCGACGCGATCTCGGCGGAGTCCGGTGCCAACGATGGACTCGCCTATCCCTTCGTGGTGCTGGGAATCCTGCTGCTCACCCGCTCGGCTGGCGATGCGCTCGTTCATTGGGCGATGCGGACCGTGCTGTGGGAGGTCGGCGTCGGCGTTCTCGCCGCGGCCGCCGTCGGCTACGCCGCGGGCCGCCTGCTGCGCTGGGCGAAGGTACACGCGCTCGTCGAGGAGACATCGCTCCTCGCCTCCTCGATCGCCCTCTCCCTCGTCCTGCTCGGCGCCGCCCGGCTCATCGGCACCAACGGCATCCTCGCCGTTTTCGCCGGCGGACTCGCCTTCGCCCATCTCCTGGACGACGAGGACCGCGCACACCTGCACCGTGCCCAGGAGGCGGCGAACCGCTTCTTCGTCCTACCGGTCTTCGTCCTGTTCGGCGCATCCCTTCCGTGGGACGGTTGGGGCTCCTTTGGATGGCGCGGACTCGCCATCGTCGCGGCAATCCTCCTCTTCCGCCGCTTGCCGGTCGCCGTCGCCCTGCAACCGCTTCTTGGCGAGCGGTTCGGTCCACGCGAGACGCTCTTCGTGGGCTGGTTCGGCCCGATCGGGGTCGGCGGGATCTACTACGGCGCGTTCGCCCACAACCGGACCGGCGACTCCGCGCCATGGGTCCTCGCCTCGCTGATCGTCTGCGCGTCGTTGATCGCCCACGGCGTCAGCAGCGTCCCGCTGACGCGTTGGTACGGAGGCGACGTTCCAAACGAGACGCCGGAGGGAGAGCGGCGACTCCGCGGCAGGGCTCCGGGATCGACCCGGGGAGCCACGGACAAAGGCCGGTCTCACCGAGTCGCCGGCCATGGGAGATAGCAGATGCGAAAGACGGTGGCATCGTGGTGGTTCGACTGGCAACAGAGTCTCTGGTTTCTCCCCGCCGCGATCACGGTCGGCTCCGTCGTCCTAGCGTTGGCGATGGTTCGACTCGACGAGCGGGTGGCCCTCTCGCCGCAGGGGCATTACACCTGGGTCTTTGGCGGCGGCGCGAGCGGAGCGCGCGGGGTCTTGGAAGCGATCGCCGGTTCGATCGTCACCGTTACCGGGACCGTCTTTTCGATCACGATCGTCGCCCTGCAGCTGGCATCTACCCAGTTCAGTCCGCGCGTC